>CAYXUS010000244.1:0-20115 GCA_964468415.1 uncultured Caldithrix sp.
TCCCCATTGCCATGCGGTAATTGAGAAAATAGATGGTTACCCGAATCCATTCAATAATAGCCAGGCCAATTAAAATTTGCCACATCAGCGGAATCCAGGGACGCCGTATGAAAAGCGTCAGATTTAACAACAGAACAATGATGGCCGGTGCCCATCCGTGAAAGCGCAGCATGTGGGCCGCAAATAACACGTCCGCAAAAAAGACCGGTAGCAAACGTAGAACGATCATTCTTTCCTCCTAAATTCAAAAATTAAAGTCCGGACATTCAGTCCATGCCCTTTTCTGTGCTGTTCAGTCGTCCGACGCAATTTAATGTAAAACCAATCAAAAATGCCAGTTAAAGTAAGAAGTAAAAACAAAAATGATCCCAGGGGAGCAATCAAAATGTACCACTTGCCGATCAAATCCTGAAAAATCCGCCCGTTGTGTAATTCAAACATAAAATTCCACAAACTTAATGTGTAAGTACGATTCAGCACAGGCGGCACGGAAAATCGATCGTTCGGCAACTTGCCGCGCAATGGGATCAGCCCCTGCTCATGGGTTGCAATCACCTTTTGCCCCCAGGGCGTTTCGAAAAATCCTGTGACCATTCGCTTGCCCGGCCGGATATCTGAATATTCCGTTACTTCCTGACCGGTCACCAGATTGACAGAACGATCATTCTCCGGATTGTACCGGTAAAGTCCGTTGAAAGATCCGATCACGTAGTCGCCATCTTCTGTTTCAAAATAGGTGGGTCCCATGACAAAAATCGGCACATGAAATTGCACCGGCTTAAAAGGCTGGGAGAAATCGGCCTTACCCATCCACAACCCATCGCTGCAGGCAATAATCAATCGATTGCGCTGCGTGTCCAGTAGCGCATTCTGAATTTTTTCTTCCCAAACGTTTTCGGAAATTCTGCCCGGATACCAGGCCGGGCTGATACTACCTTCGGCAATGGCCGCCAGAAACGGGGGCCGCATAAAAAACGCCGTTCCGCCCAAAATCAAAAAGAAAAATGCCACATAAATGCCGATTTGAAGATGATATTTGACCAACGAACGCACTAAATTTATCCGGCCGGGCGGCACAGCGCCTGCATTCTTTTGATGGCGCCGCCGCCACCGCCAGGGATTAAACCAGATGTAAAACCCCGTAAAACTCAAAAAGAAAAGCAAAACACCCACCAAATCGGTAAACAAACGTCCGGGCAAACCGAACACCTGACCGTCGTGCAAATCAAAAAAGAGCTTGACCAAGGTAACTTTCCGCTCGGCCATTTCGCGTTGCAGTTTCACCTTTTCGAAGTGTAAATCACTCAAGGCCGCCCGGTACACATGAGATTCCGAAAAGACCAGTACATTCTGCCCGTTGATTAAAATCTTTTTAAACTTTTCGTGTTTTTCCCCAACCGAAAGTTGTCTCCATTGCTCCCTGCCCAAATCGGCCTTAAACAAACCGCCATCGGTTGCGGCCAGCAAAAACGGATGGGGCCCTCTTTCGTACAAAACCAAATGATTGGTTTTGAGATAATACAATGAGCCGGGCAGACCATTTTGCATGGGCACAAAACTTTTTCCTTCGTCCCGGCTAACCCAAACACCCTTTTTCCCGTAAGCGTAAAGTACCTGCGGCCGATGTTTCGAATAGACCAGCCCCATCATGCTGCTCCGATTCCAGTTTTTAATTTTGTAGGCAGGCGGTACCAGCCAATGGGGAATGGCAATGTTCTTAACCAACTCGGGATGATTCAGAACAATTCCCGAAACGCTCATCCACATTAAAAAAAGGACCAAAAATAGGCCTAAATATTTGTGCAGCCACCGGCTTTTGCGATATAGCTTCTTCATCGTTTCAACCACTGTTTAGTTCGCTCTTAACCCTACTAAAAAACGCCCTTGCTACAGGGCGCACAACGAACCGGGCCTTTTATTGTTACCGAATTTCGCCGGACAATATCAATTCCCGCCAGTTGTTTCGTGTTCTGTTTGCACCAAATCGGCCAGAGTTGTGGAATACAACATATCCTTAATCTGCTTGCGAATGCCCAACCATAAATGGTGCAAAGCACACGGATGCTCATCCGAACACTTTAAAAAGCCCAAAATGCAACGATCGTAATCTTCCAAACCTTCTACCGCATCCACAATTTGGTACAAATAGGTGGATGCCAGAGACTTCTTCTCCACGGTGTACCCGCCGAATTTTCCCTGAGCAACCGTTACCAGCCCTTTTTGCGCCAACTGATTCATCAATCGGCCTAAATATTTGTAAGGAATATTTAATGCCTTGTGCAATGCATTGACCGAAAATCGCTCGCCCGCTCTCTCCGCTAAGTAAACCATCACGCGGATGGCATATTCTGTCGTCTTTTGAAATCGCATATCTTCAAATCCTACCTTCCGGTAGAATATAATATTTTTGTCCAAACATTTCAATTTTTTATTACGCACATAAAACAAAAAAGGCACCACCCACAACGGATAATGCCTTTTTGCTGCTGAAAAAGAGGGAATTTATTTTTCGATTGCGGCTCTTATTTTTTCCGCGGTTTCCCGGTAAAAATAATTGCAGTTGCCTTTTTTCACATCGGGTTCGATGTTCAGCTCCTGGATTGCCAATTTCACCTTTTTGGGAGGAACGCCGAATTCTTTGGCAATTTTTCCGGCGGTTAAAAGTTCCTTTTTTTCGCTCATTTTACTTCTCCTCTCTATTTTTTACTTATCATCGTTCGTCTGCTAAATAACGCGTTCGACCGGGCAACTTATTCCCGTTTCCCGCATGAGGATGATCCGGGCAAAGGAATATTCATCGCTGCCAGGCGTTTTAAATAAAAAAATTTGGCGTGCACGATTACTCCCGATATATTTATTAAGGAGAAGTAAGCTATTGATAAACGCGTTCGTGCTTAACGCACGTTTAATTAGGAAAGGAACAATGCATTACAAAACTCTCTTTTTTTGCATCGCCATTGTTCTCCTGATCCTGTCTTGCCAGCCAAGAACCCAGCCCCCGCCCCGTCCGAACTGGCCTGTGCAGGATCACAAATACGATTCGGAATTCCCGGCAAAGCCGACTTCTGCCTATCTGTCCCGTATTATCGAATCGATCAAAATGGTTTCGACGTTAACGTTTTACAAAGCGTACGACTTTGCCTTAAAAGATAGTGTTACCGTCAGGGATATTCACAACGATATCTATCGTACCAGGGCTTTGAATGAATACATTTACGAACAGCCTTCCGCCGGAACCATTGTTGCTATTTACCAATCCGGCAAAAAGATATTATTTTTGACCTGCAGTCACATTGTTTCGCACAAAGATTCGGTGTTCACCTACTATGCGGTTTCTCTCGAAGCACAAAAGCCTTCGCCTTACCTTTATTCTTTTGCTAAAAAGATCCGCCAGATGACCAATCTCATTTCCATTCCCGGAAGTAGTCAACCCAAAATTCTGGCTTCCGACGAAAAAAACGATCTGGCCCTGGTTGGAGTAACACTGCTACGCACTCCGCAGCATCCTTTTCCCGTTTTTCCCTATCCGCTGGGTAAGGCGCAAGAATTGGAATGGGGCAGCTTTGTTTATTTGATCGGCTATCCCAAAGGGAAACTCCTGATTACCCATTCGATTGTCAGCGCGCCAAACCGCGATTCCAAACACAGTTTTCTCATTAATGTCCCCTTAACCCGGGGAATCAGCGGAGGCCCCATTCTTGCCTTGAGAGACGGCCCGCCCCATTTTGAGCTGGTCGGTATCGCCAGCGCGATAAGTGCCCACCTGCAGTATTACCTGAAACCGGAGCTTCTGGAGCACAATACATTCATCGATACGCAAAACCCGTACACAGGAAGGGCCTACATCGGCAAACGATTAGCCGGAGATTCCAATATTGTTTTCGCCATCCCCGCAGAAGTGATCACGCGCTTTATTCGGCAAAACATTCCCAAATTGAAAGACTACGGCTTCCACATTCCCGCCGATTTTCCCCGCGTAACCCATCAATAAAGGCGCACAAATTTCATATTTTTTTCCACGAGCGGACGCTGGCGCAAAACTTCCATCAAAATACCGGGAATTTGATACAAAACCGGTGTCAGAGGCAGGCCTGCTTCTTTCAGCGCCTGTGCTGTCCACGCATTACATGTAAAAGGGAAGACATACTTTCCTTTGCTTTTCAAAAACCAGCTATCGCCGTAAAGCCCGCGTTCAACAATGGCATAGGGAGTTGCAGAATCACTGACAAAATACGAGGTGACAAATTTGAGCAGGCCCCGGAATGCCCGGGCTCCAACGGGAATTTTTTGTACCCGGGCAACGCCGTAAATGGCATGCGGCGGCATGTCGTACCCTACCACGTGCAACACGCTTTTTGTTGGCCAGACAATGGCACTTATTCCCAATGGCCAGGCAAGCGTATCATTTTGATTGCGGTAAAAAGCTTCGTCTCCCCAGCTAATTTCCACCCAACGATGCCGGGCAAACAGGCTAAAATAAGGCTGATATGCCCTGGGAATATCGTTCCTGTCGAGCACGATGCCCGAATGCCAGGCATAGGCAAAAACCCGCACCGTGTAAAGACGCGCAGAACCGAGAGGATCATATTTTTGCATTCGGTAAACATCAATACTTAAAACGGTCAAATACAAAAAAACAAGAGCAAAAAAAACAGACCACATCCATTTAAGGAGTTTAGACATAACCGCTCCATTATCATTCGAATTTCAGCCATATTAGGTTGTTTAAAAACAAAAGTAAACAAGAGAGAGCAATCATGCAATGAAATGTGCCCTGCCAATCCAGCAAACTTGTGACGCCACACACGATTCTTCGGTTTTAATCGGACTTAATTGCTTTTGAAATGAAGTGGTATTATATTCTTTTAAAAGCTTATACTTTATTGGAATAGTTATAATGCGTAGGCATTCGTCCCCACATGAGGATCAACTTTTAGAGGAAATCAAGCAGTTAAAAACACAGCTTGCCCAAAAAGATGAAACCATAAAAAACCTGAGTCGGAAAGCCGATCAATTTCGTTTCTTAGCCGATTTTTCGTCGGATTGGATTTACTGGATTAATCACGAAGGACAACTGGAATACGTTTCTCCCTCATGCTTTGAAATTACGGGTTACACATCCGATGAGTTTTTGAACAACTTTCAACTATTCCAAACGATCGTACATCCCGACGATAAAGAACTATTTCAGGATAAAATCAAAAACGAGCTCAATAATCCTACGGCCTGCACTATTCAATTTCGCATTATTCATAAAAACGGAGAAGAACGCTGGATTTGGCACCAATGTTTACCAGTTTTTGACGACCAGGGCAATTTGATTGGCCGGCGTGCCAGCAACCGCGATATTACCGAGATCCGCCGAAGCCAGCAAAAACTTCAGCACAACGAGCATCTTTTGCGCATGGTATTTGACGGCCTGTCCGATCCCCTGCACATGATCGATACCAACTTTCGTATTGTCCTGACCAACAAAAAACTTTTGGAACTAAAGGGCGTTACGCAGGAAGAGATTCAGGGAAAATACTGTTACGAGGTTTACCAGGGGCGAAGCGAAAAATGCGAAGATTGCGCTTCGGAAAAGGCCATGCAAACAAAGGCCACCATCACTGTGGAAAAAACGCTTCCCCTGTCCGATGGAAGCGAAAAATATTTTGAAGTAAGCGCTATTCCTATACTCGATAAAAAAGGCAACGTCACACATGTTCTGGAGCTAACACGGGACATCACCGAAAAAAAGCAGATCGAGAAATCGATCAGGGAAAGCGAAAAAAAATACCGCGAGATGTACCGCCTTTTGCGCCTGATTGCCGACAACGATCCCGACATGCTGTGGGCCAAAGATTTGCAGGGGCGCTTTATTTTTACCAACAAAGCCATTTGTGAAAAATTGCTGGGCGTTCAGGACGTAAACGAACCCATCGGCAAAGACGACATGTACTTTGCCAAACGGCTCCGTGCCTTGCATCCCGATAATCCCTCCTGGCATAACTTTGGCGAGGCCTGCCTGGATTCTGATGCCATCACCTTAAAAGAAAAACGCCCCATGCATTTTGAAGAATACGGCAACGTGATGGGTAAATACACCTTTTTAGATGTTCACAAAGCGCCGTTACGGGACGAACAGGGAAATATCATCGGAACCGTAGGCAGTGCCCGGGACATTACCGAACAAAAAATTCTGGAAGAAAAAGAAACGGAAGTTCGTAAAAAGCTCAAAGAATTGGCCACGGTTATCGAGCAAACAAATATCGCGGTAATTATTACCGATCTTGACGGCACGATCGAATATGTGAATCATGCCTTTGAAACGGATACCGGATATTCATACGAAGACGTCATCGGCCAGAATCCGCGAATCTTAAAATCGGACAAACATCCGCCCGAATATTACAAAGAGATGTGGGATACCATTACGGCCGGCAAAACGTGGCGTGGCGAATTCATCAATCGCAAAAAGGATGGCACGGAATACTACGAAGACGCCATTATCTTTCCCATTTTCGATGAGCAGGGCAACATTATTAAATATGCCGGATGGCTAAAAGACATCAGCAAAGAAAAAGAGCTGGAAAAACAAATCCAGCAAATCCTGAAAATTGAATCGATCGGGATTTTAACCGGCGGCATTGCCCACGATTTCAACAACCTTTTAACCGTTATTAACGGATACACCGAACTGGGTTTGGCCAAATATCGGGATGACGTAAAACTTCGCTCTATTTTAGAATCCATTCATGCCGCAGGACTGAGAGCCGCAAATTTGACTTCCCAATTATTAGCCTTTAGCCGCAAACAAATCATCTCCCCGAAAATTATCGATATTAACGAACTGATTTCCGGCATGGAAAACATGCTCAAGCGCTTAATCGAAGAGCACATCGAACTTCACTTTTATCTGGAACCCGGTTTGCCTAAAATCAAAGCCGATCCGGTGCAAATTGAGCAGGTGCTCATGAATCTGGTGGTCAATGCCCGCGATGCCATCCATGAAAAAGCGCCCGAAAATTCAAAAGAAAAACGCATTATCATTGAGACCAATGTCCACCTATTAGATGAATCGTACGTGGCCAGGCACAAAGGCAGTGCGCCAGGCATGTTTGTTTCCATCTCGGTAACCGATAATGGCATTGGCATGGATGAAGAAACCAAGGCAAAAGTTTTCGATCCTTTTTTTACCACCAAGGAAGTCGGCAAAGGAACGGGCTTGGGCCTTTCTACCGTTTATGGCATTGTCAAGCAAAACAACGGTTCTATTTTTGTGTACAGCGAACCGGGCAAAGGAACAACCGTCAAAATTTACTGGCCTGTGGCAGAAGTGCAAAAAGAAGGTTCCTTGTCTTCCGAAGCAATAAATTTTTCATCCCTGCGGGGACATGAAACCGTTCTGCTGGTGGAAGACGATCCTTTTGTGCGCAATGTAGGAAGCGACGCTCTTCGGGAATTTGGCTACCATGTTCTGGAAGCCGCCTCGGGCAAAGAAGCGCTGGAGCTCATCGAAAAAGAGAACGTGCAACCGGCACTTTTAATTACCGATTTGATCATGCCTTCCATGAGTGGCAAAGAACTGGCGCAAATTTTAAAGAAAAAATTTTCCGAAATTAAGATTATTTACACCTCCGGCTATACGGAAAATCACATTGTCATCAATGGCGTACTGGAAAAAGGAATTAATTTTATCCCCAAACCGTACTCGGTCAGCGACTTTATTTCTCTCGTACGCACTGTACTCGACAGAAAATAGTCGAGTGTTTGTCCCTGAGCTTTACTTAAAATTTTCTCCTTCTCTGGAAAAACAATCAAACTGCAAGATTATGAAAGAAAGAATCAACGTTTCGCTTTTTTACGAATTTATTTGCAAAAAATTGTAAGTATGTGTACAATTGTAGCGATTGATTCCTTGATCTCTGTCATTATTTTGGTGCATAATTTTACTAAACAATCTGACTCCCATGAAATTTTCCCGAACGGCATTCGTTCCGGAAAACTCGGTAACAGTTAGTTTTTTATTAATAATCGGGTAGCCATGCTAATAAAAAAATGCTACTATCGCCTTTCCGACACCCAGAAAACGCTTTTTAAGCGCGTTCACTCTTATTTTGACGCTTCGGGGCAAGAAGTGGAACGTCACATTTACTTTTCGTCCCGGGAATCCGATCCCGCTTTAAAAATTATTACCACCTATGCCGCTTTTGGGCACCCCGAACGGGTGCAGAGTTTTAATGGAGAAAATACGCTGAAAAGCGAAACCGTTTACGTGTACAACGGTGCCGGTGCCCTGGTGGAGAAACACTTCAAAAATGCAACGGGTGCGATATTGGCCCGGCATATCTGGCAAATGAATGAAATGGGACAATTAGCACGTTACCAAAAATTCGGCAAAAACGGACAACTCGTCCTGCAAAAAGATTTTTTCTACGACGAACGGGGCAATTCCGTCCGCGAAACGCATTCGGATGCTTCGGGACAAATACGTACTTACAAAAAAAGGCTGTTTGATTCCGGCGGACGCGAAATATTAGAAAATATTTTCAATGGCAACGGAAAGCTGCTGGCACGAAAGTACACATTCTACAATTCCGATCATATCCCCGTCGAAATTAGCTGGTACAACCCGCAGCAACGTATTCAGCGGCTGGAATTATTCGCCTTTTGGGAAGACGGAACCAAAAAGCAAGAAACCATTCTGGATTTTTTCGTTAATCAGTCTTTTTTCAAAAACTTCAATCGACAAGGCCAATTAATAAATCAACAGCACTGTATTGGTGGGCAACCGGTGGGAGAAGAAGTTTTTGAATACGATGCCCAGCAATTCTTAACAAGGCGTCTGAAATTTGTGTACAAGAACGGACAACGTACGCCCGAAGAAGAAATCGTTTTTGAACGAATCGAATCTTCCTGACACCTTTTGCCCCGATATGCCGTCAGCCATCGGGTGGCTCCGAAAATTGGAATATTTTTTATTTTTTAATATATTCTCTCCTGAAAAACTTCTTTTGCTTACGCAAATCCATGGAGGAACGGCCATGAAAATCCGTAAACACACCCTGCTTTCCCTTGCAGTGGTACTTGTCACTCTCCTGCTTTTTTCGTGCAGCACAAAAACCGTGATGATGACGGTCATGCGCCCGGCCGAAATCAATCTGAAAAACTATTCCAAAATTGCCCTGGGCGATTTTACCAATGCACGCGGAGTGGTAGATCGGCACGCTTTGGATTTAAGCGATGTTCTTACCCGGCAGCTCCTTGCCACAAACCGCTTCGAGGTGATTGACCGCCAAAAATTAGGTGTAATTCTAAAAGAACAAAAACTGGCGGCTTCGGGTCTGATCGATGAGCGAAGCGCTCCTCAGTTGGGCCATTTGCTTGGTGCCTCTGCCCTGATTTTCGGGCGCATCACCACCGATCGATACCATCAGGAAGTGCATCATGGCACGCCTTACAAGGACAAAAAAGGTAAAACACACCAACGCCACACCCGAAAAGGCCGCTACGATTTGACCGCAACGATCAAAATAGTGGATGTGCAAACCGGCAAAATTTTAACCGCCAAAGAACTTTCGGCCAGCGCGACAAATGAAACCTCCGCTCTGGACAAAACACCGCCTCCCATCGACAGCAATCGTCTGTACAAAAAATGCCTGGACAAAATTGCCCTGCAATTCCGGCACATGATTGCCCCCTACAAGGCTAAGGTACGGGCTCAATTTGTGGTTGATGGTGATGTGCCGGAAACCAAAAAGGCCGTGGCTCTGTTCAAGGCAAACGAATGGGATGCGGGTCTGGCACTCTTGAAAAAGGCCGCGTTAAAGCCCTATTTAAAACCGGAAAAAAAGGCCAAGGTGTATTACGATTTGGGACTGGCCCAGATGTATTTGGGGCAACACGACGAGGCTATTGCCAATTTGCGCCATGCCCTGCAATTAATGCCCAATGAATCGCGTTACCAAAAAGCCTTGCGCACAGCCAAAGAGGAAAAAGCAAAAGCCGAAAAACTGAAGGAGCAACTGTAAGAAGGCAAACGGCTTTCTTATTCCGAATCCGTAATTTCGAACTTTTCCAGATAAAAATTTAGAGTGGTGCGGGGAATCCCCAGCAGACGGGCAGCCGAACTGCGGTTGCCCTTTGTTTTTTTAAGAGCCTGGCGAACTAACTCTTTTTGCGCTTTCTGAATCAAATTTTTGCCGTTTTCCGGCACCAAATTCAAATTAAAAAAGCCTGCAGCATTGTTCCCATTGTGATTCATTGAAAAGGGATTAAACGCCCGTAAAATTTCATCGTAGGTCAATGTGTCCCCATCAATTAAAATCATCACGCGTTCGATCAAATTCTTCAATTCCCGGATGTTACCCTGCCAGGGGGCATTCTCCAGAAACTGCACGGCATCGTTGGTAAGCCGGTGCACATTTTTGTTGAACCGCGCATTAAATTCTTCGATGAAAAGCTTGGCTAAGGGAACAATATCTTCTTTCCTTTGCCGCAGGGGCGGAAGCTGAATTGTAGCCACATTCAGGCGATAAAACAAATCCAGACGAAATTGCTTGTTTTCCACCATTTCCTGCAAATCCACATTGGTGGCCGCAATAATCCGCACATTAATCTTTTGCGATTCCACCGAGCCAATGCGATAAAATTCCTGCCGCTCGATCACATGCAGCAATTTGGCCTGCAACTCCAGCGTTAGCTCGCCAATTTCGTCCAGAAACAGCGTACCGTGGTTGGAACGCTCGATCAGACCGATTTTACCGTTGGTCTTTGCGCCGGTAAACGCTCCCTTTTCGTAACCGAATAATTCGCTTTCCATTAAATTGGGCGGAATGGCACACGAGTTAATGGCGGTAAAAGGATACATGAAGCGCGGACTTTTGTGGTGGATGTATTCCGCCAATAAATTTTTGCCTGTTCCGGTTTCACCGGTAATCAGAATGGTGCTGTCGGTTTCCGCGTACTTTTCGGCCATGTCCATCACCTGGTTCATGGCCGACGATTCCGCCACAATTTGCGGTAACGAAGCACCGTCGATGCAACGGTAGCGCAAATCTTCCACCTCTTTTCGCAGACGCAGGGTATCTAACGCGCGCTGCACGGCAAAGCGCATCACATCGGGATTTTGATCTTTTTGAATGAAATCGAAAGCACCCAACTTCATAGCCTGCACGGCAATTTCAATAGTTCCGTAGGCAGTGATAATAATAAACAGGGACTCCGGAGCCATTTCCTTTAAACGCTTGAGCAGGGCAATTCCGTTGGAATTCCCCAGGCGGTAATCCAGCAAGAACAAGTCGTAATTGGCATTCTGCGTTTTTTGCAGAGCTTCCTGTGCCGAATGGGAAAGATCGAACACCCGATCGGGAGCCTGCAAAATCCGTTTGATGGAATGTGCAACGGTTGCTTCGTCGTCAATAATATGAATAAAAAATTTCATTTTTCTTTTTCCCCGGTTTTTTTGCCCAACGGGAAGAAAATCGTAAAGGTTGCCCCTTCCTGCGGTTTGCTTTCCACGCAGATCTTGGCGTTATGCTGGGTTAAAATTCTCTGTACAATGGAAAGCCCCAGCCCGGTACCGGTTTCGAATTGGGTGTAAAACGGATCGAAAATACGCGGAAGATTTTCTTCGGGAATTCCCACCCCGTTATCCTGAATGGCAATTTCCACCGAAGAAGCCGTACATCGCCCCGTAATGCGTAACTCACCGTGATCTTTCATGGCTTTAAAAGCATTCATGAACAGATTAACGAACACTTGTTCCATCTGGAAAGGATCGGCCCAAATTTCGAAACAGTGTCCGTGAAATTCCTGCTCGATTTTGATGTGCGCCTTTTCGAACTTTTTGCGCACCAGCACCAGACATTTGTCGATTATCCCAACCAGATTCACCCGTTTTAGTTCCGGTTGATGCGGCGAAGCAAACTCCAGAATCACCGAAACGATTTTGTGAATTTTATTCAGGCTTTCCAGCAACTCGGGATAAATTTCATTGAATACCGGACGATCGCTCAATTCGCGCTTCAAATAATCCAGGTTATTGGTCAGCGCAAACAAGGGATTGCGCACCTCATGCGCAATGCCTGCGGAAAGCTCTCCAAGCACGACCATTTTTTCCATTTGAATACTGTACTGTTCCAGCTTTTTCCGCAGACGCAGATCGCGCATGTAATAAAAAGTAATCTGTTCTTCCGGAATCAAGGGGATGTCGCTAATTTCAAAAATTTCGACCGGAATCTTGTTTCGTCCGGGCATGGTCAAAACGGTTTCGTAATGCCGGGTGGGGAATTCGCTTTGCACATGGGCTTCGAACATGGTGCGGCTGTGGCAATCAATAATTTCCTGAATCTTCTTGCCGACAATGTCTTCTTTTTTTAGGCCAAGTAAATCCAGAAAGCGGCGGTTTGTCTCAATGATCACTCCCTCCCGATTGGTTAAAGCAATGGCTTCCAACGAATTTTCGATAAGCAAACGGTACTTGGCTTCGGAATCCTGCAATTGGGAAAGCGAGGTTAAGATAGAGTGCCGCATGCGGTTAAAGGCGGCAAACACCTTGGTAATTTCGGTGCTGGCGTTTCGGGGAGGTACAAGCGGGAAATCGTAATCCTGAATTTCCAGCTTTTCCGCGGCCATGGTCAGGGCTTCAATCGGCCGGATGATCGTGTGGCGCAGCCCAAAATAGAGAATGGTGCTTAAAATTAAGATGGCGCTTAACAAGAAAAAAAGCATGAAAACCAGATTCTGTTTTTTTGCCTGTTCAAAGGAAGCGGCAGAAATGTGGATGCTTACCCCTCCCCGCAAATCGCCCTCTTTGTAGCCCTGTGCCGCGTGGCAACCCAAACAGGACTTTTCGGTGTACAACGGGGCAAAATAGCGAAAGTACACTTTGTTGTTGTGCCGCTCAAATCCGTAAAATTCTTTTTTGTCCCGGTGGGTTTTCAAATAAGCCAGTGCACGGGCTTCGAAGGCATCGGGTTTGTTTTCCGGATTGAGATAACGATCGCTGGCCATGTGAAAAAAGGCATCGCCGATTAAATCTTTGCTAAGCTCGCTTAACTCGCGCGTAATTAATGCGGGATTTTTCAAAACCAGTGTGTCATTATGGGCCGTGACCAAAATGGGGTGTTTTAAAAAAGGATTGATTTTGACCCCGGGCATTTTTTTGACCAGTACCCCCTTGTAATCCGAAGCCCAATGACGCACGGTTAACACCATTTTGTACAAAGAGCGGGAGCTATTCAACAATGTCTTTTCGACCT
Organism: uncultured Caldithrix sp.; assembly: GCA_964468415.1. GTDB lineage: Bacteria > Calditrichota > Calditrichia > Calditrichales > Calditrichaceae > Caldithrix. Next base: position 13,245 of record CAYXUS010000244.1, read on the forward strand.
GTCGGTTGTAGCGAATGGTTAAAAAACCAAAAGTAAAGGTCAAAATGAGCGTTGTGGAAACGCTAATCAAAAGGATGATTCTTCCGGTTAGCTTCATGGCCCTGTCCTTTCCTACCTTTTCTAATTTGTAACTCTTAAACCAATAATTCAAATGTTTTTGACCAAAAAGCGAAAAATGACGGTATGCCGTCATTTGACCAAATACGGTCAACAAATAAAGGTAAATCAAATTTGCAAGATTTTGTAATTAACCGATAAACAATAAGTTAACGCATTTATTCCAAATTGGCATGCCATTTGAATAAGTAATAATCTTCGGCAACCAAAATCACTTAACGAAGGAGGAGTTATGAAACGCTTTTTAGTGGGTTTTTTTATTTTAATTCTTTTAACCTCTACCCTTTTTTCTGCGGATTTTAAGGTAAACGGCGTGTACACGGCCTGGATGCAATCGCAACACGAATTCTGGTTCGGTAATGCCAACAAACCTAAGTACAACGACAATTACGTGGTACAAATGCTGCGATTTAAGGTGCAGGCTGCGGTAAATGATCATCTGCGCGCCGTGACGCGTTTTGACATGGCTCAGGGTTGGTGGGGTGTTGACAATGCTTTGCGCAGCGTACAGCGCACCGGTGAAAAAGGCGGAAGCGCCTTATTCGATTTTAAAGATACCAACTTCCTGTTTCATGTGGATCAGGCCTACATCGAATTCGATTTACCCAACAAACCGCTTACGTTTCGTGTTGGGCGGATGTGGTACGGCCTTGGCAACAAGCTGATGGTTGACAACAACTATGATGGTATTCAGGCCGATTTGAAGGGTGTTTTGGGCAAGAAGCTCTCGGTAAGCTGGGCCAAAGTTTCCGAAGGCACCGATGGCATTAGCGACGAAAAGGTTGTTGGGCCCGATCAACGGGGCTTTACCGACGCCCGCGATGCCGATTTGTTGACGGTTAATCTCAACAATACGTTTAAGTGCATTAATTACAATGTTTACGGCTTGTACTATCGCGACGCCAGCACGGCCGATGGCAATGCGTATGTCCCGGATCATTTCCAATTTTTCAAGACCCGCTTCTCGCCGCAGGTAACCCAATTAACGGCGCTCGGAATTTCCGGTAAAGTCAAAAAAGGCAAAATTTCCGCCGACTTCGAAGCCGACTACCTGACCGGTAAAGACGACATCAAAAACACCACCCACGGTGCCAAACAGATGTGGGACATCAATGACGGAACCCTCTCCGGCTACAACATCTATTTAAAGCTGACCCACGCCACAACCGACAAGCTTTCGCTTGGTGGTGTTTTCGGCATGGGATCCGGTGATGACAATCTGAACGGCGGCAAAGGCAATGTCAACAAACTGCGTACTTCGGGTTTCTTTTACATTACCGAAATCTGGGAAGATTCCATCATGCCGGATGAAGAAGGCATTACCCCTCAGGGTCTGGGTGCGCCCAACGTACGCGGCTACCGCGAACTGGAAAACACGACGATCGTACAATTAAACGCCACCTTTAAACCTCTCAAAAAGCTCAGCCTGTTTGCTTCTTACAATTATATTAAAGCGACACAACCTATTCCCAAATGGGATGCTACCGGCAATCCCGATTACAGTTCTACCGCTTCGGATTTGGGCCAGGAAATCGATTTTAGAGCTACCTACAAAATTTACAAAGAATTGGGCTGGACATTACGCGGCGGTTACTTTATGCCGGGCAAGGCAGCCGGATATTTGATTAACGGCACCGATAAATATTCCGATCCGGCTTGGGAATTAAAATCGACCATTACCTACAAATTCTAAGTTGTTTACGGCGTCGGTTTCTGGCACGCGAAACCGGCGCCTTACATGTTCCAAGTAACAAAGAGGACATATTATGAGAAAGTTTACCGTCGTTCTGTTAATGCTGTTCACGACCATTCTTTTAAGCCTTAATCTCTTTGCCGGGCAAGACAAAGACAAAAAAATGGCTAAACACCCCAAAGTGAATTTTTCCGTGAGTTGTGTGGAATGCCACACCAACGTAACCCCGGACATTGTGAAAGAATGGAAAAGCAGCAAACATGGCGAAATGAATTTTGGCTGTTACATGTGTCATGGAGACGGCCAACAGGAATTTTATCCCCGACCGGGTTCCGATCGTTGCATAAGTTGCCACGGCGACCACGCGGTTGATTTTTCCAAAACCAAGGCAACAAACTGCTTCGATTGCCATCAGGGGCATACTTTAAAATTCCATAAAAACAATTAGTTTGGAGGCATTATGAGTATTTCGCGCAGAGAATTTTTAAAAGTTTCTGCTGCAGCCACCGCCGCATCGACCATTGGCGTATCCTTTTTGCCGGGTATGCAAAAAGATTTGTTTGCCGACGGCTTAAACTGGCATAAGTCGGTTTGCCGTTTTTGTGGTGTCGGATGCGGGGTGATGATTGGCAAAAAAAACGGAAAAGTGGTTGCCGTTAAGGGCGACACGCAAAATCCGATCAACAAAGGGCATTTGTGCGTCAAAGCATTTTATTTGCACAAAATCGTTTACGCTAAAACCCGTCTGCTCCATCCCATGATCAAAAAGAACGGGAAATTCGAACGCGTAAGCTGGGACGAAGCATTAGGCTATGTGGCCAAAAAGTTCAACGAAATTCGCAAACAATACGGACCGGACGCCCTGGCCTTTTACGGTTCGGGACAGGCCGAAACCGAAGAGACCTACATGGCCAACAAACTGTTCAAAGGTGCCATTGGCACGAACAACGTAGAAGGTAATCCGCGCCTGTGTATGGCCAGTGCCGTAGGCGGTTACTTAACCAGCCTGGGTAAGGACGAACCGGCCGGTACCTATGCCGACATCGAAAAAGCCGAACTATTCCTTCTGGTCGGTACGAACACGGCCGAGGCGCATCCCATCGTTTTTGAACGCCTCATGCGCCACAAGGCCAAAAATCCCGATGTAAAAATCATCATCATCGATCCGCGTAAAACCCCAACCGATCAGGTCGCCGATCTCCATCTCTTCCCCAAACCCGGCTGGGATTTGGCCATTCTGCACGCCATGGCCCGTATTTTGATTAAGGAAGGTTACGCGGACGAAGATTTCATCAAGAACCACGTGAATTTCCATGACAATAAAAAGAAGATTTCTTTTGAAGATTACAAGAAATTTCTGGAGCAATTCACTCCCGAAGCCGCAGCCAAAATCAGCGGCGTAAAACCGGAAGAAATCGTCAAAGCGGCACGCATGTTCGGCAAAGCCAAAACGGCCATGAGCATGTGGACCATGGGATTAAACCAACGTACCCGCGGCGTTTGGGCCAACAACCTGGTGACCAACCTGCATCTGATTACCGGCAAGATCGGCATTCCGGGTTGCGATTCCTTCTCCCTGACCGGACAGCCCAATGCCTGTGGTGGTGTGCGTGAAGGCGGCGGCTTGTGCCATCTGTTACCGGCCCACCGTGTCGTTAAAAACCCCAAGCATCGTGCCGAAGTGGCCAAAGTTTGGGGCGTGCCGGTAGAAAACATTCAACCCAAACCCGGCAAACACACCGTAGCCATGTTCGATGCCCTGAATAAAGGCGAAATCAAGGGCATTTACATCATGTGTACCAACCCGGCACAATCGCTGCCCAATGCCAGTAAATACTGGAAAGGGCTCAAAGAACAATTCGTCGTTGTTGCCGAATCGTTCTTCCCCACGGCCACAACCGAATATGCCGATGTGGTTTTACCGGCTGCCTTCTGGTCTGAGAAAGAAGGCGTGTACGGCTGTACCGAACGTCGTTCGCAGTACATGGAAAAGGTAATCGAACCGCAGGGCGAAGCACGCTGGGATGCATTCATTTTGCGTGATCTGGCCATTAAGATGGGCTTCAAAAAATACTTCGAAAAATACAAAACCGCCGATGACATCTGGAACGAATACATTTCGCTGACCAAAGGTACCGACATGGATTTGAGCGGTGCACCTTACGAACGTCTGAAAAAGATACGCGGCATTACCTGGCCGGTACCCAGTGTGGACCATCCCGGAACGTACAAACGCTACACCAAAGGCGATCCTATCTTTGATGCTTTGCCGGCAGAAAAGAAAAAAGGACGCCGCATGTACTTTTACGGCAAGCCCGATGGCAAGGCCATTGTTTGGGCACGCCCGGCCAAAGGTCCGGAAGAACCGACCGATGATCAATACCCTTTGGCTCTTTCGACCGGCCGTGTACTGGAACACTGGCATACTATGACGATGACCGGCACCGTTCCGGAATTAACCCGTGCCGTTCCGGTGGCTTACGTGGAAATTAATCCCCAGGACGCTAAAAAATTAGGCATCGAAAACAAGGATCAGGTTATTGTGGAAACGCGCCGGGGTAAGTTGCAAATCGAAGCTCGCGTCATCGATCGGCCGGAACCGGGCACCATTTTTATCCCGTGGCATTGGGAAAAATGGATGGCCAACATTCTGACCATCGATGCTTTTGACCCCGGTTCAAAAGAGCCGGAATACAAAGTGTGCGCAGCCCGAGTTCGCAAAGCATAAGGCACACCATGCACCACACGGGGGAAGCCGTAGGATGCGGCTTCCCTTTTAATAATTAAGGTTGGGAATAATGGGATCAGCGATTTCTCGTAAAGATTTCTTCAAAGAACTGTTTGGCTTTTTCAAGCAGGAGGTAGAAAAAGGAAGCCGTCCCGGCCTACGGCACAGTAGCAAGGTGCTTCCACCGCCGGGGGCACAATCGCTTGAACATTATTTGCAAAACTGTACCCAGTGTTACGAATGCGTTTCGGTTTGCCCACCGCTGGCTCTGGAAGTGCATCGGGAGGCAACATCTCAGTTTTACGGATATCCGGTTATCAATCCCAAACGGGAGCTCTGCAGCCAGTGTGCGGATTATCCCTGCATTCAGGCCTGTCCCACCCCGGCCCTTACTGTGGAAAATGCCGCCCGGTCCCTGTTTCGGGCGCAAATTGTCCAAGAATACTGCCTGGCTTATCAGGGGCATTTCTGTCTTTCGTGCCTTAATGCCTGCCAGGAAAATGCCATTAAATGGAATGCACAGGGCGTGCCGGAAATTACGCAGGAACTGTGTACGGCATGCGGTGTTTGCGTGCCGGTTTGTCCCGCACCCGAGCAAGCCATTGTGTTTCAATTAACCATTTCTTAATGAAGGAGGGAATTATGGCCATTGCCGGTGTAGTTATTGCCACCCAACCGCAAAAAGCCATGCATGTGATGGAACAGCTCAATAAAACGCCGCAGGTAACCACTTACGGCGTTTACAACGATAGCCAGATTGTTGCGGTTTTCGAATCGGATACGGCCAACGGGCTCAAAGAACTCAGCAAAGAAATTCAGGAAAACATCGACGGAATTCTGGGAATCTATCCCAGTTACGTCACTTTTGAAGACGAGATGGAAGGCTTTCGTGAAGAATTTTCTTCTTCGCAAAATGCGTAACCGAACATAACCCGGAACGAGGATAACTCAATGCTTCTGGAATGGTTAAACAAAATTGCGCAGTACCATGCTCCGTTACGTCCCCCCGGAGCCGTAGACGAAGACGAATTTTTACGCAAATGTATTCGCTGCCGGCGGTGCGAAGAGGTGTGCCCGTACGACTCGATTATTATGGCCCACGGCGAACACGGGCAAAAGGTAGGTACGCCGTTCATTTATGCCCGGCGTATTCCCTGCTATTTGTGCATGAAGTGTACGGAGGTATGCCCCACCCAGGCTTTGCTGCCCATTAAAAAAGAAGAAAAAGAAAAAGTAAAAATGGGGCTGGCCAAAATAGACACGACCACTTGCCTGGCCTACAACGGAATAATTTGCCGCGCCTGTTACGAACGATGCCCCATTTACCGGGAAGCCATCACGCTTGAAAATGAAATGTACCCGGTCGTACATCCGGAGCACTGCGTAGGATGCGGGATTTGTGAAAATGTTTGTCCGAACGATCCCCCATCGATCATTGTAAAAAGCGCTCATGCGTAACTGACGGGAAAAGCGATGAAAACAATGAGCTCATTCGAACAAAAATTTTACCGGAATCTGCATTGGATCCGACGCCTGACCCAGTGGTCGGTAGTCGTTTTTATTTTCGTGGTGCCTTTTTTAAACCGGCAGGGCATTCACGCCATAATCGGCACATTCTACAGCATCCGCATCGGCCATCTGGATTTGATGGACCCGGCACTGATGTTTCAAACCATTTTGCTCACACAAAATATTTACTTCCCGGCAATTTTAGCCGGCAGCATTCCCATCATTCTGGCTCTGGTCTTTGGCCGGGTTTTTTGCAGTTGGATGTGTCCGTACAATTTGCTTTCGGAATATGTGGGCGCCTTGCGCAAGCGCGTGTTCCCCAAAAAGCAAACGCGCATTTTAAACCACAATCCGCGCCCCCACTGGTACTGGACGGTTTTAGGAAGCATCGTCTCCCTGTTGATGGTTAGCGGCCTGCCCGTCATCACCTATCTTTCCATGCCGGGACTCATTTCATCCCAGGTGGCCGATCTGGTCTTGCACGCAACCATTGGGGTAGAAATTTCTCTGGTAATCATTCTGCTGTTAATCGAATTCTTTTTTGCGCCCCATTTCTGGTGCAAATACGCCTGTCCGGTGGGCGCCGTATTGACACTCTTCCGCTACAAACACACCATGCGCGTGCAGTTCGATCCCAAAGGATGCACCTGCCAGGACCTTAAAGCCCTGTCGTGCAATGCGGCCTGTCCGCTGGGGTTAGACCCACGGCATAAGGACATTTCCCCCTATTGCTACAACTGTGGCGAATGCATTTATGCCTGCCACAAGCATCAGGGAAAAAGTTTAAGTTTTTCCTTCCAAACCAATAAACAAAAAAACATTAT
>CAYXUS010000245.1:0-3974 GCA_964468415.1 uncultured Caldithrix sp.
CATTGGCTGGAGTGATTTTCCCTCGGGACGGGTTTCCATGGATTTTGCTGCTCAGGCTTTCATTTACGCCGCAGAAAATGGCGCCAAAATCGCCTCTTGCAGTTGGGGCTCATCGGAAAACGATGCCCTGCGCGATGCCGTTAATACATTTCTTTATGGAACGACCAGCCCGGGGGCAAATGATCCGAAAATTCGTTTGATATTTGTTGCGGCCGGAAATGACGGCAATGAAAACCAAAACTATTTGAATAGCCGGGATGATGTGATTTCCGTGGCTGCCACGACCAATTCGGATAATGCGGCCAGCTTTACGAATTACGGCACCTGGATTGATATTTCGGCACCGGGAGATAATATTTTGAGTACCTACAAGGGCGGAAGTTATTCTTCGTTGAGCGGTACTTCGATGGCCACGCCCATTGCGGCCAGTGTAGCGGCCCTTATTTGGTCTTATGACCCTTCGTTAACAGCCGAACAAGTGGAAGATTATTTGTATCAGGGTGCGGAGAACATCGATGACCATTTGGATGCCAAATATGTGGGTAAAATGGGGGCCGGGCGTGTGAGTGCTTCGGGCTCGTTGAGCCTGATTAATCCCAATCATGCACCTGTGGCGGTGGCCGATACCTCGACGCTGGCCGAAGATGACTCTTCGCGCATTGCAGTGCTGGACAACGACTCCGATTCCGATGGGGATGCATTGTCCTTTCGGATTATTGTGAATCCGCTTAACGGAACGGCTACCCTGTCCGGGGATACCATCGTTTACAAACCCAATGCCGATTTTTACGGGAAAGACAGTTTGCAATACGAATTGAGCGACTCGCGTGGCGGCCTGGATACGGCCATCGTACGGATTACGGTAAATGCGGTGAATGACGCCCCGCAAATTGTCGGTTTGCCGGATAATTTGACGCTGGAACAGAACGATTGCACTTCGTTGTACATGGCCGATTACGCTCAGGATGTGGATACGCCTTATTCTCAGTTGACCTGGAGTTTTAGCGTAAGCGATCCTGCGGCCATTAGTTATTCCTATGATGAAACGAACGATTCATTGCAAATTTGTTCTCTGGGCAGCCTCGGGGATTATTACCTGTATGTTACCTTGACGGATGATCAGGGCGCTTACGATCAGGATACGATTGCCATCCATGTGGACAAGGTAAGTGCAATTACTCAGATTCGTCGGGGTATTCCCAGACAATTTGACTTGCAACCGAATTTCCCCAATCCCTTCAATCCTACCACATCCATCCGGTATGCTTTGCCACAGGCTTCGCACGTTTCGATTGAAGTATTTAATGTGACCGGACAGCGGATTGCAACTTTGGTCGACCGATACCAGCAGGCGGGCTTTTATCAGATTACATTTCGGGCAAGTCATCTTTCCAGCGGTATTTATTTTTACAAAATGCGGGCAGGACATTTTACGAAAATTTTAAAAATGACAATTCTCAAATAATGCTTCGTTTTTTTACATTAATCCCCATCTCTGATAAGATGGGGATTTTTTGCTTGAAGCCGATAAGGCTCTTACAGAAAAAAACTTTATCCACAGAACGGCAAAGGTCCCGTTATGGGTACTTTTTTACGGTGATTTCTATTTATGTGACCTGAAACACCCCAAAAAACAGTTGCTTAGGTTATTATTTATTGCGAATGTCGTTTCATTTATGTTTGAAGACTGAAGGAGGTTAATATTTATGTTAAAAGTTAGAGTTACGATTTTGCTGCTTGTCATGTTCTGGGTTGGGAACAGCTTTGCCCAAAGCGATCCTTTCCAGCCACCGACAGTACTTTACAGCGATACGAGCGAATGTCTGGGTGTGGCCATTGGGGATTTTAATAACGACGGATGGGACGATATTTTTATTGCTCGCGGTGATTCGAGAGACGGAAATCCATTGACAAATTTGCTGTTTAAAAACAATTCGGGAACGCTCGTGCAGGTTACGGGAGTAGCGCCTGTTACGGAAAATCAGATCTCGGTTGGCTGCAGTTGGGGCGATTACAACAACGATGGCTATATTGATTTATACATTGCCGAAGCAAAAGAGGGTGGCATGCCCTATGATCCCATTCCTCCAAACAATTTGTATCTGAATGACGGACCGGATGAGTTTACGTTTACCAAAGTGACTTCGGCGGGGCCGATCGTAACGGACGAAATCGATTCTCGTGTCGTGGCCTGGGGTGATCGAAACAATGACGGATTGCTGGATATCTTTATCGACAATGGCAAGGTTGTTTTCGGTTCCAACGGGAAAGAGCAAAACAGTTTTTACACCAACATTGACGGCTCGACCTTTAACCGTGATAGCGTAAGCGATGTGGGGCTAATCGTGAGTGACAGCACTCAGTACAAAACTTTCGGTTCCGGATTTGGCTGGTGCGATTACAACAACGACGGTTGGATGGATATTTTTAATTGCTCTGGTGGGGGAGCAACCAATCGCTTGTGGAGAAACAAAGGCGGAAATGGCTTCGAAGAAACGCTGGCTTCCTTTTTTCAGGATACAACCGGTGGAATTCGATATTCCAGTGTAGGCTGCAGTTGGGGCGATTTTAATAACGACTGGCGGATGGATTTGTTTGTTACCAACGCCATTGACAGCCCGGCCGGGAACAATTTTTTGTATGTGAATTACAGCACCGCATCCAAAGACTCTTTTCTGCTTTTAAAAGAAAATGCCGGTGATGTTTACAATGATTATTACTACTCTCAAGGTTCGGTATGGTTTGATGTGGACAACGACGGTGACCTCGACTTGTACACTACCAGCTTAGGCCACGATACAGATGATCTCTCGCGTCTCTACATCAATTCCGGATACCCGAATTACGAGTTGAGCGCTTTGACCAGTGTGGTGGAGCAGTTAGACCCTGGCGACGGCACAACACGGGGAAATGGACGAGCCGTAGCGACAATTGATGTGAACCATGATGGGGCTTTGGATTTGGTGGTTACGCGTGTGGGAGAGCCTCTTTTGTACATGAATAAAGGGACGTCGAATGGCTATTTGAATGTTAAAGTGACCGGACGAGATGGTTATACGAACAAGCTGGGAATCGGGGTGAAAGTTAAAATTGTCGCTCACATCCCTGAACAGGGAGAACAATGGACACGCCAGATGCGGGAAATCGCTGGAATTACCGGTGGGCTGGCGCAAAGCAGCCAAATCGCACATTTCGGTGTGGGCACGGCATCGACCATCGACACGGTGTATGTGGAGTGGCCTGTCTCGGGTAATGTGGATGTCTTTACGGATGTCTCGCCGAATCAAACCATTCAAGTAAATGAATCGGAACCGGCTGCCCTGGCAACGACTGGTGCTGTGGTCAATCACTATGCTTTGGGGCAGAATTATCCGAATCCGTTTAATCCGTCCACACACATTCCGTTTGTTTTGCCTAAAGCGGAAAAGGTAACCATTGAGCTATTCAACATTAACGGACAAAAAATCGGTACGATCTATTCGGGCGTACGTCCTGCCGGGAAGTCGGTTATACGTTACCATCCCGGAAATTTAGCTTCCGGTGTGTACTTTTATGCGATCAAGGCCGGGAAATTTCATCAGGTGCGCAAAATGATGTTTATTAAATAGATCGGTACCATCAGGTTTCAAAACAGAAAAGGGAGTAAATTCAATTTTACTCCCTTTTCTGTTTTAGAAAGAGGAAAAATGAACACGGGTTGCCATTACCTGTAGGGCAGCATCCAAATCGCGTAGCGGCGATGGCATCTTTTCTCTTGCGACGCGAAGCCAAAGCCGGGATGGTAAAGGGTTAAGGGGAATCAGTGCCAATCTATGTGGATCAGTGGCCGGGGAAAGTTGAATGGTTATTTGTTATTCGGTGATTTTCGGTAGCTGCATTAAGTTAAGGGTTGAGGGTGTAAGGGTTAAGGGGAAGCATGCCACCCGCCGGGCAATTCGTCATTCCCGTACCGGTTGCCGAGTAGTCCCGGCAAA
>CAYXUS010000246.1:0-21391 GCA_964468415.1 uncultured Caldithrix sp.
TAAAGCGGTTGACAACGAGGATAGCTACGGACAACATTCAATGATCCTTTAAAACCGACCCGTAGCTAACATACCAACCCTTTAAGGGGAATGCACTACCTAAATCTGTAGTTTTTAGGAAGAGGTGGGCTTTTTTTACTTGGATACTCCGCCGATGAATCGGCAGCTATTGGCAAAAATCCCTACGGGATTTTGGGATCAGCCTCCCATATTTGCCATCGAACGAAACTTGTATCAGCCCACCGTTATGATATTCTCCCCATCCCGTAGGGATGGGATGATATTAACCCGCCAATTCATTGGTGGGATAATTCTGCACAAAAATTTACTCCACAGGGAACAAATGATTGCTTTCTGCATTTTATTTTAATAAATTTGCACACTGCAAATGCGAAAGTGGCGGAACTGGCAGACGCGCTAGGTTCAGGGTCTAGTGGGCGCAAGCCCGTGGGGGTTCAAATCCCCCCTTTCGCACAACAAAAGCCCCGGAATAAATTCCGGGGCTTTTTTATTTTCGGGCATTCTGCTTTCTTCTACGGAAGCACCGCTAAACTTAATGCATCCTGAAAAGCCCGCACAAAACCGATTTTGTCAATCAGCCAATAATCACGGGTTTTGTTTTATCGGAATACGCCTAATTTCTTTTGTGCATTCACGACAAAATTCCATCCGGTTTGCTGCATGTGTCATTTGCCAGACTATTTTAGCAAGAGGGCCAAAATCGAAAACGCATCGATAATCCAGAGCATGGGCGAAATTTCGCGCCCCTTGCCCGTAAAAAGCTTAATCACCGTCCAGCTTAAAAAACCCCAAATTAGCCCCTGAGTAATGGAATAGGTAAAGGGAATCAAAATCATGGCCAAAAAGGCCGGAATGGCATCGTCGTACTGACTCCAGTTAATTTTAACGGCCGGTTGCATCATGAACACCCCGACCAGTACCAAAGCCGGTGCCGTGGCCAGCGCGGGAATCACCGAAAGAATCGGGGCAAAAAACATAAACGGCAAAAACAAAAGTCCGGCCACAATGGCGGTCAATCCAGTGCGTCCGCCTTCTTCGATGCCGGTAGCCGACTCGATGTAACTGGTTCCGGAACTGGTGCCCAACAACCCCGAAATGGCCGTGGAAAACGCATCGACAATCAGCGATTCCTTAATGTTTAACGGCTCGCCCTTCTCATCCGTCAAATTGCCGGCTTCCGCCACGCCGATAAAGGTAGACAAACTGTCGAACATGTCGGCAAACAAAAAGACAAAAATAACCGGCCACATAGCCAGACGCAACGAATCAATGAAATTCAAATGCAGTACCAACGAAAAATCCGGACGCGAAAACACCCCCTTCCAATCCACCAGTGTAGCCGAACCGTAAAAAGCCGTGGCGTCGCCGTACAAACGCCCGATGGGAATGGCCATCAGCGTGGTCAGTAAGATACCCAAAATCAACGCGCCGCGTACGCGTCGGGCAACCAGAACTCCCGTGATGAAAAGCCCCAGAGCAAAGGTCACCGTAATGGCATTCAGCGAACCGAAGGAAAGAATCGTCGCCGGATTGTGCACAATAAAGTGAGCGTTTTCAAAACCGATCAAACTGATGAACAGACCGATGCCTCCGGCAATGGCAAACCGCAACTGGCGCGGAATGGCCTTAACGATGTACGTGCGCACGTTAAACACCGAAAGTAAAATAAAAATCACCCCCGACCAAAACACGGTGCCCAAGGCCGTCTCCCACTTTACACCCATGCCCAGCACCACCGAATAGGTAAAAAAGGCGTTTAAGCCCATGCCCGGAGCCAGTAAAATAGGGTTCTTGGCATAAATGCCCATGGCAATGCTGCTAAAGGCACTCACCAAAACCGTAGCCGTAAGCACTGCGCTAAACGGCATGCCTGTTTTGCTGAGAATCGACGGATTTACTACAATGATGTACATGCTGGCCAAAAAGGTCGTAATTCCGCCGATGATTTCGTTCCGTAAAATAACACGTTCGTTGGGGCGTGCAAACCAGAAGGTGTTCATTTCGTCTCTCCACCGTTTAATGAATACACTCGTCACAAACTGAAATATTCGAAAGAAGATGCGGGAGCTTAAGTTTTCCCTCCTCGCATGCCCGGTTTAATTGGCCTTAAAAGCGTTTAAATGCCGGGCGGTTAATCTAAAGCAATGTGGGCATTGCTTTACAAGGCAAAATTAACCAAATCTTCCGCCTCATTCAAAAAATCGCAAAAATCTCCGATTGCCAATTCTCCTGAGTTTAATACAAAAAACAGACAAAAAAACGCCTTGACTTTGTTGCAAATAATACCGATTTTGCCCCGACTTTGAGACAAAAATTAAACAAAGGGCGCTCGTAATAAGTGCAAAGACCTTCCCCCTTTTATTTTCGCTTTTATCTTTGTGTTTGTGTTTTTATTTTGTAAATTTTACCGATTGAAAGCAAAGGACAAGGCATTAAAAGGCATTAACTTGCAGGAGAAAAACTCATGGAACTGAAGGAAGCGCTTTTAGAACTGATTCGCCGGGCGGCAACGGATCTTCCTCCCGATGTGGAAGCGGCGCTGCAAAAAGCGTACGAAAAGGAAGACGACAATACCCCGGCCAAAAACGTGTTTGCAACCATTTTGCAGAATGTGAAAATGGCACGCGAACAAAGTACCCCCATTTGTCAGGATACCGGCTCGCTGGTTTTTTACATCGACTTTCCCGTGGGGCATGCCGAAAAAACCTACCGCGAAGCCATTGAATGGGCGGCTGTCGAAGCGACCAATCGACAATATTTGCGCCCCAATGCCGTTGATCCGGTCACCAATAAAAACAGCGGAAACAACCTCGGGGTTAACGCCCCTTACATTCACTTTCACCAGTGGGATAAAGACGAGGTGCGCATCCGCTTGCTTTTAAAGGGCGGCGGCAGCGAAAACGTAGGCTCGCAGTACAAATTGCCCCACGCGCCCATCAAAGCGGGACGCGATCTTGAAGGCGTGCGCAAAGTTATCATTGATGCCGTGACCAACGCGCAAGGTTTGGGCTGCGCACCCGGAACCATTGGCGTGGGCATTGGCGGCGGGCGTGATACCTCGTACGCACTTTCCAAGGAGCAGTTTTTCAGAAAAATGGGACAGCGCAGCGAAAACAAAGAACTGGCCGAGCTGGAACTGCGCCTGTTAGACGAACTGAATCGTCTGAACATCGGTCCCATGGGCTTTGGCGGAAAAACCACGGTACTGGATGTGTTTATTGCCGCGCAGGCCCGCCACCCGGCGACTTTTTACGTTTCCGTTTCGTACAACTGCTGGGCCTACCGCAGAAAAATGTTGACCATTAAAAACGGCGAGGTGGAATATGACGATTAAATTGAAAACTCCGATTTCGGAAGAAGAAATCCGAAAATTGCACATCGGTGACACGGTGCTTCTTTCCGGTGTCATCGTCACCGCCCGCGATCAGGCGCATAAATTGATGATCGAAGAACGTCCGGATTTCATCCGCAAATACTTGAAAGAATCGGTGATTTACCACTGCGGTCCGGTGGTACGCCAAAATCCGGACGGCACCTGGAAATTTGTGGCCGCCGGTCCCACCACTTCCGCTCGCGAGGAACCGTATCAGGCCGAGGTGATCAAGGAATATCAGGTGCGCGGCGTCATCGGCAAAGGTGGCATGGGGCCCAAAACGCTGGAGGGCCTGCAAAAGTACGGCGCCGTGTATTTCCACGCCGTGGGCGGGGCCGGAACGCTAATCGCCAATGCCGTCAAGCGCGTCATCGACGTTTTTAAGCTGGAAGAATTCGGTACACCCGAGGCTTTTTGGGTAATCGAAGTGGAAGATTTTCCCTTGGTGGTCACCATGGATTCGCACGGCAACAGCATGCACAAAGAAATTCTGGAACAATCGAAAGCCAAGGCCGAAGAACTGATGGGCCTGAAATAAATATCCAATCCTTTTGGGAATATTTACCCCCTTTGTTTTCTTTCATGAAACGAAGGGGGTTTTTTATTTGTTTGCAAAAACGCCAATTGCCGCGAAAGGAGACAAACCATGCGCAAGGAAAAAGACGCTCTGGGCGAAGTTTTCGTACCGGATGACAAATATTACGGGGCACAAACCCAACGGGCACTAAAAAATTTTATGGTGGGCAGTGAACGGTTTCCGCCGGAATTCATTCGTGCCCATGCCATCGTAAAAAAGGCGGCCGCACGGGTAAATGCCGCTCTGGGCGAGCTAAACGTACCCATCGCCCGCGCCATCGAACAAGCCGCGGATGAGGTGATAACCGGTAAGCTAAACGATCACTTTCCGCTGGTCATCTGGCAGAGC
This sequence comes from uncultured Caldithrix sp., assembly GCA_964468415.1. GTDB lineage: Bacteria > Calditrichota > Calditrichia > Calditrichales > Calditrichaceae > Caldithrix. The sequence goes on from CAYXUS010000246.1 coordinate 4,320, forward strand.
GGCAGTGGCACGCAATTTAACATGAATGTCAATGAGGTAATCGCCAACCGGGCCAGTGAAATTTTGGGCGGACGTCCGGGTGCCAAGTCGCCCGTGCATCCCAACGATCACGTAAACATGGCACAATCCACAAACGACACGTTTTCCACCTCCATGCACATCGCTTCTGTTCTGGCGTTAAAGGAAAAACTGCACGGTGCGCTGGTCGCCTTCGAAAAAGCCTTGCAGAGCAAAGCGGAACAGTTCAAAGACATCATTAAAATCGGCCGGACCCATTTGCAGGACGCCACACCGCTTACGTTGGGGCAGGAATTTTCCGGTTATGCCGCGCAAATACATGCGGCACACGAAGTCATTCGCGGTGTACTACCCCTTTTGAGCGAATTGCCGATCGGCGGCACGGCAGTAGGTACGGGGTTAAACACCAAAACCGGTTTCGATGAAATGATGGTGGCGGAAATCACACGTCTTACCGGCCACACGTTTAAAGTGGCGCGTAACAAATTTGCCGGTTTGGCCGCACACGATGCCCTGGTGGCGCTCTCCGGCGCTTTAAAAACGCTGGCTGCGGCGCTGATGAAAATTGCCAACGACATCCGCTGGTCGGCCAGTGGCCCGCGCAGTGGCCTGGGCGAAATTATTTTACCGGCCAACGAACCGGGTAGCTCCGTTATGCCCGGAAAAATAAATCCCACGCAAAGCGAAATGCTCACGCAGGTGGTTTGTCAGGTGTACGGCAACGATACTACGATTTCCATGGCCGGTTCACAGGGTAACTTTGAGCTGAACGTGTTTAAGCCGGTTATTATTTTTAATGTGCTGCAATCCGTTACGTTGTTGGCCGAGGCCATGAATTCGTTTCGCGAAAAGGCGCTTGAGGGGCTTGTGCCGCATGTTAGAAACATGGAACACCATCTAAAAAATTCGCTGATGCTGGTAACCGCATTGAACAAACACATCGGTTACGACAAAGCGGCGGAAATTGCTTTAAAAGCCTGGCAGGAGGACAAAACGCTCAAGGAAGCGGCTGTGGAATCGGGCTATGTGAGCGAGGATCAGTTTGACCAATGGGTAAAACCGGGAAAAATGATCGGGCCGGAAGAGAGGACAGAATAGAAAAAGGGCCAACGAGCAATTTTGCCATTGACCCTTTTGGGAGGAGGAGCTATGCGTTTCATCATTTAATATCGACTTCTACCACACAAACCTTAAGTTCTTTTCTTAACTGGTTAAAATTTTTACGTTTTTTTTCGGGCAAAAGTTCGCGATTTTGGAATATTTAACGGAACTGCTCCGTTTCCGTTCCCTAAAAAAGAAAATTTTCGGCGTTTTTCTGTCCATCTGCTAAAAAGTCGGTCGGTTACCAACCTTTGCAGGCAGAGGCCCAAATTGCAATGAGACGAAACCTATCCGAAAAATTAAAGTTAAATGATAGAATTTCGATTATGGAAAGCAAATGTGTGGTGTGACCATTGTCATGGCACATTTCGAGTGAAATGTCGATCTTGGCACTGAAATTAAAACAAGGAGAAAAGCCATGAAGATTAAAATCAAGGCAAAATACAAAATTAAAAGCATGAAAGCCCATTTTTCCCGATAAACATCCTATTAGGAGAGGTTCACCCATCTTCCATATACCCACTCCTCCCAAAAGAATCAAGGCATCCTAATTTTAATGGATGCCTTTTTTAATTTACCCGTTTTCGCCGGTAAGACGGGCAATCTGCAAAATGTAAAAGCGCAATTGCTCCTGTTCTGCGGATGAAAGGGGCTGTTGCTCAATTTTAACAATACGCTCCACATCACGCAAAGCACGCATTACATTTACCGGTAACTCCCCCGCTGCCTGTGCCTGATGATTCAAATAGTGCATGGCGGCCAGTAGAAATTGTTTTAGATTGTCGTCCGTAACATTGCGCAGCCCCGAATGAAGCTGGCTCAAAACCCGTTGATCCGTGCTTTGAAACGGAATCCCGTTTGCCGCCTGATTTTTTAAAAGCACCTCAATAGCCTGACTTAGTTGAACAAAACTTTCTACCTGCCCGGCGACTTTTTCTCCGATCAACTGCCAGATTTCCTTTCGCCAGTGGCGCACCTTTACGGGAATACGCAACAAATGCTCGGTTTGCCGAAGCCAGGCTTCGTCCGGAGTTAATGTAGTATCCTTTCTGCCAAGTAAAACATCGGGCTCGGTATTAAAGAGATTCTCTTGTAAAAGAACCGCCAAATCGGGACGCAAGGTCGGCAAAAGTTCGCTGCGGAACGCCCCGTTTTCAAAGAAGTCACCGACGGGCAACCCGTGTCTCCTGACTAATTCGACCTGGAAAAGCGGGATGAATTCGTGCATTAATTTCGTGTCTTCGTGCAGGGCAAAAAGGGCGCTATTGCCGGCCGGGAACAGCGGTTCCAGATTTCGAAAATGCTCCAGATCCACATCCTGATACAAACGGAGCGTGTTCAAAATTTCGTACACGGGCAAATAGGGCAAAATACGTTCTTGCAGTGCAAATTGTTGCGGCATCACACTTTGCTGGTCGTTGGCAAATTCTTTTAAGGCCCGGAACAGTCCGGTCGTTAACTGATTGATCCCCAAAATCATTGTCTGGGCCCGGTTGTGCCCAATAGCGCGCAATAACGTACCGTGTTTGGAAAGCGGGAGCACTCGGGTGAGACGCTCTACTACCTTCTGCCCCACATCCGCCTGCGAAACATTGCCCGGGCGAATTGTCGGACGATCTCTAAACGAGGGGGTCATGCGCGAAACAAAATAGGAGACAATGTGGATGCCCACCACATCTTCATCTCGCCCGTACACAATTTGGCGAAAGTTTTCGGAGGCAATCTGCAGAAATTTGTCGTACATGGGGTCCGACCAACCCAGTGTCAGACGCCGTAATTCCTTTTCCCCTTTTTCGTGATATTGCAGGCGTGTGGAAATGAGCGGTTCACCGGCATGGAGCAACTCCTGATCGTGGTACTGCTGCTGAAGTTTTACATGGTACAGAGTGTTGGCTCGCTCGCTTGCCGGCAACATGCGCAGTTTTTCCGAAATCGTACTTTGAAAGGTTCGCAGGTCGCCACTGCTAAACACTCCACGTAAAGGGGTAATCGCAAATTCCGCGCTTTTGGCGGCTGGCGGAAGTAACAATTGGTTTAGCTGCTGCTTGTTTCTGTGGTTTAACAGGAACGCAGGGGTGCTGCCTATTGCGTCGTAAAACCCGCCCTGGCGTTGCATGGGTTCTCCGCTTCCCAATTTCAACCGCACCTTCCCCAACAACCCCTTTTGTGCCAGCCATTTGACCACTTTAAACTTGGTTTCTTTGTACAATTGGGCGGCAAGGGCCTGCCCTACCTGCTGGCTTAAATCGGAACCAGCTACAAATATTTCGCAGAGCATCTGGCTAAAACGTTCCTCCGGCGACTGGGATGTGGCCCGGTGACTTTGCACGTAGTTCCACAATTCGTTCAGATAGGTCTCAATGCGCTTGACGACGTCATAATCTTCAAAAAGAGGGATGACCCAAATGTCGGGGAGAGCTGTCCTGGGCGAACGACGCAATACGGCTTCTTTGCGAGCACGTAATTTTTGCTCCAGGCGGATCAACGCTTCGGTTTTGCTGGTCATGCTGACCTGCAGGGCCAGAATGAGGCCGGCGTTACCGACATCTCCGCCCAGTTCGTTAATCTCGGTCAGGTTGAATACTGTGGTGTCAATGGCAAAGGGATCGACCGAGGTAATCATGTTTTGATGAATGCGCGGTGTTAACACAAATCGTTTGAGTAAATCACGGTAAAATCCTACCCGAAAAAGTAATTCGGGATTATCGGAATGCTTGAGGATGGCCGGAATGGAAGCGTGCAATGCCTTGCGTAATTTTTTGTTCAAAAGGAAATATTCTTCCAGCCCTTTTCGCCGCTGATTGCGGAGCTGACGCATTTTTCGTTCGAGGCGGTCGTTGTGCGTCCAAAGGGCCGTTAACGGATCTTGAGCGATGCCTAATTTCATTCCCAGGCTGCGCCAAAAACCGGGCCGTGTTTGCGCCGGAAGTAAACTACGATAGCGTTTTTCCAGTTGGTTGGTAAGTGCGGTAATTTCGTTTAGTACTTTCCAGAATTTTTCCCGACGTCGCGGGAGTTCCTGAAGGGCCGTGCGTAGTTCCGGGTCTAAGTCCAAATCGTTCTCCAGAGAGAGAAGCAATGTCAAAATGTTTGCCAAACGGCTTACGTTTTCGATAACAACAGCCCCAACCAAACGGTGGCCCTGACCGGAAGGCCGTGTGCTGCCGTCCCAGTCTCCCCAAAAGGAGAGAAAGGCGGGTACTTGTTCTCCTTGTAATTCGGCCAGAATTTCTGCCTCGACAAAGGCGTTTAGGTCCTGAAGAAGCTCGTCAGCTTCTTGCACGGAATTAATGGGCACCGTCTCGCCAAAAAACTCGGCAACTAATTCTCGAGCCAGCTTTTCCAGTACCCCGGGCGATGGCCGATGCCCCCGGAGAATGGTTTGCATGAGGTTGGCCGCCTGAATATCCACGGAAAGCGCATACATTTGTGTGGGATGAACCGTGCGATCCAAAATGCGTTTGCGGAAACGCTGCTGCCGCGAGGCCAAATTGTCTTTGTAAAATTCGCGTTGCAACAACTCTTGCAAATAGGCATTGCGCTGTTTCTGCTCCATGAATCGCAATGCCTGCCAAATGGCTAATTTGTCGTTAAACTGACGCATAAAACCGGCAAGTCGGTTGCGTAGATGCTCTTCGACAAATGCGGTACGCTGGTCGGGAGTAGCAAAAGGCTTGCGCGTGCGATCGAAGTGCTGGCAGGCCAGGTGTTGAACGGTTTCAACCGTTTTTTCCCAGACGGAGAGTTGTTGGTTTGCGTAAGTCATCCAGCGGCCGGAAGACAGCGGCGGCATGGTCTTCTTTTGGACGGCCGACGCTTCCTGAGCGGTTAATCGGTTTAAACCGATTAAAACCCGCCGCATCTGGTAATAAAGCTGCTCGTCACTCACACTACCACCTAAGGTCAGCCGAAATGCATTACGCGCAATTTGGTAGCCTTGGGCGGTACGGGCAAAGGTCGTAAGAGGAACCAGCCCGATGCCCTGATTGGCCAGATTCGATGACAGCGTTTCCTGTGAAATACCGGCCGGCAAACGCTTAATAAACAGCAACGGGTACATGCTGCCCGCCGGCGTCTGCAGCGTTCCCAGAAAAGGATTGCGCTCCTCAGGCAATTCCTGTTCTGCCTTTTTCAACCAGCTCATTCTCCGGGCAAACAATCGATTACGAAAATCCCAGTAGTTTTCTACTTTCTCGCGTCCATTCCGATAAAATAAATACGCAATAAGCAACGGCAACCGATGATCCCGTACGAATTTTAATCTCTCAAGGAAAAGCGTGCGCACATCGGCTTCAGGAATTTCTACCACCGTCAGTCGCGCCCCGGCAAAACTATCGGTCTTGGAAAGCGAATGAATGGTAATAAGCTTCTCCGCATCTTTTCCGGCTATGTATCCGGTACGTACCAGTTGAGTGACAAGTTGCTTAAGCGTTTTTATCCGTCGGGAAGACTGCCAGGGGCCAACATTTTGATACGATAAATCATCAATCACTCGAACCCCTTGCCGTAAGGCCCAGTGCAAAATGGAAAGCAATTCTTCTTCCGGCAAAATGCGCCCCGTTGCATTATGCGGGTTGTTGAAAACAATGGCACCATTTTCGCGCCATGAGCTATCTCGCAATAAGAGAGCCTCCATTTGCTCAATAAAATGTTTTGCCGAGAATGTGTGGAGTGGGCTCAAAGGGAGAGTTTCCACGTGAGGGAAACAATGTTCATACGTCCAACTCAAATCCAGCGTAGCAACTTTTTTAATAGGGCCGAAATGGCCTAATAAGCCCAATGCCGTTCGTGCCGAACCGCTAACCACTGCACACGCCTCTCGTTCGTACTCAGGATGGAGGGCAAGAAAAACCTCTAAAAAATTTTCCTTTAGCTCCCTGATGAAGGTTTTATCATCCAAACGGTCAAAAAATCGATCAATTAATTCAAATGATGAAAAAGAAGAAAACGAATCGTCCGCAACCCTTTCACCCTCAAAAGAACGGCTTCCATGCTCTCCTTTTTGCCGAGCAAAATTCTGCCATTTTTCGGCAATACCCTGGACCTTTTGCGCATTTCTTGCCATTTGTCGAGTAAAAGAAGCCGCGATTTCTTCGGCCCGGCGAACGGTTAAAAGTGCGCTGCTTCCCGTAAAACGATCTGTTTGGCGCTGAAGCTCACTCTCGATGTTCTCATCAATTCCGTCTTTGTTAACCTGGAATGCACGTTTTTTCATCTCCTGACTCAGGGCAAAATGCAGCAGCTCGGCTTCCGGTGCAGATGGTGTGCCTTTCAGCTCGAAATGCACCGTTTCCAAGTGTTGAATGTAATCGGCCCGGCCCATGACCAAAACAATGGAATGGCCTTTTAGCCCGGGATTAATCGCCTCCGGAGTAAGAAAGCGAAGCACACGATCCGCCAAAAGAGTCTCACGGGCCAACGAAAAATGGTTGGGCGCATTATTTACTTCCACAACAAATAACGGATAAGCTAAAACCAATTCCCGCAAATGCCGCCGAAATTTTTCAGACGGTACTGCACCAAGAAAAACAAAATGCGGCTGATGCACCTCTGTTTTCTGGAATTCCGCTTGCAAAGCGGCAAGCGCATGTTCCTCGTCATTGGGCAACACATGCTTCTCGGTTTGCTCCAATTCAAACAAAAAATTTGGCAAGGAAACATTAAAAAGCCAAACAACCGCAGGCCGGACACGTAACGCGCGATTTAACATGAACAAAAATACACGAATATTCTCTACAAGTCCGCCGCTGCCCAGCATCAACTCTTTGTGCCCGGTCTGTTGGCCAATATCGTATTTTAACGGTTCAAGCTGTTCGTTCTCCAGCCAGTGGCGGATACGCTCTACCAAGGGCCCCGGGGAACGCCGATTGTAGCCACCACGCGGCATGTAAGGATTGCACAAAGGTATTGCATCAAATACAAATTGTGCATTACGCCGTTGGATATCATTTGCAGAGACCGTGCCCAAAAAGCGTTGAAACGCTTCTTTGTCCTGAACAGTCTCCGGATCCGTTTGGAAAACCAATTGACGAAAAAGCGCCGTCAATCGGTTATCCTGTATCGGATGGCCAATATGAAAATTCACCCGCTCCTTATCGGGAACGGGTGCCATAGCCGTGGCCTCACTTATCTCCGAAACTTTAGCCGCTTTAAGCGGCTTTAAAGCAAAAAAATCTTCTTGCATTTTCTCTGCAAAGTTAATCCACAAACCAAGGCAGGAAAAACCGTTTAAACGCTTCCCCTCCCCCTACCTAATCTTTCTTAAACACCTTCCGTATAACCGCCTCTAATGTCTCAACCAGTTGCCCGCTCTTTTGCTGATCCAACCCCGCAAGCGAAACGATCGTCCGGGCATTTTTTAATTGTTGACTCGCCTCTGCCAGCCGTGCCAGCTGCGGTGAAAGGAGCAGCAACTCGGGATGCTGTTCAAAGGCCTGCAACTCTTTTTGTTCCATCTCCCACTGCATTTTGCGCCGTTCAAGTTCCTGCTCTACCCGGTAACGGGCCAATTCTGCCTCTTTCTCCTGCGCTTGCTGTTGCAACTCAAACTCCTTTAGTTGCAACTGATGCTCCATCGCTTTGATCTTTTCGTCTGTCTCCAGTTTTACCCGCGTTGCTTCTAATCGCGCCGCCTGATCCACTTTCTCGGTTTTTTCCCGGATGCGTGCCGCCTCTTGCTGACGCATCGCTTCCGCAATTTCCGCATCCAGTGGCTCTACCCCCTGCACGCTTAAGCTGACAAACTGTAAACCGAACTTGGGGCATTCTTTTTCAAGAACCTTTTGCAAATGCAGGCGTAACGCCTCGCCGCTCAGCTCGTCAATCTCATACCGTTCACAGAATTCCCGTGTTGCCGCTTGAATCAACAACGCCGTTTCTTCCGCAGCTTTTTGAACCATGTTCTTATTCCATCCCCCACTGCGCACCAGTGTCTCCAGATGATCTTCCGAAGCGGCAATGGTAAAAACGAGCTTAATCTTTACCGGCAATTTCCCTTTGGCCTCGCTCTCAAATTCCTGCGTCAAAGAATAAATCGTAGCCGGCACGGCCAGGCTAAAATGCCGGGGATAGTACCGCCCCTTACGCCTTCGAATCTTTCCTCCGCTATCGCTCAAAATAATCTCGTCCGGCCTTCTTTGACGGAACTCAAACAAAAATATCAAAATGACAACGACCAAAACCACCAGCAAAATAATGACGCCCATGGCAAACTCCATCTATGTTTGGTTGAATTTTAACTTTTGTTCTGCACATCCTTTGCGTACAGAGTACCCCCCCATTAATCCGCACGCTTTCCCTGTGGAATATTTATATTTTATTATTAAAATGCAATTTTATTTATTTTGCTTCTCCAAAAGTCCCATTGTAAATTGAAAAAAAGGAGAGAAAATTGTACACCCGAATATTTCTTCTTATCACTGCCTTTTTTATTTCGGCTTGTATTTTTGAGCAAAAATTAGACTCAGATGATGTGATAGTCTCATTTACTCTTAGCGATACAACCGGAAGAGAAGCCTCTGTTTTCAAGTCCGGAGAAAATTTCATCGTCTCTTTTACGGTACGAAACCAATCCGATGTTGCCTTAACTTACGACTACAGTAACCCGCTCATCCACTACACAATTTTTCGGGGAGATTCTCAGGTCTGCAGCTCCATAGATGAAATGAACTACACTGCCGTCGTCCTGCATGGCAAGCTCCCGTCTGCTTCTACCCTAAAAGACCAATGGGTTGCGCCCAATACGCCCGGCCGGATTGCCGCAAAAAATAGAGTGACCTTACAGCCCGGAACCTACCAAATTAAAGTGTACCATTCCCCATTATTCAACGAATACCGCCTGCCCCAAACCCCGGAACGTACTTTCAAAATTACCCAATAAGCACTCTCCGCCAAAAATTTTCTTTCAAATAGGCGCATAATTAGATAAATTTCCGTACACGAAAACCCTCAAGCAAAAGGAAATTTCATGATCAGTACTACCGTCTTTATTCTTTCCGTTATTTTTTTGTTCATTTTCGGCTTATTGTTAGGCTCCGGCGTAACGTATTATTTCCTTTCACGCCAGCAAAAAAATGCCGCCGATTTAGCCGCAGAATTCAGTGCACGCGCTCAGGAAGAAAAAACACGGGAGTTAGAGACTCTCCTAAATCAGGTCAAGGAATCCTTTGGACATCTTTCCATGCAAGTGCTGGATAAAAGTACCCGCCAGCTTCTGCAAATGGCCGATAAAGTTCTGGAAGATCGCTCCAAACTTTCCGAAGAACAATTAACCGGCAAGAAAAAACTGATCGATCAAACACTGGAAAACATGAAAGAAGAATTAAACAAGGTACAAAATCTGATTCAAAAAATAGAAAGCGAACGCAAACAGACCTACGGGGAAATCAGCACACAACTCAAGCAATCTGTGCAGCAAACGCAGAAATTACAGGAAATTACCCACCAGCTGTCGTCCGCCCTTTCTCACACCCAGGCCCGTGGGCAGTGGGGAGAGCGCATGGCCGAAGATGTGCTGCGCATGGCCGGCTTCATCGAGGGAATCAACTACCTGAAACAAAAGCGTCTCCAAAATAACGACAAACGACCCGATTTCACCTTTTTGCTTCCCCAGAACCTCAAAGTAAACATGGATGTCAAATTTCCGTTGAATAATTATCTGGCCTATTTAAATGCCGAAAACGAACAGGAAAAAGAGCACTACAAAAATCTCTTTCTGAAAGACGTCCGCCAGCGCATTAAAGAAGTAACCACCCGCGATTACATCAATCCCGCCGAAAACACGGTCGATTACGTCATCGTTTTTATTCCCAACGAACAGGTGTATGCCTTCATTAACGAACACGACAGCGCCATTCTGGACGAAGCCTTGCGCAACAAAGTTATTCTTTCTTCCCCCATTACCCTGTATGCGGTACTGGCGGTTATTCGCCAGGCCGTGGACAACTTTAACCTGGAACGCACGGCAGCCGAAATTCTGGCATTATTAAACGATTTTAACAAACAGTGGGAAAAATTCAAAGATTCCATGGACAAAATGGGCAAAAAGCTCAGTGATGCCCAAAAAGAATTCAACAACCTGGTTACCACCCGTACCAATCAGTTGGAACGCCCCTTGCGCAAAATTGATCAGGTACGCATCGAAAAACATCTGGACGCTTCTGTCCGTTCTTCGCTTCCGTCACCCAAGCAAAAAGAATAAAATTCATGAAACGTATTTTTTTATTTCTGTTCGCGCTGGCCTTCAGCGCGCCCGGCGCACAAATTCATTACACGCTGCGAATCACCGAACCCGGCCGGCATGTGGCAAACATAACCATTGAGGCACCGGTAAACAATGCCGATACACTGACTTTCGCCATGCCCGCCTGGTCTCCGGGACGATACGTCATCTACAACTTTTCCCAAAACGTGTTCGATATTTCCGCCCATGACGAATACGGCCATTCCATTCGTCCTTTGCTCATCGATAAACAAACCTGGCAGGTTCCTTGTCGGGGGAAAAAGCGCATTACTTTTAGCTACCGCATTTTTGCTCACACTTTGGACGGAACGTTTTCGACCATCGACACTTCCGGGGCTTCGCTCAACGGCGCCAGCCTGTTCATGTACGTACGCGGACGCAAGCATTGGCCCGTCCTGCTGGATATTCAGGCGCCTCGTCCCTGGCGGATTGTTACCGGATTTGACAACCAAAGCCGGCCCTACCATGCCCCCAATTACGACGTTTTCATCGATACCCCCATCGAAATGGGCAGACTGTTTACCCATGTATTCAACGTGCTCAACAAACCGCACACTCTGGTTTTTCACCGGCCTTTACCCACTCCCTTGTTGCAAACATTTAAAAACGATTTACAAAAGGTTATCCGGTCTCATGCTTCGCTTTTTGGCGATAGCCTGCCTTACCAGCACTACGTATTCTTTTTCCACCTTCTGCCCCACTTGCCCCATCCCGACGGCATGGAGCATTTGAACGCCTGCCGCGTCATGTTGCGTATGAACATCGATTCGGTCAAAGCAAATGCCAACACCGACCCCGATTACGACAATTTAATCTGGTTAAGCGCTCACGAATTTTTCCACACATGGAATGTTAAACGTTTACGTCCCGTGGGTTTGGGCCCGTTCGACTACACCAAAGAAGTGTACACACCCAGCTTGTGGATTGTAGAAGGCTGGACTTCGTACTATGCCTATCTGGCTTTATTGCGCACCGGAATTTACACGTCTCAAAAATGGCTTTCGGAAATCGGGGGACGCATCAACCGCTATGAAAGTTCTCCCGGGAACAAACTACGCACCTTAACCGAAGTTTCCGTTTTAACCTGGTTGTTTACCGGTCATGTGCCGCATTATGCCGAAACGAACATTCACCGGACAACCTATTCTTATTATTACAAAGGACTTATCGTTGGATTTTTGCTGGATGCTTTATTCCGGGGTCACTCGGGCGGACAATACGACCTGGATGATTTTTTGAAGGAACTCTGGGAAACCTATTATTCGGCACCAGCCTCTTCTTATTACCTGTCGGGACGTGGCTACAGCGAGCAAGAGATCGAGAATCGAATCGCCAAAAAGCTGGGCGAAGAAGGAAGGGCTTTTCTGCGGCGCTGTGTGCATTCCACCCGAAAGCTCCCTTACGAATTGGTTGAAAATTTAGGATTAAAGTTCAGCAAAGAGAAAAGAAGCGGAAAATTCATTTTAGAAGAAAACCCGGATGCCTCCGCCGAGCAACGCCGCTTGTGGCAATCGTTTTTGCAACGGAGGTAAAAATTCTATTTTTCATCTTTTTCCGATAACACAAGCAACACCCGGCCTTCCTTTTCGCACACGGGATACGTTGGAATCTTTAAATTCGGATTGCCGGTAAACGCACCGTCTTTTAATGCAAACCGCCAGCCATGATAAATGCAAACAATGTGGCCCTGCATCAGCACACCATCGCTTAACGGCGCTCCCTGATGCGGGCACCGATTGCGCATGGCGAAAAGTTTACTCCGGTGGCGAAAAATCACAATGGGCTGCCCGTCTACTTCCAAAGAAAAGGCCTGGCCCTCCCGGATCTCGCTACTCTTGGCAACAGCTATTTCACGAGATATCACAGACGTACTTCTTCTCCAAGCTGAAAGCCTTTGTCCGTTTCCACCACGCGTCCGGCTACTCGGAACGGATCGTGCTCGAATACCAGAATCCAGTTTTCTTGAACGGCCTGGGGCAGCAGGCGTTTTTTTTCTTCCAGAGTAATCAACGGATTGTTGTCATAGGCCATAATGTAAGGCAAAGGAATGTGTGAGGCCGTCGGCATTAAATCGGCACAATACAGCAACGTGCTTTGCTCATCATAAACTTTGACTAACTGCATGCCGTGAGTATGGCCGTACATCACTAAAACCTGAATCCCCGGGAACAATTCTTTGGGTCCCTCCAATTCTACCAGTTGCCCCGCTTCTTCGATGGGCTTAAAGTTTTCGGGCATGTAGCTGGCCCGGTCTTTTTCGCTGGGATGGTTCGCCCAATACCATTGTTCGCCCTGCACGTAATATTTGGCATTTGGGAACGTAGGCTGCAGCTTTCCATCCTTAACGGTGGTTGCTCCCCCTACATGGTCAAAATGCAGGTGAGTAATAATTACGTCGGTCACATCTTCTGGACGGATGCCGTACTTCAAGAGGTCTTTTTCAAGATCGTGTTTCGTTTGATCCACATTGTAAATTTTCTGCAGTTTTTCGTTCATCTTATGCCCCACTCCGGTATCGACGAGGATCAAACGACGCTCACTTTTAATCACCATCGTGCGCAACGCCAGTTGAATGCGATTCAGCTCATCCGCAGGGTTGGTTTTGCTCCACAATACCTTGGGTACCACCCCGAACATGGCTCCTCCGTCCAGCCAAACATAACCCGATTCGACGGTAAAAACTTCGTATTGACCTATCTGCATTCCGACCTCCGTTGTAACTTTTTTCCAAATTCCAAATTTCTGCCGGGCCAGCCCGGTGTTAGAAAAATGGGCTAATATTTCAAGTGGCGGTCAAACCACGATTCGGTTAAATCTCTGGCAATATTGTACGCCTCGGTCCCGACCTCGAAAGGATGGCGCGTGCCAAAGGTGTGATCCGCATCTTCGATAATCTCCAACCGCTTGGAAAATGCTCCGCAACGTTCGTAAAGCATTTCGCTCTCCGCAGCAGGGACCACGGCATCGGCCCCTCCGTGAATAAAAAGTGTCGGGGCTTCCAGTTCCTCAATACGATCTACCAAATTAAACTTCTTTTCATTGTCTTGCAAATCATCCACAAACGATTGGTTAATTCGAAAAGTCGCCTTTTTGCTCGCGTCGTCGAACTCTACAAAACCCTGTTCACGCAGCATTGCCAGTTGCTCTTCGCTTAAACGTCCGAAATGACTAACCGTAGCCCACGTAACCAATGCGCCAATTTCTTCCGGCATTTCCAGTGCCGAGAGAATGGCTATTCCGCCGCCACGACTGTGCCCCAAAAGTCCGATGCGCTCCGGATCGATAACCTGCTTGCCCACTTTCCCTTCGCGAATGGCCCGAACCACGGCCTGCACGTCGGCCAACTCCTGCGAAATGGTATTGCGTGCAAATGCGTCCATCGCAGTAAAGTTCTTACCGTCCGGCCCAATACCATTTAACGAAAAATTCATTGCTAACGTAACGTAATCGCTACGTACCAAAGCCCGCGCCAGATCGGGGTAAAAGCCCCAATCTTTTGAGCCTAAAAAGCCGTGCAACAGGATGATGACCGGCGCCTGATTTGTCCCTTCCAGATAGCGTAAATCAAAATGTACCGGTTCGTTGTTTTGATTATTAATCGAAAGTAAACGGCGAATCATGGTAATTCTCCAAAACCTCCTCTACATTAAACCAATCTTTCTTGAAAAATTGCGGTGATTGACTATTTACAACCTGAGTACTCGATTCGTAAGGAAAACTAATTTGGGGATTTAAAAATTGCATAATCGAAAGAAGGAAAAAATGAATCATAATATTAAAATTGCTTGACCAACCTTGCTAAATTCGAAACATCTTCGGAAGAAAAATGGGGAAACGCGGGCATTTCACCACGTCCATTAATGATAACTTGTGCGATTTGCTCTTCGGTGAGATTTGTTTTCTGCAAAGACGGATAGCCATTTTGCCCCTGCCCCGTAGTTCCGTGGCACGAAGCGCAATTGTGTGCATACAAAACCGTGGCAGAGCGCACACCGCTTTGCCTGGTTTGCCCTTTCCCAACTCTTTTGTACGGATCATTCGATCCTAAAAAGGCGGCAATAATCACCAATGCGGCTGCCATAAAAACCGCAAAAACAATAAGCGGCTTATTTTCCATATTTCTCCCGAACCTGTTCTGCGCGTAGTTTCGTCAAGATTGGGAACATCTTTATTGCAAATCAATTTTAATTTAACAAAATGAGGAGCAAAATCAAAGATTTTGGTCACGTTGCCGGTACTGAGGGAAACACAATAATTCTTGCCCGGCGAAGAAATGTCTATTAATTTCAAAGAAAAAGAAAAACGGCTGGCACATTATGAAACGCAGAAAATTTTTGAAAAGCAGCGCCCTAATAAGTGTTGGAACCTGGCTTCCTGCTTCTTTCTTTTCGCTGCCGATGGTTTCCGTTGCTTCCGGGAAGAAATCCCGTGTGGTCATTGCCCGTGATCCTTCTGTTTTTAACAACAATCGCTTGAATAGCAGAAAAGTTACCGATCTGCTGGACAATGCCATTCAAGCCTACTTTAATGTGGATCATCCTTTACACGGCTGGCAGAAAATCGTCCATCCCGGCGAAGTCATTGGCGTTAAAGTGAACTGCCTTTCGGGGCGAGGTTCCACCCACAAAGAACTGGTCGATGCGGTCGTCGAACGCTTGCGCCAAGCCGGTATTAAAGCACGTAACATCATCATTTGGGACCGGCTGAACAAAGACCTGGAAGAAGCAGGGTACCGGATTCGCTACAAAGGCAAAGGCCCACTGGTCTTCGGCAACGACGCCGTGGGATTCGATCCTGAGTTGCAAGTATTCGGCCAGGCTGGTAGTCTGGTAACACGCATCATGACCCACCTGTGTGACGGGATCATTAATCTGGCGCTCCTTCGGGATCACAGTATTGCCGGCGTGTCCATTTCTCTCAAGAACCTGTTCGGAGCCATCCACAATCCCAACAAATACCATCTCAATGTCGGCGATCCTTACATTCCCGATGTGAACGCCTTCCCGGTTATTCGTCGGAAGGTGCGCTTTACCATTGTCGATGCGCTCGAAGCCCAATATCACGGAGGGCCGGCTTACATGCCCCAATGGCGCTGGCCGTATGCCGGTTTGCTCGTCGGACAAGACCGGGTTGCAATTGACTACACAGGATGGCACATCATCGAAGAAAAACGAAGGGCAATGGGATTACCTCCACTAAAAGACGAAAACCGAGAGCCCCGATACATTTTCACAGCCAGTGACTCGGATCATTTGTTGGGTAACAGCAATCCCAGGCTTATCGAAAAAATCATGGTGTAATTCGGCAAAGGTAAAAACGATGAAAGAACAAACCATTTTAATCGACCAATGGCCGGGACAAGAGCGAAAGAAATCATTCGGTGTAAGCCGACGAACCTTTCTAAAACTTGCCTCTTCCGCCGGGATTCTCCTGGGCCTTCCGGGCATAAATTGGTCGGAGGGGCGCGCTTTGCTGGCTGCGACCGGAAATGATGAGCGGTTTGTACGCGAGGCCCGTTATTGGGAAAAGAAGGCCCACAAACAAGTTCACTGCCAGCTGTGTCCCCGCGGATGCGTGGTGGACGACCACGAGCGGGGCTACTGCGGAGTTCGGGAGAACCGCGGGGGAACTTATTACACATTGGTTTATTCCCGGGCAGCCACCTACCATATTGATCCCATTGAAAAGAAGCCGTTGTTTCACTTTCTCCCCGGGAGCATGGCTTTTTCCATCGCCACAGCCGGTTGCAATCTGAATTGTAAATTTTGCCAGAATTGGCAAATTTCGCAGGTCACGCCGGAGCAGGTCGATAGCTACTACCTGCCGCCGCAAAAACTGGCGACGCTGGCCCGTGAATACAAAACAAAATCGATTGCCTACACTTACAACGAGCCCACGATTTTCTACGAATACATGTACGACACAGCCGTGGCCGCCCAAGAACAAAGCGTAAAAAGCGTAGTCATTACAGCCGCTTACATCGAACACGATCCCATTGCCGAACTGTGCCAGGTAGTGGATGCCATAAAGGTAGATTTAAAAGCGTTTTCGGAAAAATATTACAAAGACATTGTCCACGGCGAATTAAAACCTGTGTTGCAAGCCCTGGAAACAATTCGTAAGCAGGACACGTGGTTGGAAATTGTGTATCTGGTTGTGCCTACGCTAAACGACAGTGAAGCGGAAATCAAAAAACTTTCGCGCTGGATTAAACGCTATCTCGGCCCGGATGTACCCATCCATTTTACCCGTTTTTTCCCGCAATATTTATTAAAAAACCTGCCCCCTACTCCCGTAGCAACGCTCGACCGCTGTAAAGCCATCGCCGATGCCGAGGGCTTGCATTATGTGTATGTGGGCAACGTACCGGGCCATCCCGCGGAAAATACGTACTGCCCCCATTGCGGAAAGCCTTTGGTTGAGCGCATTGGCTTTACGATAAAAAGCATGCACATTACCAATGGGAAATGCCCTTATTGCGGGACAAAAATTCCGGGTATTTGGAAGTAACTTCCACAAAACAGGGTTGACAATCACTCCCGGTACCCGTAAAGCCGTAAGCAGGCGCGGCAAATTTCTCCTGATAAAATTGCTTTGGCCTTCGGCCTGCCTTTGTGGTGGCAGAACCTGCCGATGCTCTAAACCAGCGAAGCCTGCTCCTTAAAATAAAAAAAGCCTCAATTGAACATTGAGGCTTTTCGTGGGCGATGTA
>CAYXUS010000247.1:0-3557 GCA_964468415.1 uncultured Caldithrix sp.
GCGGTCTTTTCCCCCTCTCCTTTTTCATTTTTCCTTTTTCCTTTTTCATCTTTCATCTTGCTCTCCCCTCTCACTAATAAAAAGACCCCGAGCGTTTGCACACCCGGGGTCTTTTCACCAAATTTTCTTTGTTTACGCATCCACGGCCGCAAAGGCGCTCATGCGCACGATGGTATCCACATCGCAGTGGCGTTGCAGCACATGCACCGATTTCTCCAATCCCACCAAAATGGGACCGATAGCATCGGCGCCACCCAGACGCGCCACCAGTTTGTAAGCAATGTTACCCGCTTCCAGCGAAGGGAAGATGAGCACATTGGCCCGGCCTTTCAAATAGGAAAAACTGTAATCGCGTTCGCGCAGTTCCGTGTCAAAAGCCAGATCCACCTGAATTTCGCCGTCAACCATCAAATCGGGACGCATTTGTTTGACCATAGCCGTGGCTTTGGCCATCTTTTCGGCAAACGGATGTCGCACACTGCCGAAATTACTGAATGACAGCATGGCAATGCGCGGCTCAATGTCAAAGGTCTTTTTCACCTTGTCGGCCACCATAATTGCCGTATTGGCCAGCAATTCGGCCGTGGTTTCGATATTCACCGTGGCATCGGCAAAAAAGATGGTCTCGTTCTTGAAGATCAGAGCGTACACACCGGCAATAAATTTCTTGTCGCGCTGCACTTCCAGAATTTGCAAAGCGGGACGAATCACTTCCGGATAGTAGTGGTTCACGCCGGAAACCATGGCATCCGCATCGCCCATGCGTACCATCATCACGCCAAAATAGTTGGGATCTTTGCACAGCAAGCGTCGGGCGGCATCGCGGGTTAAACCCTTACGCTGACGCAACCGGTACAGTTCGTCCACGTAACTTTCCATCAAATTGCACCGCGTAAAATCGATGATCTTGGCCCGGCTGATGTCCAGCTTGTTCTCTTCGGCCAGAGTGCGAATCCGTTCTTCGTTGCCCAACAAAATGGGCTCGACAATGTCTTCATCCAACAGAATTTGCGTAGCCCGCAAAATTTTGATCTCTTCGCCTTCGGGCAGAACCAGACGCTTTTTGATATCTTTGGCCTTGTTAATCAAAATACGCGAAACTTCGTAGGAACGCCCCAAACGGCTTTCCAGACTGTCGCGGTAAGCATCCCAATCGGTAATCACTTTACGCGCTACTCCCGATTCCACGGCAGCCTTGGCCACGGCCAACGCTTCCCAGGTGAGCACACGCGGATCGAACGGCTTGGGAATGATGTATTCCGGGCCGAAATGAATGGGCTTGTTGCCGTAAGCGCGAATCACCGAATCGGGCACATCCTGTCGTGCCAGATCGGCCAGGGCCTTTACGGCGGCCTTTTTCATTTCCATGTTAATCTTGCGCGCCTGCACGTCCAGAGCGCCGCGGAAGATAAAGGGGAAACCGAGTACATTGTTCACCTGATTGGGGTAATCGGAGCGTCCGGTGGCCATAATCAAATCGCTGCGCACCGAAATAGCATCTTCGTAAGTGATTTCGGGATCGGGATTGGCCATGGCAAAAATGATGGGCTTATCGGCCATGCTTTTGACCATTTCTTTGGTGACCAGGCCGCCCACGGAAACACCGGCAAACACGTCGGCACCTTTCATCACTTCGGCCAGGGTCATGGGACGATCGCCGTTGGCAAAGCGTTCTTTGTAGGGATTCATGCCCTCTTTGCGCCCTTTGTACACCAGGCCTTTGGAATCGATCAGGTACAAATTCTCTTTTTTCACGCCCAATTCCACGTACAGGGTGGCACAGGCAATTCCGGCTGCCCCGGCACCGCTGAACACCACTTTTACCTCGTCGATCTTTTTGCCCTGCAAATCCAGAGCGTTAAGCAAAGCCGCCGCCGAAATAATGGCTGTACCATGCTGGTCATCGTGAAAGACCGGGATTTCCATGGTTTCGATGAGCTTTTCTTCGATGTAAAAGCACTCGGGCGCTTTAATGTCTTCCAAATTAACGCCGCCAAAAGTCGGCTCTAACAATTGCACCGTGCGTATGATCTCGTCCGGATCTTTGGTATTGAGTTCGATGTCAAACACATCGATGTCGGCAAAGCGTTTGAACAGCACGCCTTTACCTTCCATGACCGGTTTACCGGCCAGCGGGCCAATGTCGCCCAGACCCAGCACAGCCGTGCCGTTGGAGACCACAGCCACCAAATTACCTTTGGCCGTGTACTCGTAAACCAGTTCCGGATTCTTTGCGATTTCGCGGCAGGGTTCGGCCACCCCTGGGGTGTAGGCCAGTCCCAAATCGCGCTGCGTAATACAGGGTTTGGTGTTAATCACCTCAATTTTCCCTTTGCGCCCTTCGGAATGGTACCTCAGAGCATCTTCTTTTCTAATCATGACAACCTCCAATTTCAGGAAATATTTTTTATTTGCAGTTCGTCCATCTTGCGATACAGCGAGGACAAACTGATATCTAAAATTTTAGCTGCTTGTTCTTTGTTATTTTTTGTTCGTTTTAAAATTTTAATAATGTGTTCGCGCTCGAACACATCCACGGCATCTTTCAGGCGATCGGGCATGGCAGTGGAATATTCTTCCTTGACCATATTAGGCGGCAGGTCTTCTTTGGTAATGTAATCGCCTTCGCATAAAATCAAAGCGCGCTCAATTACGTTTTCCAGTTCACGGATGCCGCCCTTCCAGGGATAATTCATCAGAATACGCATGGTTTCGTTGTCGGTGCCAATTACCTTGCGTTTCAGTTCGTAATTGTATTTTTTGATGAAATGGTCCACCAGCAAAGGAATGTCTTCGCGCCGCTCATTCAGGGAAGGCAGTTTGATTTCCACCACATTCAGCCGGTAGTACAAATCTTCGCGGAAACGGCCTTCTTCCATGTCTTTTTGCAAATCCCGATTGGTCGCCGCAATAATGCGCACATCTACTTTAATGGGATTCGTTCCGCCAACCGGGGTAATTTGCCCTTCTTCGATGGCCCGCAGCAGTTTTACCTGCAAATGGAGCGGAATATCCCCGACTTCGTCCAGGAACAACGTGCCGCCGCTGGCAATTTTGAAAAAACCATCTTTGTCGCGAATCGCCCCGGTAAAGGCGCCCTTTTTGTGTCCGAAAAATTCACTTTCCATCAAAGTACCCACAATGGCGCCGCAATTGATGGCCACAAACGGTTTGCTGGCACGATCGCTGTTAAAATGGATGGCACGCGCCACCAGCTCTTTGCCCGTGCCGCTTTTGCCGGTAATGAGCACATTGCCCTTGGTTTTGGCCACTTTTTGAATCAGCTTGAATACTTCTTGCATTTGCTGGCTTTGGCCTACGATGTTACTAAAATCGTAGCGCGCATGGATTTCGCGCCGCAAAGCCTGATTTTCCAGAATTAATTCCTTGTGTTTAATCAGGCGCTGAATTTTCAAGAGCACGTCATCAAAATCGAAAGGCTTCAGAATGTAGTCGTGAGCTCCCAGACGCAGAGCCTCAATGGCCGTTTCCAGACTGCCGTAAGCCGTAATAATGATTACCGAAGTTTGCGGGTAAACCTGCAAGCACTGTTTGGT
>CAYXUS010000248.1:0-18394 GCA_964468415.1 uncultured Caldithrix sp.
GATTCCGCATTGGGCGGGCCGATGTGGCCGCGCGTTTGTACGAATGGCTTAAAGCGCGGGAAAAGGTACACCTAGTTGTGGAAAAAACTGGCTTCACCGGCAGAATATTAAGCCATTGCTCAATATGATTATGCTTGGCGTTGAAACCCTGTTACGGTATTCGCTTTATGCCACTATGAGGGAAAACGATTTGTTCTGAATGCGCCCACATTTTCCACGTTTTTGGAAAAAAGCGAAGCGGGGAAGATCAAAAGCATGTCAATCAAATCGGAATAGGGGCATGTCAAGGGATAAGGCCGTTTCAGAAAGCGGAATTTTAATTGACTTTAATAAGTGCAACCGCTAAATTTATTTTCTTTGTTAAATTTAAAGGAAACAAGTATTCCAATTAAGCAGGAGGAGTATTCGCTTAATGAAAAAGAATACACGCAATCGTTTTTTTCTAATCTTTGTTGTCTTATTAATAGCCGGGTATTTTCTCTATCCTACCGTTAAATGGAGTATGATGAGCGATACCGAGAAGGAACAACTTAAGCTCGAAAATCAAAAGGCCTATTACGCTTTAAAGAGCAAAACCATTAATTTGGGTCTGGATTTGCAGGGCGGCATGCACGTGATTTTGGAAGTGGATGTCAAGGAATTGTTGCAACGTTTGGCAACCAATAAAGACGAAACTTTTTTTCAGGCTTTGGACGAGACTGAAAAAGAGGTGGAACGTAACGACGAAGATTTTCTCGCCACTTTTGTCAAGGTGCTGGAAAAGAAGGGTACGAATATTACCCGTTATTATTACGGAATTGACCGACGCACGCAAAACGAGGTGCTGAAATATTTGCGCAAGCAAATTAACGAATCGGTGGATCGCGCTCTGGAAATTTTGCGCAATCGTGTGGACGAATTTGGTGTGAGCGAGCCGATCATTCAAAAGCAGGGCGATCGGCGCATTATCGTCGAGTTGGCCGGGGTAACCAATCCTACCCGTGTGCGCAATTTGATCGGACGTACCGCACTTCTGGAATTCAAATTGCTGGAAGACAACGTGGTGACCTCCAAGGTAGCAGAGCGGATCAATCAATTTATTCAGTCCAAAATTTCTCCCTCCGATACGGCTGCCACAAGCGAAGATACGACCAAGGCAAAAGGAAAAGAAGAAGCCCAGTCTCTGGATCAAATGTTCGGCAGCGATACGACGGTTGCCAAACAGGGAGTAACGGCCAAGAAAGATTCACTGGCGCACTTGTTCGAACCGGGATTGTTCTATTTGAATCCCAGAGATAAGCAAACATTTCTCGTGCCTGTGGATAAGCAGAACAAATTCCGCAGAATTTTAGAACTCCCGCAGGTAAAACGCATTATTGCCGAAGAAGCTCCCGGTGCCGAGTTCTTATGGGGCTCCAAGCCGGTGTACGGCGGTAAGTACATTCCTCTTTATCTGGTGCGTAAAAATGTGGAGCTTTCCGGAAACACGATTAAAGATGCCTATCCGCAACGCAGTACCGATCCCAGTTCGTACGGACAATACGAAGTTTCGCTTACTCTGAATGATGCGGGTGCCCGTACCTTTGCGCGTGTGACCGGTGCCAATATTGGCAAACGCCTGGCCATTGTGCTGGATAATAAAGTGTTTTTGGCGCCAACCATTCAGGTTAAAATTAACAGCGGACGGGCGCGCATTACCGGTCTGGACAACATCGAAGAAGCACAGGATTTGAGCATTGTGTTAAAGGCCGGTGCATTGCCTGCTCCGGTTAAGATTATCGGCGAAACGACCGTGGGTCCTTCTCTGGGACGCGATTCGATTATTGCCGGTACCTACTCGGCAATTTTAGGTTTGCTTCTGGTTATTATTTTCATGGCTTTTTATTACAAGTTGTCGGGGCTTATTGCAGATTTGGCTTTGATTCTGAACATCGTTTTCATTATGGCCATTATGGCCTATTTCCATGCCACACTTACTCTGCCGGGTATTGCGGGTATCATTTTGACCATCGGTATGGCGGTGGATGCTAACGTGCTGATTTTCGAGAGAATTCGTGAAGAATTGGAAAAAGGCAAAACCGTCCGCGCTGCGATTGATGTGGGTTACGGCAAGGCTTTTATCACGATTGTTGACGCCAACGTAACGACATTTATTGCCGGTTTGGTTTTGTACACCTATGGTTCCGGTCCCATTCAGGGATTTGCTTTAACTTTGATGATTGGTATTTTGTCCAGTTTGTTTACGGCGATTGTAGTAACCAGAGCCATTTTCGATTACTTTCTGGAAACCCGTACAATTAAAAAACTGAGTATTTAAAGCAGTAGGAACGGATTAAAGGAGAAAAAAGTCCCATGCGTTTTTTTGGAAAAACAAATATTCAATTTATTAAAATACGAAGACTGGCCTATGCCTTTAGCCTAACGTTGATTACCATTTCCATCGTTTCGCTTATTTTGCATGGCGGGCCACGGTACAATATCGATTTTACCGGTGGTACACTTATTCAGTTGAAATTCGAAAATCCCGTTAAAATCAAAGACATCCGCACGGCATTAACCGCCAGTGGGTTTAAAGATGCCGAAATCAAACACTTTGGCAAACCCAACGAAGTAGTTGTACGCGTAGGTCTGGGTAAATCGAAACAAGAACTTTCGACAGAAATCGAAAGTATTATTAAAAAAGCCATTCCCACCAATCCTTTTATTGTGGATCGTGTGGAAAAGGTCGGGCCGAAAATCGGGCATGAACTGATTCTGGATGCGATTAAAGCCATCTTCTGGTCGATGATTCTTATTCTGCTGTACGTCATGTGGCGTTTCGAATTCAAATATTCGGTGGGGGCTATTGCGGCTTTGGTGCATGATGTTACCATTACTCTGGGAGTATTCTCCGTTTTTAACATTGAGATTTCCTCTCCCATTATTGCTGCGCTTTTAACCATTGTGGGGTATTCGTTAAACGACACCATTGTGGTTTATGATCGCATTCGCGAGAATCTGAAGTTGTTAAAGAAAGGTTCAACGGAATTGGCCGACACGGTGAACCGCAGCATTAACGAAACATTAAGCCGAACGGTTATTACTTCCGGAACTACTTTAATTGTGGTGGTAGTGCTGTATTTCTTTGGTGGAGAGGTACTACGCAATTTTGCCTTTGCCTTGATCATCGGTATTGCGGTGGGTACTTATTCTTCCATTTTTATTGCCAGTCCTATTTTGGTGGATTGGGAATGGAAAGCACACAGAGAGCATCGTTTGAAGGCCAAGGCTAAGGCCTGAGAAACGCCTTTTAAACCATGAGGTTGTACCATGGAATTAACAACATCCGAAAAAAATGGCGTGACCATTTTGTCTCTCAAAGGGAAAATTCTGGGCGGTCCGGAAGCAGGCGCGATTAACGACAAGATACACGAAAATATCGAAAGCGGAAAAAAGAAAATCGTGCTGGACATGGAAGGGCTGGAACTCATGAACAGTTCAGGGCTGGGCATCCTGATTGCTGCAGTTACAACACTGAAAAATAATGACGGCGCTCTGGTTTTGTGTCATGTACCCGAACGCACCCGCCATCTTCTGAAAATGACGCGTTTGCTCAATGTATTTGACCTTTACGATTCCGTGGATGAAGCAATTGCTAAGTTAAACGCCTAATTCAAAATATTTTCGACGTAAAATCCCCTGCAACGGCAAAGTGGCAGGGGATTTTGTTTATGGAGACGGTTTTAAAGTTCGGTAAGCAAATGAATCGATTTAAATTTTTGGGAATTGTGCTTTGGTTGCTGGGGGTGCCGGGTATTGCTGTTTCGCTTTTTGCCCGGGTTCCTGAACAGAAAACACCGCTTGTAGAAATTGCTATTCCTGCGGATTCACTGCAAATCGGCTATCTGGCCAATGTAAATGCCGTGTACGAGAATTGCCTTTGCGGTGAGAATCCTTTGGGTGGTTTGGACAGGGTTGCCAGCCTTTTGCGGCAGTGGAGAAAGAAAAATCCCCATTTGCAGGTGTGGGATGGAGGCGATTTTTTCAATGCCTACCCGTATCCCGAATTAAACCGTTTAATCATTCGTTTGTATCGTTTAATGAATGTTAACCTTGTTGTGTTGGGCGATCAGGAATTGCAGCAGGGGAATGCCTCCTTCTTTCCCCTGATGGGGAAGTCGTTACCTCTTTTATTGGACTCTAACGTAAAACTGAAAAACGTGCCAATTGTTCGCAAGGTTCTTTTAAAATTAAAACATCATCGGGTTGTGGTAATGAGTTACGTGGACGAGAGTAGCTTTTTGTGGGAGAAGGCCGCAGAGGCCGTCGAGCTTTCTGACAGGCTTTTTGGCTCCGTTTGGGAACACATTCCGCATGCGGATTTTAAGGTTTTGATTTTTCACGGCGATTATTCCCGCCTTGCTCCTTTTTTAAGACGCTTTTCTGCGTTTGACCTGGTTTTGCTGGGCCATGAACAAAAGACCTTTGTAAAACGTAACACCCGACCCGTGATTCTGGCTCCCGGAGCTGATTCGGAGCGCATCTGGAAAATTTCTTTGACCTGGCCAAAACAAAAAGCCAGACCGGTGGTCACCCTGAAACAAACAGAGGTTACCTTAAAAGTTACGCCGTTAAAAGAAGCGCGGCGCTTAATCGAAAAGAGTAATGTGGCCCATTAAAAGGCTAATGCGCTAAGGCATTCCGTAATTTTATTGGATTTTATTTTCGTTTTAAAGTAACTTAAAAATTACGGTCGTAACTTTAAACCGATTTTTTACGCTGTTTTGTAAAATCAACGAAGCTATCATTTATGTCCCGGAATTTTGAAGCGGAAATCGAAGCTCTCCGCAAGCAGATCGATGCTATTGATGCGCAATTGGTGGAACTGATTAATCAGAGAGCCGATCTGGCCCAAAAAATCGGCCGGATCAAGAAAACACACAATAAGCCGGCTTTGGTCCCGGAACGAGAACAGCAGGTGCTCAAACACGTGCAAGCCATCAACAAAGGTCCGTTATCCAGCGAAGCGATCCGCGATATTTTTTTGCACATTGTGGATGAATCACGAAAATTGGAAAAATAATCAACGAAAAAAAAGACTGCTAATAGATGAACAGTAAGAAAAAATTCTTATTGGCAATGGGTGTTTTGTTGCCAATTTTTGTTTATGTTCTTGTAAAATATTTTACATTGCCCAATAACGTTAGTACATTAAATACGGCCGTTGAGCTTACGATTCCCAGAGGAACTTCGTTAAAAACGTTTGCGGATTCACTGGAGAAGAAGGGATTAGTCCGTAGTGCTTCCTATTTTGTCTTTTGGGCCAAAAAATACGGGTTGGAGCGGAAATTACCTTCGGGAAAGTTTCGTATTCCCGGCTCTTTAAATACCGTGCAGTTGGTGAAATATTTACTGCGTGCCAGACCCGAATTTGTTTCGGTTACATTGATTGAAGGATGGTCCACAGAAAAAATCTTCCAAAAGCTGAGTACTGCCTTAAAATTAAACATTCGTGTGCTGGATTCACTGGGCAGAGATTCGTCTTTTCTGGCTTCTTTTGGAATTCCGATTGCCGATGTTACCGGATATTTGTTACCCGATACGTACGTGTTTGCTTACGGCATTAGCGAAAAGCAAATTGTGCGTTTTTTAATTCGTAAAACTTTGGCGGTCTTTGAGCCGGATTCCATTCGCCAACGAATGAAGGTTCTGGGGTTAAATCGCCACCAAATATTGACTTTGGCCTCTATTGTAGAAGGCGAAGCATTGCTGGACAGGGAACGGCCGATTATTGCCTCGGTTTATTTGAACCGATTGAAACGGGGCATGCGTTTGCAGGCCGATCCGACCATTCAGTTTTTGATCAAGGATGGTCCGCGGCGATTGCGATATCGGGATTTGAAGATTCGATCGCCGTACAATACATATTTACATGCGGGACTGCCACCGGGCCCCATTAACAATCCCGGTAAAAAATCGATTATGGCCGTTCTGTTTGCGGCAAAAACAAAATATCTTTATTTTGTAGCCAAAGGCGATGGCAGTCATTTCTTTGCCCGAACAGCGGCCGAACATGCAAAAGCCAAACAAAAATTAAACCGATTACGTCGAAAAATTTACGGGTATTAAGCGGAGAATCAGGAAAACATGGAAGAACTTTTAAGCCAGCTAAATCCGGCGCAACGCGCGGCCGTCGAAACAACCGAAGGCCCCGTTTTGATTATTGCCGGTGCAGGCAGCGGAAAAACACGGACATTAACCTATCGCATTGCTTACCTTATTAAAACAAAACGCGCCTTCCCCTCGCAAATTTTAGCCGTTACTTTTACCAACAAAGCGGCTAAAGAAATGAAGAAACGCCTGGCCGATTTGTTGGGCGATAAGGTTTTGCCTTTGTGGATCGGAACGTTCCACAGCGTGTTTGCACGTATTTTGCGCATGGAAGCGGAAAATATCGGACTTTCTCGGAATTTTACTATTTACGATGTGGATGATGCCGTGCGCGCCATTCGCAAAATTTTGAGCAATCGCGGGCTTTCTCCGCAACGCTTTAACCCAAAGGTGGTGCAAAGCAAAATTTCCCGGTTAAAAAATCAAGTACGCCTGCCGAGCCAGGCTCTCATCGACGAAGCCGAAGACGAATACGACCAGGTGGTGGGCGAGGTGTATCAGGACTACCAGAATTTTTTGCGCAAAAATCATGCGCTCGATTTTGACGACCTTTTGATTCGTCCCATCGAGATGTTTGACCAATATCCCGAGATTCGCGAAAAATACCGCAAAAAATTCAAGTACATTTTGGTCGATGAGTATCAAGACACCAACCACGCGCAGTACCTGTTACTCAAACGGCTGGTCAACGATGCACACAATTTGTGCGTGGTGGGCGACGAAGATCAATCGATTTACGGGTGGCGCGGAGCCGATATTAAAAACATCCTCAATTTTAATCATGACTTCCCGGAAGCGAAGGTTTTTAAACTGGAAGAAAATTACCGTTCTTACACCAATATTCTGGATGCGGCCAATTCGGTCGTTAAAAATAACAAGTCCCGCCTGGGCAAAACCCTGTGGGGCAAAAAAGGAAAAGGCCCCAAAATTCGTTTGATTGTTGCCAACGACGAGTTGGATGAGGCGAAAAAGATCGTGGAGATAATTCACGATGAAATGTACACCCACAAACGCAGTTTTAAAGACATTGCCATTCTGTACCGCACCAATGCCCAAAGCCGTGCCATTGAAGATCAATTGCGGAAGAATGCCATTTCGTACAACATCGTGGGCGGGGTGAAGTTTTACGATCGTAAAGAAATCAAAGATATTCTGGCCTATTTGAAGGTTATCGTTAATCCGGCCGACAGCATTTCCTTGCGGCGCATTATCAATTTCCCGCTGCGGGGAATCGGAGAAACAACCGTGACCAAAATCGAGCGTTTTGCCGAAATGGAAGGTATTTCGCTTTTTGAAGCATTGGGCATGGTGGATCAGATTGCCAATATCTCACAGGCAATGGGCAACCGGGTGTTGCAGTTCTTCGAGCTGATTACCAAATTTATGCAGTTAAAAGATCAGCTTAGCGCCGTGGAATTGGTCTCCACGCTTGCTTCGGAAACGGGCATTATCATGCATTACCAGACCGAGTACGACCAGTACGAAAGCGAAAACCGTCTTGGCAATATTCGCGAACTATTCAATTCCATTGATGAATTTACCAAAGAACGCGAAAGCGAAGGCCGTGACGCCAGTCTGGCTGCCTTTTTGGAAGAAGTGAGCCTGATGACCGATGTGGACACGTGGAATTCTTCGTCCAATGCCGTAACACTGATGACCTTGCATGCCGCCAAGGGGCTGGAATTTCCCGTGGTGTGCATTACCGGTATGGAAATGGGGCTTATTCCCCTGCAGCGTTCCACAGCCGATCTGGATGAACTGGAAGAGGAACGCCGTTTGTTTTACGTGGGCATGACCCGTGCCATGGAAAGTTTGTACTTAACCTACGCCACCAATCGGCGTCGTTACAATTCGTACCTTTCCAACGAACCCTCGGTTTTTCTCGACGAGATTCCTCAGGAGCTAATCGAATATCGTTACGCGACCGCACGCAGTAAACGTGCCCCCCGACAATCGCGGCGTTCGGCACGGCGGGAAAAAATCGAGGCCTATTTCAACACCGATCATTCCCAAAGCAATGGCGATGACGAATTCCACGTAGGACAGCCGGTGTACCATGCCACCTTTGGCAAAGGACAAATCGTCAAACTGGAAGGACATGGTGACAAAACGAAAATAACCGTACGGTTTTTTAACGGAAATATCGAAAAAAAGCTGATTAAACAGTTTGCCAATCTTTCACCAATTGAAAACTGACATCCATGAATGGAAGAGCCCATGAGAAGATCGGTCCTATTTTTAATACCCTTTTTGTTGTTCAGCGGCTTTTTGTTTGCACAAGATCGGGAAAGTGAAGATTTTTCATATCCGTTCAAACTGTACAAGCAAGAATTTTACGATTTGGCCGCCCAGCAATTTATCAAATTTTACAACACCTATCCCAATAGCGACAAGGTAGATGATGCCAAATATTATGCCGGGATGGCGCTTTACAAATTAAAGGAATACGACAAGGCCCGGGCGGAGTTCCAGTCGCTGGCGCTGGAATTTCCCAAAAGTCCGTTTGCCGCGGAAGCCTGGTTTTTGGTGGGGGACTGTGCGGAAAAATTGGGCGATTTTAAAGCGGCAGCCCATGCTTACGAATCGCTGCGTGTTTTGTACCCCCGTGACAACCGGGCGGCACTGGCCGTGTTTAAAGCGGCCGTGATTTATGCGCAAAAGCTAAACGATCTCAAAAAAGCCGCACAGCTTTTTAATGTGGTCATCGAACGCTACGCCTCATCGGAGCAATACCTGCCTGCTTTGATTAAAAAAGCCGGAGTGATGTTTGCATTGGGGCGTGTGGATGAAGCCAGAAAATTGCTAAACAAGGCATTCCAAATTCAAAATGCCCCGGCAAAGGTGCTGGCCGAAGCGCATTTGCTGCAGGGGAACATCAACAATCGGTTGGGGTTTGTGGAAAAGGCAAAAAAAGAATACCAAATTGCGTTGAAACTTGCCCCAAAAACCCGTTTTGCCGGACAGGCAGCCATTGAACTGGGCAAAATTTATTTGCAGGAAAAAAAGTATGCCGTGGCTATTCCGCTCTTAAAGAAGCAGTTAGCCGTGCAAAGCGATTCTGCGCTTGTCAACGCCTTGCACTATTTGTTGGCCGATGAATTTTTTCTTTCCAAACAGTACAAAGCGGCAGCCGCCCAATACAAAACCATCCGAACTACGGATGATTCGTTGCGTCTGGTCATTCGCTTAAAACGCGCACTTTGTTTTAAAAAGCAAAATTTTATTTCCGAGGCTATCTCGTTGCTGTCTGCGGCAATGGAAGACAAACGTTTTCAGTCGTTAAAAATTTATTCTCAAATTTACGACATTTATTTGGATTGGCTTCAGGAATACCGCTACTTTACACAAGCGGCCTCGTCCATTTATCAACGCTTAACCCAAACCGAAGATGTGTGGCAGCGGGCTTATTTAGTGGGGCGTTTGCTGCCGATTTTAGCCAAGAAAAAACAATGGGCAGAAATGGTGAGCCTGGCCCAGCCTTTTCTGTTGGCGCAGCAGCGTTTACCCGAAAAGGACGATTTGCTTTTTTATTTGGCCCTGGCCAAAGAAAATTTAAACGAAACGCATGATGCCGCCTATTATTACAAGAAACTCATCCGTGAATTTAACGCCTCGATTCACATCGAAAAGGCCAAACAACATCTTAAATTTTTGCAGGATTTCCAATTGGTCGATCTGGATGTGGCAATGAATAACCTCGCCGATTTGTACGGGGCGTCTCTTTTTGCCACACCGGCCCAGAAGGCCAAAATAGCACTTAAATTAGGCAAGCTTTATTTCAATGATCTGAAAAATTACCAGAAGGCAGAAAAGCAATTTCAAACCGTGCTGGAAATGGATTCGACGCAGGCGGGAGACGTGCACCTTTATCTGGGTAAAACCTATCTTAAAATTTTGGAGTATTTACAATACAAAGGGCTGCCCACCAAGAACTATCTTTATTTGGCCAATGAACAGTTTAAGCTGGCCGTGATGAACAAGGCCACCTGCAGCCGCCCTGACGAAAGCGCCTGGCTGCTCGTGAAAACCTCGGTTCGCAAAGATTCCAGCGGAGCGGCCCAGGAGAAAAAAATCGTCGAAGCTTTGCTGAAAAAATATCCGAAGAGTCCGCTAAAAGAAGAATGGCTGCGGAGCCTGGCACTGGACCTGGCCTTTGATGCCTCTTACACCCAGGAGAGTATTCGCTACTTTAAATTACTTATTGAAAAATATCCCCATTCCGAACAAATGCCTCGCTATTTGCTAACCCTGGCCCGTTTGGAATTGGATACCGATCCGCAACTGGCCGAACAATATTTGCAAAAATTGATCGGCAACTACATGTTTACCAACGAAGCGGCCCTGGCCATGAACGATTTGCTGCATCTCTACAGCACGCAGGAACGGTATGCCGAAGCCATCGCCCTTTACGAAAAAATGCACACCTATTTTTACTATTCCGATCTGGTCAAACAAAACGATGCGTACATCGGAGAATTGTACTTAAAAGCCGGGGAATACGATAAAGCCGTGGCATTACTCCGGCAGAATACGCAGTCGGCCTTTTTGAGTGATCTTATTTTGTTAAAGGAATTTCAGCCCTCCACCGTTTCTCGCAGCATTTTTTATCTGGCCGAAGCCTACCGCATGAAAAATGCACCGCGTCTGGCCATACATTACTACCAGTTGTATTTGCAGTTGGAACCCAAAGGCACTTTTAGCGATCGGGCACATTTCTATTTGGCCCGGCTTTACCAGAAAGCCGGACAATACTTTTTGGCCCGCAGTAACTTTGAAGCGGTATCGACCAAAGACGCCCCGTTGTACACACAAGCGGTAATTCAAGCCGGCGATATTTACTTTCTGGAACAGGATTACGCTCAGGCTGCCGCTTTGTACGAAACGGCTCTCAGGCACATTGAGAAACCGGATTTAAAAATAAAAATAAGCGCCAAATACATCATTTCACTCATTCGGCAGGGCAAAGTTACTTTGGCTAAAAAACTTATGGCGGCCTTTAAGAAAAAACATCCTTCCGAAAAAGATTACCTCGCTCAGTTTAACATCGAACTGGGGAACTACTATCGTTTGACGAAAAATTTTAATCTGGCACAAAAATATTTTTCAAAGGTAAAGAAAAAGTACAAATCGACCGAATATGTGGATGATGCGGAATATTTTAACGCGCTGGTGCTTATTACTCTGAACAAGCACAAAGAAGCTTTGAAAATTTTAACGAACTTTGCCGACCGTTATCCGCAAAGCAACCAATTGCCCGGCGTTTACAATACACTGGGAACGTTGTACTTCCGGTCGGAAAAGTACGATGCGGCCATCGCCATGTTTAAAAAGGCAATGGAATATTGTAATGGCTGCGAGCTGGAAGCCAACATCATGACCAATTTGATCAAGGTCTATTCACTAACAGGTTTCTGGGATGCAGCGCAGGCCATGGCCCGCAATTATCTGGAAAAATTTCCCGAAGCGCCGGATCGTCTGGACAAAAAAATCATCATTGCCCGGGCCTACATCAATTTGAATCAATTCCAAAAAGCGGTCGATTATTTGAAATCGATTAAAATCGAAGCCGATGCGGAGCGGGAACCGGAAATTCAGTTTTACATTGGCGAAGCCCTGCTAAAGGCCGGACGCTACGAAGAGGCCATTGCCGAATTCGTCAAAATTCCGCTGCTGTCCAAAAAAACAAAATTGCAGTGGGAAGCCAGCGCCTTGTATTATTCCGGACAATGTTACGAAAAATTGGGACGCATTGATGATGCCATCCGCATGTACAAAGAAATCATCAAACGTCCGGGAATAGATTTGGTACTAAAAAGAGATGCAGAGAAACGTATCAAACAGATACAGTGAGGAGTGGCCATGCTGCACCTAAGTAAATATTTTAGCCTAATTCTTATCGTGTTGTTTGTGTTTTCTTGCTCCGGTTCCAAACAAATGGGAGAAACAACCGGAAGCAGCGGCGTAGGTCTTGCCGACGTGCATTTGCAGGCCAAAATCAAAGACCTGCAAAAAAAGATCAAGGAAAATCCCAACAACATGGAATACCGCCAGCAACTGGCAACCATTTACTTCGAGAACGGACACAATCTGGAGGCCATGAAGGTTCTGGAAGAAGCCATTAAAATTGATCCGAACAATCCCGAAGTTAAATACCAGTACGGAGAAATCGCCTTTAAATCCGGCGACAAACTGCGGGCTTTTAAAACCTTCAAATCGGTTTTGCAGGGTGTTGACGGCGAAAATTATTTGAGCCGCATTTCGCCCTATTTTGTGGATACTTTTCAGGATTCGCCTTTGGTGGCCACCGACGCACAGGAAGCCTTTGGGGCTTTTTCTCCGGACGGAAAGAAAATTATTTACCAGTCCGACGTGAACGGTAACTGGGATTTGTTTATTCTGAATCTGGAAACCGGCGAAACACAGCAGGTAACCAACACCCCGGCGCACGAAGAGAATCCTTCGTTTTCTCCGGACGGCCGCCACATTGTTTACACTTCCACCGCCGATGATCACCGCGATGTGGATTTTAACCAAAAGTTGCGCGACATTTTCGTTATGGATTTGAATACCCACAAGGAAGAAAATTTAACCCGCAACGGCTCGGATGATTGGCTGCCGCGCTATTCCTTCTCCGGAAAATTCATCACCTTTGTTTCGCAACGCAACGATTTGCGTGAAGATGTGCCGTTTTACGAATTGCACAGTGATATTTTTATCATGGAAAACACCGGGCGCTTTCAACTGGCGTTGACCAATGACGCGGCAAATGACGGAAGTCCGCAATTGTTCCCGGGCAGCACGGACGAAGACGGAACGGTCATTTTCGATTCCGATCGCAATAACGGTAAATACGCCATTTACAAAATGGATTTGCGATCCAAAGAAATTAAACAGCTTACCTTTAATCCCCAGGCCAATGATGTGGCTCCGTACATTTCGGCTTCCGGCGACAAGGTGGTTTTCTTCTCCGATCGTGACGGCAATTACGAAATTTACATGATGAATGACGACGGTTCGGCCCAGCAGCGGTTGACTTCCAATCCGGCAGACGATTTGAATCCCGTATTCTCTCCCGACGGCACCAAGGTGCTTTTTCACACCAATCGAAAAGGGAACTACGATATTTACGTGATGGATTTGAATCGTCCCGCTTCGCAAATTTCTCTGAGCGATTTGGTCGATCGTATTGACGTGGCCATTCAGGCTCTGGAAGAAATGCAATAAATTCGAATTCGATTTTCAAGTTCGGAAAGCGGTCCCCCGGGCCGCTTTTTTTATTGTTTCCCCTCTTTTTTCCTCCTATTGAACCCAAAGCCTTCAATCCGTAATTTAAACCAAAAGAATGAAGGTAAAAGCGGATGATATTTGCAGAAAAGCCCTCGTTACAGGAATTGATTCAACGCCTGAGCAACGATGCCGAATTTCAGAAGAACATTACCAAATGGCTGACCATTGAACCCAGGGAAGCCCGGTTTACCGATTTTCCGCAGGAACTGGATGCCCGGCTGCGGGAAGCACTGCTGCAAAAAGGCATTACGCAGCTTTATTCGCATCAGGCATTGGCCTACCAAAAGGCCATGCAGGGCAAAAATGTCGTTATTGTTACGCCTACGGCATCGGGCAAAACATTAAGCTACAATTTACCGATTTTTCAAACGCTCTTGCAAAATCCGGAAACACGCGCTTTGTATTTGTTCCCCACCAAAGCACTTTCGCAAGACCAGGTGCGGGAAATGCAGGATCTGGTTCACCTGCTCAAAACCGACATCAAGTCGTTTACATTCGATGGCGATACCCCGGCCGACATCCGTCGCACCATCCGTGCTGCCGGGCATTTGGTGGTGACCAATCCGGACATGCTGCATCGGGGAATTTTGCCCCACCACACCTTGTGGATCAAGCTTTTCGAAAATTTAAAGTTTGTCGTTCTGGATGAAATCCATGCTTACCGCGGCGTGTTTGGCAGCCATCTGGCCAATTTGATTCGTCGTTTAAAACGCATTTGTCGTTTTTACGGAAGCGATCCCCAGTTTATTTGTTCCAGCGCTACCATTGCCAACCCCAAAGAATTGGCCGAAGCGCTCATCGAGGAGCCGGTAGAACTAATTGACCGGAACGGCGCACCGCGCGGAGAGAAGCATTTTTTGTTTTACAACCCGCCGGTGGTGCACCGGGAATTGGGTCTGCGTCGTTCGGTTGTTAACGAGGTGCGGGGCATTGTGCGCCGCCTGTTGCCCACACGGGCACAAATGATCGTGTTTGCCCGCAGCCGATTGCGCGTGGAAATTTTGTTGACCTATTTGCGCGATGTGGCCAAACAACTGAAAATAAACACGGATAAGATTCGCGGCTACCGTGGGGGCTACTTGCCCAGGCAGCGCCGGGAAATTGAAAAAGGGTTAAAAAACGGCGATATTCAGGTGGTGGTGAGTACCAATGCCCTGGAATTAGGCATCGATATCGGTCAGCTGGATATTAGCATTCTGGCCGGATATCCGGGCTCGGTGGCCAGCACCTGGCAGCAGGCCGGGCGGGCCGGGCGCCGCAGAGGTACTTCGCTTACCATTCTGGTCGCCTCCAGCTCGCCGCTCGATCAGTACATTATCGAGCATCCGGAATATTTTGTGGACAAAAATCCGGAAACGGCGCAGATCGATCCCGACAATCTTTACATTTTAATGAGCCATCTGAAATGCGCGGCTTTTGAGCTTCCTTTCGAAGAAGGCGAAACCTTTGCCAAAGACATCACCGGTCAGTTGCTGGACTTTTTGGTCGAAGAAAAGATTTTGCGCAAAACCGGGGGCAAATATTTCTGGATGCGCGAAATTTACCCGGCCGATGAAATCAGTTTGCGTAACAGCAGCCCGGATAACGTGGTCATCATTAACACCGGAAATCACAATCAGGTGATCGGACAGGTCGATCTGTTTTCCGCTCCGGAGTTGGTGCACAAAGACGCCATCTACATTCACGAAGGCATCCAGTACCATGTGGACGAACTGGACTGGGACGAGAAAAAAGCCTACGTTCATCCGGTAAAGGTGAATCATTACACCGATGCCATTACCAAAACCAATATTAAAGTTCTGGATGTTTTGCAGGAGCAAACCGAAAACAATTACCGCAAAGCCTATGGCGAATTAGCCGTGAGCCGTGTGACCACCGGTTTTAAAAAGATTCGCTTTAACACACACGAGAACATTGGTATGGGCAGGGTACACCTGCCGGAGCTGGAAATGCAAACGACCGCTTTGTGGTGGGAATTTCCGGAAGCGCTTTTTGCCGATCCCTATTTTCAGGAATCGGTGATCGGCGAGGGATTAAAGGGCATTAGTTACACGCTGCAGAATTTGATCCCTCTTTACATTATGTGCGATGTCAACGATATTTCTGTGGTGCCTATGGTGCGTGCGCCGTTCAGCCACAAGCCAACCATTTACGTGTACGATAAATATCAGGGAGGCATCGGGCTAAGCAAGAAAATTTTTGAGATCGATCGCGAAGTGCTCAAGGGGGTACGGGATCATATTAAACAGTGCCCCTGTGCACATGGCTGTCCCAGTTGCACCGGCCCCACCCTGGAAAATTCGCTTTTTGGCAAAGAGAGTGCCTTGAAAATTTTGAACTTACTTGAGTTAGATTAACAATGGATCTAAAAAAGAAACTGGAATATTTGCGCACCTCACCGCGGGAAGAAACATCGTCTTTTCCCGCGCCCAAAGCGGAAATTCCGGCTTCGTTAAAGGCACTGACGGAACATGTGGAAGGAGAGCTGATCGCCCCGGAGCACGCGCCGGTGCTCAAACGCACCATTCGGCTCGATTGCCCTGCCTTTCGAACTTCCGTTTCTTTGACGCGTCTCTCACGCCGTCAAATTGTGCAGCCCATCGAATTAGATGATTGCCTTTTCTTCGATCTGGAAACAACCGGATTGAACGGAGGCGCGGGCACCTATCCGTTTTTACTGGGTTTTGGCTATTTCGTGGCGGAACGTTTCGTCATCGAGCAGTATTTTTTGCCTGACTTTGGACGGGAATATTTTGTGTTCAAAGAAATCGAACCGCTTTTGGCCCGAAAACGTTTTTTGATTTCGTACAATGGCAAAAGCTACGATTTGCCCTTGCTTAAATCGCGGGCCATTATGAATCGTTTGAATATCAATTTCGAACGCTTCCAGCACATCGACTTGTTGCATCTGGCGCGGCGCGTGTGGAAAGATAGCCAGGATCGGTGCGATTTGAACAGTGTGGAAAGTTTGCAATTGGGCCTGACCCGTCAGGGTGATATTTACGGCGGGTGGATTCCACAGGCCTATTTGAATTTTTTGAACACCGGGGTGATCCACGATATGATTGCCACCATCGAACACAATGTGCAGGATATCCATTCTTTGGCCAAATTATTGCTGCGGTTGGCAGAAATCGAAGAAAGGCCACACACCCTGGATGATGCGTCCGCTTTGCAGCGCCTGGCGCAGCTGGCCTTTGAACTGGGCGATTTTGAGTATTTTGAACAGGTGGAGCAGGCCCTGCAAGAAACGGGAGAGAGCCTTCCGCCGCGTGTGCAGTTCCTGAAAAGCCTTTTCCACAAAAAACGCGGGGAATGGGGCAATGCCCTTGAACTTTGGGAAAAACTGACTTCTGACAAAGAGTTTTTGTTTCCTGCCCTGGAAGAATTGGCCAAATATTACGAACATCGGGCCAGAAATCGTGCAAAAGCACTGGAATATTGCGAAAAAGCTTTGAAATATTTTGAAATTTTGGCACAATTAAATCCGTATGGCCTGAATGAATCGTTAAAAAAAGAATTCATCCGTCGCCGTGAACGCCTGCAAGCCAAATTATCTTGACATTATTCCGTTGCATCCATTATATTTTATCATAGGGTGTTTATCATTTAATTGGAGGAGTTTATGCGCTACAAGAGCTTAGGGGAAATGTATTTTGACAAACGTACGTCCATGCCCGACAAAGTTGCCTACATGTACAAAAAAGGAGGGAAATGGCACAAATTAACTTTTAAAGAGGTTGTGGACTGGGCGGAAAATATTAGCGCCGGGTTGGCTTCGCTTGGGGTAAAAAAAGGCGATCGTGTGGCGCTCATTTCTACCAACCGGGTGGAATGGGCTGTTGCCGACTACGCAGCATTGGCCCTTGGCGCTATGTTGGTTCCTATTTATCCTTCCCTGTTGAGCGATCAGGTCAAATACATCATTAACGATGCCGAAGCCAAGGTGGTTATTGCCGCCGATGAAATTCAAATGGAAAAGGTGGATGAGGTACGCCCGGAGCTGGAGCATGCCAGGCATTTTTATGTATTCGATCCGCCTAAGGAATTAAAAGAACCCTGGAAAAAATTCGAAGCGCTGGCCGAGGCCGGCAAAGACTTTTTGCAGGAACATCCCGGCTACGTTGCCGAAGAAATTAAAAAGGTGGAGCCGGCAGACTGGGCCACGATTATTTACACCTCGGGCACAACCGGGGAACCCAAGGGCGCCGTACTGACGCACGGTAATTTCCTGAGCAACATCGAAGGCACCTTAGCCGTTCTCGATATTTATTCCGAAGATGTTTTCCTGTCGTTTTTACCGTTAAGCCACGTGTTTGAACGCATGGCCGGTCATTTTCTAAGTTCCTACCTTGGGGCCACGGTAGCCTATGCCGAAAGCATCGATACGGTAGCCGAAAACATGCTGGAAATTAAACCGACGGTCATGATTTCGGTGCCGCGCCTGTACGAAAAAATTTACGCGCGCATTATCGAAAATGTGGAAATGGGGCCGGGCAGCAAACGCAAAATTTTTTACTGGGCGGTAAAAGTGGGGCAGGAATACGTGAACCGCATCGTCAAAAAACAACCCATTCCGTTCATGTTGAAGGCCAAATACAATGTGGCCAACAAATTGGTATTCAGCAAATTGAAAGAGCGTGTTGGCGGTCGTTTGCGCTTTTTTGTGAGTGGAGGCGCACCGCTTTCGCCCGAAATCGGAGAATTTTTTGCCGCAGCCGGTTTGATCATCATCGAAGGCTACGGCTTAACGGAAACCTCGCCGGTTATTTCGGCCAATTTGCTGGATAATTTCAAGTTCGGTACTGTGGGGCTGCCCTTGCCCAATGTGGAAGTGAAAATTGCCAAAGACGGCGAAATTTTAACCCGCGGCCCGCACGTTATGGTCGGTTATTACAAGAAAGAAGCCGACACCAAAGAGGCCATCGATGAAGAAGGCTGGTTCCACACGGGCGACGTGGGCGAATGGGTTGACGAA
>CAYXUS010000249.1:0-28838 GCA_964468415.1 uncultured Caldithrix sp.
CGAGCGCAAATGATCCACAACGCGTTGCAATAATGAAGGCGTTTTACCCGAAAGGGCAGACTCGTTTTTTTCCGAAACATTCTGGTACTTTTTCGAGGCTTTTTTGCCTTTTAATAAAGGACGGAGACACTGTTTTAAGAAAGTAAATACGCGCGTAAAATCGAATTTGTCGGTGCGATAGACAAGCACCGATTCCGGAATTTTGTGTTGATTACCGGTTTGCCTTCCCAAATCCACATCGTAGTACATCTCTTTTAGCGTTAAGATATGAAAGCGATACGCATTTTGATCCACATACTTTAAAATTTTGGACACCCGTTTGGTTCCTACCGAGGGATTGGGAGGAAAATTCGTCGTGATTAAAAGAACATTCTTGGGAGCAGACATGGATTAAACCTTAATTAATTAAATCGTTTGTATTTAAATCTTCCAATTCATTTTCATTCGTTTCTTCTGTTTCTTCAGACTCTTCCAAATTTTCGTAAATTTCATTAACCTGAATATTGCGCAAAGCCACTGCAAAAGCACCAAACCAATACACCACCTCGGAATAAAGCCGATTATGAAAAATACCGGCAGTTAAAATACCGATTAATCCCATCTGAATGGCCATCGCATCCACATAATAACGGTAACCGGTTGCCTTGGCCCGATCCCGGCGTATTCTCCCGAGAATAATGAAAACATGCGTTAGGAATCCGAGAAAGATAATCACCCCGACAAAGCCCCATTCGACAAGTACCAGGAAAAAAGTGTTGTGCACCGTCTTGTTGCCTTTTTCTTCCATAATGGCAGCCAGTTCCGGAACATATTCCAAAGCCAAAGCCTGGTAACCGCCGCCTCCCACGCCCATGGGATGATCATTAAACATGCGGATGGCACCTTTCCACAGATAAATGCGGCTCATGGCAGAGCCTTCTTCCTGATAATTGTCGATGGTTCTCTGCCGCTGCCAGAATTGATCGTTGGCCAGAATAAGCACCAAAATCACTCCACCGACCAATGCCAGCAGAACCCGCCAGCGCAGTCGGCCTTTAATCCAGATCAAAGCCAGAATGCCAATAACCAATACGGCAACAAATGAGGCTCGCGAATTGGCCAATACGATCAGATTGATCAAAAAGGGAACCGCAATAACGGCAATAATTTTTTCCCACATTCGCCCCACCAAAAAATACAGTCCGTAAAAAGGCAGCATGGCTGCCACATGAGCAGAGACGGCATTCTCTTCCGTAGCATTGGGCGCAATCACGCCGATATCCCGGTTCGACCCGCGCTGATAGGCAATACGCCCGAAATTTGCCGCTCCTAACAGCATCACCCAAATCACAAAGCGGAAATGTTTGGCCTCGCGCAAAATAAACATCATCAGAAATACCTGGATAGTCAGTTTGTAAAACACATCCGCTTTTCTGAAACTCTGGTGGGGATCAACGGCGTAAAAGGCGCTGATAAAATACATCCACACCGTAAAGGCCACCAGCCACCAGATAAGTTTGTAGTCGGCCCCTTTCAAAGGTTTGAGTTTTTTGTAATTGATGAGCAGGCTGATAAGCGTAACGACCGAGATCAAAAAAGACCAACGCAAATCAGGTAAATGGCTTCCCCACCACATATACGGCGGATGATTGTGCCATTCAAAAATGTAGGTGGCGATCCCGAAATAGGGATGGCGTAGGGTTAATATGAGTCCCGTAAAATACAGGATGACGAAAACAATGGCAGTTAATGGCATGAATTTTACCTACCCATTTTTTCCAATTTTTGCTTAATGGCCGCATACAATACTTTGGCCCGTGCATCCCAACTATTTTCCCGGGCAAATTTCATCCGCTTTTTCTGAAGTTCCGGTGTGTCTCTTCTAATTTCCCGGTCAAATGCCGTGAGAAAATCGTCTGCGTTTTCCCGCAGGGAAATCAAATCCAAATCATGATATTTTTTCAATGAGGCCAAAGGCGTACTTACCACCGGTTTGCCCACCGCCCAAAATTCCAACAATTTTAACGGTTCCGAATATTGCAGCCAACCCTGCTGGTAATGATAGGGCATAAAGCCCACGTCCAAAGCGTTGTACAAATGAGACAATTCTTCCTGAGAGCGCAATCCGAGATAGTAGACATTTTCCTGACGGATAATTTTATCCCACAACGACTGATCATGAGCTGTCAAATTCCCTTTCATTCCGGCCAGAATAAAATCGTATTGTTTTCCTTTTCGTACTATTTCATACAAAAGATTAAAATTCATTTTGCTATTAAAGCGGCCAAAATAACCGATTTTTCGACGTTCAGTGGATTCCGGAAGTCCAAATCGTTTCAGGTCTGGTTTAAACTTTTTAAAAACAGAGATGTCCACGCCTCCCGGGCAAGGAATCCAGGGGCGGCTAATCCCCTTGTGACGCGCCATTTCTTCAGTCACCACCAAAAGGAAATCGGCTTTATTTATTAATTCTTGCTCCGCATTCCGATCTTCTTCGCTGGGATTTGAATTATGATACATAAAGACATCGTCGTAAATGTGAAAGACAAGAATATCATGGGGAATCAACGAAACGAACGGCAAAAACTTGTAATGCCAAACATACAACACAAGCGGTTCGTGCTTTTGAGCGCGAAAAAATCGTATCTTTTTTTTCAGCCAAAACACCTGCCGATTCAACTGCACCTTTTTTAGCAATTCATAACGATGAATCGGGCCTTTGTTGCAACCGGGACGCAAAACGATAATGTTGTCGTCCTTTTTTTTATGAACGTCTCCGCTGTTTGTTTTCCAACAAAAATATTTCGGAGGCGTTACGTATAAATTTAATCCATATTTAGAAAGCGCCCGGGTCATTGCCTGGCGGGACATAACCTGCCCCCCGCTCCAGGGAGTGGTTGTTAAATGTAAAAAGATCATAACATCCTTTGTCATTATTTATGAGACATACTGGAACATTCTGTTAAGCGAACTACCCGCAATTTAAGAAATGGTACGATTGGATTAGGGGCAAAAATCAAAAAAGATGGGTAAATTTGCTCGGCTATTGTTTTTTTGTAACAGAATGCCCTGCTTTCTCTAACGTTTTTCGGACCTCTGCAATGACACGGTTGGCCCTGTTTTCCCAACTGTTCTCCCGGGCAAAGGCCATGCGTTGTTCCTGCTTTTGTGGTGAATCGCTTTCGACCAGTTCGCGGAATGCCCGCAAAAAGCCTTCTGCAGTATCCTGCAAAGAAACCAAGTCGCCAAACTTCTTTAACGGACGCAACGGCGTACTGACCACCGGTTTACCCACAGCCATGAATTCGGAAAATTTTAAGGGAATGGCAAACTGCGACCAGCCTTTTTTGTAATGGTAGGGCATTAATCCCACGTCCAGCGCATTGTACAAATGCACCAATTCCTGCTGCGGTTTCGCTCCGAAATAGTGCACATTATCCGAGGCAAGAATGGATTCCCAAAGTTTTCGATCCGATTCGTCCATATTGCCCGTCAATCCGGCAAACAAAAACAGGAAATCCCGCCCTTTGCGCACCATTTCGTGCACCAAAGGGAAATCGATTTTGCTGTTGATGCGGCCAAAGTAGCCGACTTTTTTGCGATTGTCATTTTCGGAAAGTCCCAATTGTTTTAAATCTGGTGTAATCGGTTTAAAAATACTGAGATTTACGCCACCGGGACAGGGGATCCACGGGCGATCCACCTTCTTGTGTCGCGCCAGATCTTCTCCCACAACCAGCACAATATCTGCTTCGTCGATCAGTTGCCGTTCCGCTGCCACATCTTCTTTTTTCGGCTCCGATTTGTAGTACATAAAAACATCATCGTAAATATGAAAGATCAAAACATCGTGCGCAATTTGCCGCACAAAAGGCAAAAACATGTAATGCCAAACATACAGGATGACCGGCTCGTTTTTGTCCTTTTTGTAGCGTTGAATTATTCTTTTGAGCCACCTAATCTGCCGGTTGACCTGCAGATTTTTTAAAAATTCACTGCGATAAATCGCCCCCCGGGTTGGAGAAGGTTTTAGCAAAAGAATATTGGTTTCTATTTTTTCGATTTTACCTTTTTTCAGCTTGAATGAAAAATTCTTCGGCGGATTAAAATACAAATTCAGTCCGTATTTAGACAAGGCCTGTGTCATGGCCTGCCGTGACATCGTTTGTCCGACATTCCACGAAGTAGTCGTTAAGTGGATAAAAATCATCTATTATTCCTTATTAAACCGTCAATTAAATTAATGGATTTTGTACAACGTTTTTTGATTTTTGGATTAAATTGGGTAAGGGTGCCACTATGGGCAAAGCCGTTTCATTCTTTTAGCCCTTGCCGGGCTTCGCCCCCGAAGCAACTTCAGACGATGATTCCTCCTTCTTTAATTTGTCCCGATATCCGATAACACGGGCCGGATTGCCCATGCAAATGCTGTATGGCGGCACCGATTTGGCCAGCACACTGCCCGCGCCGATGACCGCGCCTTTTCCAATGACAATTTCCTTTTTGGGGTTGGGCAGGATAATGGCATTGGCGGCAATCCACGCACCTTCTTCGATGATTATCTTTCCGTATTCCGAGCCCTGCAAGGGAATCGGAACGTCCAGATTATCGATTTTGTGGTTTACCGTCCAAACCTTTACCCCGGGCCCGAAGCCTACATAATCTTTAATGTACAATCCGCCCCCGGCATTAAAATGGCAGCCGCGGGCAATAATGACATTATCGCCCACAAAGCATTGATCCGGATTTTGAATGGCAAAGCCCTCGTGCAAATCCAGATTTTTCCCCACACTACCAAAATATTTCTTCGCCCAGCGGGCGCGCAAACGCTTGCCGAACTGATTGGGCAAATCCTGAATAAAATACCAATGCCAATTACGAATAATTTTGGGAAGTCTCCAAAAAAATCGTTTTAAACACATGGCATCCCTACCTTGCAATTTCCTGCCAAATTCTGTTCACAAGCAATCCAGAATTTACTTTCTGGGCTGCTCAAGTCAAATCCTTTTCGAACCTCTGCTTTTTTATTCGGAAACTTCCGGCACATTCTTAATTTCCCCCGGGCATTGAACAAATGTTTGGCAATGCTTTTTCAGCCTTTTAATTTAAGCGTAATCTTGCCTTTTTTGTAAAGCACAAATGCCCACATGGCATAAAAACTTGCCCCTGCCCCAGTTAGAACGCCAAAATGCCAAACGGAACGGACATCGGTAAACAGCGTAACCGAAAGCCCGTAATCAATTCCAGCCATTAAAACCGAACCCAACAAAGGATAGAAAAAAGCCGAAATCAATTCCCAAAGTTTCAACTTTAGCGTTTTGCGCAAAATAAAAAAACTGAATAGAAATCCCAGTAGGGAAAAAGCAAAAAACGCCCAGGTGATGGCTAATATTCCCTTACTGACCAGAGTAAAGCAAAGAATGACA
Organism: uncultured Caldithrix sp.; assembly: GCA_964468415.1. Taxonomy (GTDB): domain Bacteria; phylum Calditrichota; class Calditrichia; order Calditrichales; family Calditrichaceae; genus Caldithrix. Next base: position 5,406 of record CAYXUS010000249.1, read on the forward strand.
AAAATGGCCGAATTTACCATATTGAACTGCGTTTGGATTTTGTATTCGCCCACCGCCACATTGGCACTGGTCATAAGCCCGAGTAAAACGCGGAAGATACCGGCCGCCGCCAAAATTTGCATGGGCATAATGGAAAGCGCCCAACGTTCTCCCAGCAGGCTGTACACAAAATAAGGCGCAACCACGATAATCCCGAAAAGCAAAGGATAGGTCACCGTAGCCAAAAGCGAAATGCCCTGAAAAAGCACATCTTTTAACGAATCCTTGTCGTTTTGCAAGCGGCTGAAGGTTGAAAAGTAAATGGAGCTAATGGGTTTGGTGACGCCGGAAAGCGTGCGATTGGTAAATTCGAAGGCTTTTTCGTAAATACCCAAACTGGCCACATTCAAATATTTGGCAATGACAAAATAATCCACTTTGGCCACCAACAAATTCAATTGGTTGCGGATAAAATTCCAGAAGCCAAAGGAATAAATATCTTTCATCACCTCGTGTTTAAACATGAGTCGCGGCATCCAGCGGGTTTTGCGCATGTAAATGGCCAGCGAAAAAACGGGCATGATCAGGGCCGGAATAACAATAGACCAATAGCTGAAATGGTTTAACGCCAAAATAATGGCAAACACCGAAGTCAAAACGCCCTGCACAAACTCCACTACGGAAATGGTTTTGTAGCGAATGTCGCGTTTTAAAATAGCTACGGGAATGTAATAAAACGTGGTAATGATGTAATAAAACGACATCCAGCGCAGCACCGGCCCCACGGCCTTGTTGTTAAAAAATACGGCCAATTGATCGGCAAATCCGGCGGTCAGCAAAGCCAACAATACGGAAACCGTTAAATTGAAAGTAAAGACGGAATTGACGTGCGCCGAATGGATGCGATCTTTTTGTACCAGAGCCGTATTGAATCCGAAGTTGGTAAAATTGTTGGCGTAGGTAATAACCATGCGGGCAATGGCCACAATTCCGAATTCCGCCGGAGAAAGCAAGCGAGCCAAAATAACCGAAAAAATCAGCGCCACGCCCCGCTGCAAAATTTTAAACGAAAATCGATAGGCAACCGATTCGTTGGTCTTTTTGAGAATTCCTGACTTAGCACTGCTCATGATTTGCTTCCGTAAAGTCTGTTTCGATTCATTCCGTCATTTTTTTGATCAACTGCAAACTGGCAAAAGGAAACACCGCCACCCTGGCTTCGGACGGCAATGTCTGCGCCAAAAAACCGGTCAGGCGGTCTTTGTCGTTAAAGAACCGGTACTCTTGCCAAAAGATGCGATGAAAATCTTCTTCGTTCACATGAGGCGAATAAAAAGCCAGACGGCGATTTTTCAGGAATCGGAGCGGCCGTGGCGGACGGTACAACTTGCCGCCCGGCTCAAACAGGCCGTGGCGGCCCATCCCTTCGGAACAAGCCGAGGTTAACACAACGGTTCCGCCCTCTTTTACCAAATTCATGCCAAACGATTTTAACGGAATGAATCCGTTTTCGGCCTGCAGCAGTTCCGTGTCTTTGGGAAAAGCATTCAGAATAACGGCATCGAACGCAGCAGAAGCGGGCAAAGTAACTTCGTACAAAGCGCGGGCAACCTGCGCCGCCTGACGGTGCGCCCGAACGTAATCGCCGCCGTAAAGATCGGCAATGGTACGGTCGCCATTGAGCACCACGCCGATAAAATAGTCCAGGCCCACACGGGCAATCAATTTTTCGATGGTCTGGCGGAAGCGGTTGTTTTCCACTTCGCCCAGCTTACCCATAAAGCCCATCATCACCGACTTGTGGGTTTTGGCTACGATTTCCAGGTCGGCCAGACCGGGAATAAGCATTTTCGCTCCGCCGCTGAATCCGGCAAAACTATGGGGCGTTAAACCGCTAATGACGATCTTGAAATCGGCATGTACGTAATGGTGGTTTAAGCGCACCTCGGTTTTACCCCAAATTTCACCGATGGATTCGGTTTCTTCGGTGTGATGATTCAGGCATTCGTATTCGCGCACAATATCCTGACCCAACTTTTTGGCCATGTCTTCGGGCGTTAAAGGACGGTGGGTCCCCAAACCGATTAAAAAACGCACCGCTTTTTTCGGAACGCCCGCTTCGTGCAATCCCTGCAATAGCACCCGCAGCATTTCCCCCAAAAACACCGGACGGGTCAAATCGTCCACTACAATGATAACCGAGGAGGGCTGTTTTTGTTTGGCCAGTCTGAAACAGCCGGTTAGCTTTTCCTGAAGTTGTCCGTCGGTCAAAGGCGGCTTTCTTTGCAGTTCAAAAGTTTGGATCTGCCACCCGGCCGGCAGCGCTAATTCAAGCTGCGTGTCCGCATACCAGGCGCCCCAGGGCAAGCGAATTTTTTGTGTGGCAAATGTATTCTTCGTATTCATCAAGCTCCGTTTTTTTTCTTTTTCAATACTCCCGTCACCTCGGCCAATAATTGGCTGTACCCCTGATTCCTAAAAATCAAATGTGCGGTTAACAGTGCCAGTCCCGAAGCTCCGGCCAAAATAAAAAACATGGGAATGCTGGTCACCCTGACAAACGGTAACGCAAGTTTTAGGGCAAGCCAGGAAAAAGCGATTTGCACCAAACCGTAAAGGAACGGTCCTTTTTGCGTTTGCCAGAAATCGAGCAACGTAAACGGCAGACGCACTACCATAATGCGCAAAATGAGTCCCACATAAACCAGACTGGCAATAACCACCGCCCAGGCCACGCCATTGATTCCGTACGGAATTAAGGCGTAAATGGTCAGCGTCAGCAAAAGCAAATAAACCACCTGCGCCTTAATGCGGTCGGTCACAAAGTCCAGCGCGTAAATAACCGAAAAAAAGCCGGTAATAAGCGTCTGAAAAAGTCCCGAAATGCACATGATTTGCAAAGGCTTAATGGTAAGGGTCCATCTGGGGCCGTAAAGATTGTAGACCAAAGAGGGGGCCAAAAAGATAAGCGCGATAAGCACAGGATAGGCGATTAAAGCCGTGTAATTGACGATTTGCTTTAAGCTGCGTACAATGCGCTGCGGATCGTCCTTAATACGCGAAAAGGCGGAAAACAACGCTTCGTTCATGGAACGCCCCACCTGCCGGCGGGTAAGGCTCATCAAATTAAACGCCCGTTCGTAATAACCGAGCGCCGTCATGTCCAGGTAGCGACCGATCAGCATGTAATCCACATTGTTAATAAAATAATTCAAATAATCGACCGCCGAAACACGCATGCCGTACGAATACAATTTTTTGAACACGGCATGGTAATAGCGCAGGCGCGGCATCCAGCGGGCAAAGGCGAGTACCAGTACCATGTTCACCAAAACGGCCACCACCTCGCCGCCAATTAAACTCCACACCCCAAATCCCAGCAAAGCCATGACAATGGCCGTGGCGTAATTGGCAGCCGATCGTACGGAACGCGCAATGGAAATATGTTTAAAATCCAGTTCGCGTTTCAGCAGGCTTTCGCCCACCATTATGAACGTGTTAAAAATAAACGTCAGGGCGATTACCCGCACCAAATCGACCACCGCTTTGTTGTGCACAAAACGCGCAAAATAGGGGGCACCGACAAGCAGGACTAAAAACACGGTCAAGTTCAAAACAAAACTGGCGGTAAAGATCGTATCGATTTCCGCCCGCTCGATTTCATCTTTTTGAACAAGGACCGTGGAAAAACCAAAGTTAGAGATGCGCCGCCCCAGACGAATCACAATTAAACTAACGCCGTAAAGTCCGAAGTCTTCGGGAAAAAGCAGGCGCGCCAGAATGATGGAAGTGAGCAACCGCGATGTTTTGGAGAACAAAATGTTAAAGATGTTCCAGAAAACCGCTATTTTCGTGCGCTCTTTTAAATTTTTTCCCATAGTCTTCCGGCGTTAAAAAAATGGGCATGTTGCTGCCCATTTAAATTTGGCTACGGCATGCCCCTGCCTCTCCCAGGATTGAGACGGCCGCTTTTGGCTTACGATTTTTTGGATTGAATATAATTGACGATGGCATTAATGGTGTCGAAATTTTCCGGGAACAAATCGTCATCATCCACTTTAATGTCAAACTCCTTCTCGATAAAGCTGATCAAATCCAGCATTTTAACCGAATCGATGATGCCCAATTCCAACAACGAATCGTCGTAATCCAGATTGGCAAATTCGTCTTTTAACGAATCATCGTACAAGAAATCAATAATTGCTTTGTGCATGTCCATGTATTTACCTCCGTTTCATTTTTTTAAGCGTCTCGATCGCCCACCGTCATAAACCAATTGTTCGGGTTAAGTACCAGCGGCGCCAGCGTGGGATTTTGTTCGGCATTGGCATAGGCAATAACCGCCGAGGTGGCGTCATCACGCCGTTTAAACCCAATGGCTTGCAAGGCGGAAATTAACGTATTGTGCTCCTGAATAATAAACGAAAGGGCCGTAGCCGGGCGTTGCCGGTACACATCGCTAACAAAAGTAGCCAGCATGGGTAAACCATAGCGGTTAAAATCGTCGCAAAGAACATCGATCAAATGCAAAACGTTGTTTTTTTCGAGAAAAAAAATCGTGCCGCGCAAACGGCCGTCCGCAACAAAATCGTATTGCCGGTAATGAAAATTCGGATGACGGGCGAATTTCCATTCCAAATATTTCACGCTCCGCGTCCCTACCACCGGGAACTGCGTTTTCATGGCTTCGAACAAATGCCCGTGCTCGGCTTTGCAAACCACCTGCTCGCGAAAGGTGCCCTGCGCTCCTTTTGCCCGTTTGAGAGCAAACTTTACCTTAAAGAACGAATCCACCGGCCAGGCCAGAATTTTAGCCAAAGCCTGCGGACTAATCTTATCTTTCAAATACCGTTCCACCTTTAAAGGCAAGGCAAAACGTACCATCTGGCTGATTTTTTGATGTCCCACACGCAGATGAATTACTTCCATGCGTTCGTTGGGATGGGCGTACAAAAAGGGCACTTCACCCGAATCGACCGCCATTTTGGCTTCTTTGCGCAGTTTTACCGCCACACCCAGCGTACGGTATTTTTTTTCGATGGAAAAATCGCCGCAGTTCCAGGCCAGGTATTCCTTACCTTGCACAAACACCGGGCGGGGAAAGACCCCGGTAAAACCCACGGGAATGTTTTTGGTATCTTCCCAGATAATCCAGGCTTTGGCCCGGCCAAAGGGATTGTTCAAATAAATCCAGTCGATGCGCCTGGCGTAATCCAGATCGCTGCGATTGCGATTGCGGGCCAAAATATCGATCATGATCTGCTTGTCTTTTTCCGGGTCGGCCTGTTTGACAACGTAGCCCATTTCTTACTCCTGCCGAATCGTTTTCCAGGTGACGTATTTTTTACCGTACAACGCTTCCGTAATGCCCTGAAGCGAAGCCAGATTAACCATGTCAAAATAATACGGCAAATTGACAAAGAAGGGCGCCTTTTTGCCGCGTTTATCCAGCCAATAGCCCAGCAAAGCTGTGAGATGAAAGAGTACCTGCAGCACAAATAACGCTGCGTAAAACGGATTTCTTTCGATCAAAAATCCGTTGCTAATCAAGGCGGCAAGCGCAAAAAAACCGCCCAGCCAGCGCAGTAGTTTGTGGCTAAATACCTGCAGGGCGTAAAAACCGGTTTTAAAGGGATTGAGAATTTGCGCGTTTTTCCACAGCCCGCGCCAACTGCGGTTAACAATGCGCCGCTTGCGCCAGTATTCTTTTAAGAAAGAAGGCGAGGCTTCTTCGTAACAAACGGCCCTTGGATTAAAAATGCCGCGATAGCCCTGCAAAATAATTTGCATGGGATTGACAAAATCGTTGATGTCGTCTTCGTGCAAGGGTTTGAACAAACTGCGCCGGATGGCGTAAATGGCGCCGTCGCCGCCTACCACCGAGCCGATGGCCGACTCGTTCATCTTCATTTTTACTTCGAGCGACCAGTAGGTGTCTTCCTGCGCCCCGGCCGCGCTTTTGTAATCTTTGTAATAACGCGCGTAGCCCACCACGTAACCCACCGTGTCGTCCGCAAAATATTTGACCAGTTCCCGCAACGCATCGGGTTCGTAAATGGAATTGGCATCGGAAAAGACCACCACTTCCGCATCGATTTTCTTCATCACCTCCGTAATGCCGAAGGTTTTACCTCTGCGTTCCTGCAAGCGGAACAGGTGCACCCGCGCGTTGCCAAAATCGCGCACCAAACGATCGGTGGCATCGGTGGACGCATCGGACACGACCCAAATTTGTAATTTGTCCGCCGGGTAATCCAGAGCCAGAGAATTTTTAAGTTTGTCTTCGATGACATCCTGCTCGTTGAAGGCCGAAATAACCAAGGCCACCGTGGGTTCGTAATTTTCATCTGCGCGGGCCGGACGTACAAAGATCTTTTTTAAAAGTGTTAAGAGCAAAGGATAGCCAATGTAAATGTAAAATAACAGGAGAACGCTGGCCCAGAAAATCGTTTCGGTCATTGTTTGATTACCTATTCGCGATTAAACTTTTATGATTTCCCGATGCAGGCACATCGGCTTTACCGGAACCGATTAAAATCTTTCTTCAAAACATTTGGAGCCCCAAAGCTTGCCGCCTTGTCTCACAATGCGCCGCACATTGTTAACTCCCCGAACTATCAGGGCAAATTTTTGACGATGCCCGGGCCCAACGTGTTGGTAAACCACAAAGGCAGTTTTTGCCAAATTTTAATGGCCAACTGATATTTCGGATTTTCTTTATTGACTTCGGGCAAGGATTCACCCGGGGCAAGAGCGTAATACCAATACAACTGTACTTCGCGACCGCCCCACTGCTTTTTAAAGCGGTAGGTGCCCCCTTCTTTGGTACCGCGACCGAAATCGAACACACGGTAGCCCTTTTCAATGGCCTGCTTGAGCACCTCCCAATACAGCAGCATATTGGGACTAAAACGGTTGTATTTGCGCAGCGACGAGGCCCAGGGAATTTCCAGCGTATCTTTGTAGCCCAGTAAAAAGGCCGCGGCAACCGGTTTGTGATCGCGCGTGTACACGGCGGTTAAAAAGGCCCGTTCAGGCAAAGTCTGCAAAATGGTTCTGAAAATATTTTTGCCGTACACCGGCGTACCCAAATGACGCATGTTGCGGCAAAACACGTAATAAAAATCGTCGAGCAGCTCCAGACCACCGCTTTTGGCGTACATTTCTTCTTTGATGGGGCGCCGAATCTGACTGCGCAGCTTGGCTTTGAATCCCTTCCACAGCACATCCGCATCATCGGGCAAATCGAGCAAAAAAGTGACCTTGCTGGTTTTCACCGCAAAAGGAAAAGCATCGGGCTGATCGTAGCGAATTTCCACGGCTTCGGAAGCGGTTGCGATGCGCAGGTTTTCGATTTCCTGCAAAATAAGGTCTTTTGCCTGTTCATTGCTCCACAAAGGCCCGCCGTAATTCACGTAAGGCAGGGAGATGAGTTGCTTGCCCACCAGAAAGGTGTGAAAACGAATTACCGGCAAAATGCCCGTAATTTGTTCGCCGTCGAGCACCAAACGATAAAGCGGCTTTTTGCCGAAAGCACGTTCGGTAATGTTCATCCATTCGGTGCGATGGTAAATGCGTCCTTGCGGGTGGGCATCCACATAGGCATTCCAGCGCGATACGCGTTCTGCTGTGAGGGAGACAACTTCCATTTACCTTCCAATCGCCTTATTACTAAAAGAGGGATTCGACACAGTGCCGAATCCCCTCTTTTTTACTTGCTAAAAAAATGAAAACACAAAATTTCTATTAATAGTTGTAATACGAATAGCGATATTTCTTATGATCAATGCCTTCTTTGGCAAAATTAAGCACAATACCGATCAGCTTTTCATTCAGAGTGTGGTACTCTGCCAGTTTGGTTTTCAAATGCTCGATGTTCGATTTTCCGGCGCGCACCACCAAAAGCCCGCCATCCACATAGCGCGAAACAATGATGGCATCCGAAGCCACGGCAATGGGTGGGGTGTCCACAATCAAAAAGCCAAAGCGATGTTTGAGAAATTCGATCAATTCCTGAGCCCTCGGACTGCCCAGCAATTCGGACGGATTAGGAATGGGTACCCCGCTGCTGATTAAAAACAAATTGGGGATATGAGTCGTCTGAATAATCTTTCGCACGTTCTCGTCGGTAATATCGGCATTGCTGTAAAGGAAATCGGAAAAGCCGGGTTTCTTTTTGCAGGCAAAAGAATTGTGCAACACCCCGCGCCGCAAATCCCCATCGATTAAAACGGTAGGTAACTTTTGCTGGGCAAAAGTAATGGCCAAATTGCCGGCATTTAACGATTTGCCTTCGTCAGGGTTTAAAGAAGTGATGAAAACGGATTTGATCTTTTTCTCTTTGTTAAACAAAATCTGCGTACGCAGGCTTCGATAGGCTTCGCCAACGGGTGTGGGAGAATAGTCGGCCGTAACCAGTTTGGGATCCACACGGGCCGGTTCGTCAATTTTAACGTCGATCAAGTCTTTTTCCGTTTTGATTACCGGAATTTTACCAACCACGCGAATCGGAATCGCTTTTTCCAGTTCATCGGCCGTACGCACGGTTTTGTCGAAGAAATCGAGAATGATCACCAGTACCACACTCACACCAAGGCCCATCACTAACGCGATGAGCAAAATTTTCAAATAGGTTTTAAATTTGCTGATGGGCAAAGGTACCGGGGCCTTGTCCAGCACAACCACATCGCCTACTTCCACGGCGTCGGCAATTTTGGCCTGGTTGTATTTAATGAGCAACGAAGAATATACCTGATCGGCCACGGAACGTTTGCGTTCCAGTTCGGCCAGCTTTAATTCTTTGGCCGGCAATCGGCGAATTTTACTGGTGTTTTCTCTGATTTTATTATTCAGTTCATTAATTTGCATGTCCATTTGCGCCAGCAAATTTTGAGCCGTCAAAAGCACCTTTCTTTCCAGATCCGCCAACTTCTTGGTATTCTCTTTTACCACCGGATGGGTCGGCGAATAGGTGTTTAACAATCGGGCACGTTCGTTTGTTAACGTCGTAAATTCCGAAGAAAGCGCCGCAGCCGTCGGGGCTCCCTGTGAGGTTAAATAGGAAATGATTTCGTTTAGAATGGAATACCGGTCATCTCCTTTGCTCGATTGTAAACGGTGAATAAGGCTCTGTAATTCCTTCCGTTTGCTAACAAGCTGGGCCTTTTGGGCATCATAGTTGGAAATTCCGCTGATAATGCCCGAGGCATCGGCCGTTAATCCCACCCAGGGATTTCGTTCACGAAAGGCTTTTAATTCTTTTTCTGCCTGATCCAGTTCTTGTTTGGCGGTTTGCAGTTGCTCCTGCAAAACATTCAGTACTTCACGCGTTTGATATTTTTTAAGACTCAAATTTTCTTTTACAAATTCATCGATAATCGTATTTAAGGTTCTGGCAATCAAATGGCGGTCAACCCCGTTAATAGAAACAGCCAGTAGCGTGTGCGCCCTGTTTTTGAATTTGTAATTCAATGAGTTGTACAAACTTTCGATTGCTCTGGAACGCGAACTCACCGAATAGATCAACTTATCATGGGTATCCCAATAGCTTCGTTTCATTTTGATGCCTACGCCACCATACTCGATCAGGTCATTTTCCGGATAGTCCACTTCCAGCACTTTTTTGTTTTCTATGGAGTGGTCCTGATTGGTGTAAAGCAGAACCAATTTGTTGCCGTTTTTGTGCAGCTCGAAATGGCCTTTTAAATAATTGGGATGCAAATAGACACTGTCCACCGCATCGTAGCGATCCACCCCGCTAAACCGCACCATGAGGCTTAGTTTATCAACCACCTTGCCCAGAAAATTCCGGCTCATTAAGATGCCCAGCTTGCTGTCAAAATCGGGGCGTCCACGGGTGCTCATTTCATTGAGTGAGCGCGTGTCCTGAAATTGCAGCAAAGCCTGGGTGGTATACACGGGTCGGGGGCTCAGCTTATACCCAACGGCCAGGGTAAAAAGGAAAACAATAAAGAAGACTCCAAGCATGAGCCACTTTTTACGCCGGAAGAGCCGAATGTAATGATGCCAATCCAATTTGGAATCGGTCAAATTTAAATCTACAGATTTCTTTTTTTCTTGCATTTTTCTGTTCCCTTATGAGTTATCTTGTGCGTAATAAAATAACATCACGTTGATACGTCGTGTACATAGCCCAAATACTGGTCGCAAAGGTCAGAATGGGCATCACGTCTCTCACCGTATCCCAGAATCTCCTTCGTGTGGGAGAAGGCGTCCAAAAAATATCTCCCGATTTAAATCCCATGTTTTTCAGAGAAATTCCTTTCTCGTAAATTTCAACCAGATGCGAGCTCATATTTTTTTTATTGCGCTGCCATTCCATTTCATAAATTCCGTCTTCCGTTAGTGTGCCCCCGGCAAGATGGATTACATCCCACAAAGAGCTGTGCACATCCACATAATACAAGCCCGGACGGACAAACCCGCCTAACAGGCTCACGCGCACCACGGGTTTTACGTAAAAATTGGGATACTTGGTGTAACTCTCGAAATTTTTCTTTAAAAATTCTACAAACTCCTCGATAGTCATGGTGCTAATTTTTACCTTCCCGACCATGGGCAATTCCACGTATCCCCGATCATCAATGGCAAAGGTGCCGTTCAGGAAAGAGGAAGTATCCGGGAAGGTGGAAATGAATACCCCGTCACTTGGCGTAAAGGGATGTGCAGGCCAATCGGGGTCTGCATTGGGAAGCGGCGTTTCCTGCGCCAAAAGCCCAAAAGGGCTCCCCCCGAGAATCAAAAACAACAAAAAGACAATCTTTTGAAGAGTTTTGTTATTCATAGTTCGTTCCCACGTTAACATGATCGATAAAAACGATAACGCTTTTCTTTGGTATCCAGATCCAATTCTTTCAACAAACGATACAATTTAAAGATACCCACTTTGGTACGCCCAAAATGTTCATGGCGTAATACTTTGCGAATACCAAAAAGGCCGATCAGCGGATTTTGGGCAACCACCTTCTTGATTTTTTCCGGCAAAGGCAGTTCGGCTAACTTAACGTCTGGTTGAATAATTTGCGGCGTAAATTCGTGCAAGGTCTCTTTTCTGAAATCGACCCCGGAAGGCGAGACATTTTCTTCCTGTCTGGACACGGACGGTTCCACATTATCATTTACTTCTTCCAGCTCGATCTCTTCGACGGTTTCTTCAATCGGTTCATCGAGCTCCGCTTCCTGCGCCATATCTTCTGCTATTCCGTTTTTTTCCGCACTTTCTTCTTCAATTTCTTCGATCACCAGATCGATTTCTTCCTGTTCCTTTTTGAACGAGGCGGCAGCGGCCTCCACGGAAGGATAATCGTCAAGAATATGATAAAACTCCAGCATCTGATAAACTTCGTAAATTTCAGGACGCATATTGGCCAGTTTAATATCGCCCCCCTTGTCCCTGAAGCGCTTAATTTCTCCGACAAAAACACCCCATCCGGCACTGCTCATGTAGTAAACATTACTAAAATCAACAATTACCTTGTAACATCCGCTTTGTATAATATTGTCAAACAATTTCTCCAATTGATAACTGTTTGACTGATCGACATGGCCCCCCAATTCAACGACCATCACTTCGCCGGTTTGATCCGCAAATTTCGATTCAATTTGTAATTTTTCCATTATTACACCTTTTTATTTATGGCTCCGCCACCTCAATTACAGATTACCCATCTGTAATTGTCTATAAAAAATTAAACGCCTTATTCACGCAAGGTAAACTCCCGTACAAAGGCCATACGGGCATCCCGATTAATGCGTTGAAATTCAATTTTAAAAATCGTCCTATTTAAAAAAAATATTAATTTTTGATTCTTTTTTTATTGGCCTTCGCCTCTAAGAACGACTAAGACGGTTTTAAGTAAAATCTTTAAATTTAACAGCAGCGAATTTTTGTTTTCGATGTACTCAATGTCTTTTTTAATCTTTTCTTTCACATCTTCAATCGTCTCGTCATAGCCAACGGTCACCTGAGCCAGACCCGTTATGCCAGGCTTTGTTCTTAAGCGTGCCATATAAAACGGAATCTGCTTTTTAAATTGATTGGCAAAGAACGGGCGTTCCGGACGCGGTCCGATAAAACTCATATCTCCTTTCAAGACATTCAGCAACTGAGGCAATTCGTCAATACGCGTTTTACGCATAAATCGCCCCACCTTCGTCACCCGCGGATCGTGCTTAGTGGCTAATGCCGGTCCGGTCCTTTTTTCCGCATCCTGAACCATCGAACGGAATTTGTGCACGGCAAAAATCCGGCCGTCTTTTCCCAAACGTTGTTGCGAATAAAAGATCGGCCCTTCCGATTCCAACTTTATGGCGATTGCTACAATAATAAACAACGGGAAAAGCAAAATCAACAATGTTAAAGAAACTAATATATCAAAAATTCTTCGAAATCCAAATTCACGCGGACTAATTACCTGGCGCAAAACATGACGGACCACATGGTCGTAATCGGAATCGTATGTATCGGAGACAATGCTGTATTCTACATTGTTCTTGCTGCAGATATCAATGATTTGGGAGAGATAAATTTTTTCCGAAGGAGAAAGAACAATTAATACATCGGTAATGTTGTATTTTTTGATGGCATCGGCAAATGTTTCCCCATCGCCCACAACCGGTACGTTCTTGTAATGGCGCTTGCGATCGTTACCGGCCGGACGAATAAAGCCACGGACATTGTATCCTAATGCCGGTGTCTCTATAATCCGTTCGTAAAGGGAGACGGACTCTATGTTCCAACCAACTATGAGTGTATTTTTAAGCGGGGTTTTCTGCATTATCCATCTCTTGATTAAACGAAATCCTTTTATCCTGATTAATATAAAAAACCGTTAAGCAAAATTGCTGTGTTAAAGATCAAATCCTTTTTTTCCATGTAATTAGAAAAACCGTATCTTCGAAAGAACAGTTGATTTAAACGGAATTAATAAGATAATATTCCTAAAATCAAATTTATATTTCGGAAGGTTTTTTATTTCCTTAACAGTGTATATGCAAAAAATTGCGTTTTATACGAAAAAAGGCCAGAAATTCTTGCGAACCTACTGGCCTTACATCTTATTGGGGGAAAATGTTCCCTAAACTTTAAAGATTTCTTCTTCCTTGGCTTTCATAACTTCATCGATTTTTTTGATGTGCTCGTCGGTGAGCTTTTGTACATCGTCCAAATAGTCCTTCAACTGATCTTCGCTGATTTCATGATTCTTCTCTAATTTTTTCAGATGGTCATTCGCATCCCGACGGACATTCCGAACGGCTATCCGCGCTTCTTCAGCAAATTTGTGCACCAATTTCACCAGGTCTTTGCGCCGTTCTTCGCTTAACTGCGGAATGGGAATGCGAATCACGTTGCCGTCATTACTGGGATTTAATCCAAGGTCGGCTTTCTGGATTTCTTTCTCAATCTCGGCAAGCATCTTCTTTTCCCAGGGCTGCACTACCAATAGTCTGGGTTCCGGGGCAGTAACAGTTGCCGCTTGATTCAACGGTACTTTTTGGCCGTAGTAATCAACCTTAATACCATCCAGTAACGTGGGCGTTGCGCGTCCCGTACGAATTTTGATCAGTTCGTCGTGCAATGCATTAATCGCCCCATCCATCCGACGTTTTGCATCTTTAATAATTTCCTGTGCTTCCATAAATTACCCCTGCACTTTTGTCCCTATGGCTTCACCAAACACAATTTTATCAAGATTGCCGGCCACGTTAAAATTAAACACAATGATCGGCAAATCGTTTTCCATTGCCAGCGTTATTGCCGTTGTATCCATCACTTTCAAACCGCGGCGCACCACTTCCATATAGGTTAGTTCGTCAAACATGATGGCGTCTTCCACTTTTTCAGGATCGGCATTGTACACTCCGTCAACACGCGTCCCTTTTAAAATCACATCGGCCTTTATTTCGATTGCTCTTAAAACGCCGGCCGTATCGGTCGTAAAATACGGATTTCCTGTTCCACCTGCAAAAATTAACACTTTGTTTTCTTGCAACTTGGAAATGGCTTTTTCACTGGAAAAGGCTTCGACAAAATTCCCCACGGGGAAGGCAGACAAAACATGCGTGGGAATGCCGTTTTGCTCAAATACGCTGCGCAGGGCCAAGGCGTTAATTACCGTGGCCTGCATACCCATTTGATCGGCAGAAATCCGGTCGATATTGACCTTGTGCGAAGTTAACCCGCGGAAAATATTGCCGCCGCCAATAACCACGCCGATTTGAACGCCCAATTTGTGCAAGGGCAAAACCTGCTCGGCAAAATACTGCAAGCGTGAAGCGGAGATGCCGAATCCGGCATCTCCTGCTAAGGATTCTCCACTCAATTTTAGCAATATACGCTTGTACTTAATTTGTGGAGACTGTGTCATGGGTTATTCTCCGATACGAAAACGAGCGAAACGTTTAATGGTGATGTTTTCACCCACCTTGGCAATCACTTCCGTTAACAAATCTTTGATGGTCTTGTCCGGATCTTTCACATAAGGCTGCTCCAACAAGCATACTTCGGAATAATATTTTTCCAGACGACCTTCCACGATTTTGTCAACGATGTGTTCCGGTTTGCCCTGTGCCAAAGCCTGCTCGCGATAGATTTCTTTTTCTTTGTCCAGAGTTTCCTGATCCAGGTCTTCGCGTTTTACGGCCAAAGGATTGCTGGCGGCAATGTGCATGGCGATGTTTTTGGCAAATTCTTTAAAATCATCGGTGTTCGCCACAAAGTCGGTTTCGCAGTTTACTTCAACCAAAACTCCCAACTTGCTGCCGGGGTGGATGTATGCGGCAACCACACCTTCGTTTGCTTCGCGATCGGCACGTTTGGCCGCTTTGGCAATACCTCGTTTACGTAAAATTTCTACGGCTTTATCAAAATCGCCTTCGGCTTCCTGAAGGGCTTTTTTACAATCCATCATTCCTGCGCCGGTTTTGTCGCGCAGTTGTTTTACCATTGCAGCGGTAATCTCTGCCATTATTTAGACTCCTCTTTTTCCTCGGTTGCTTTTTCTTGTTTTTTTGCCTTTGCCTTAGGAGCGGCTTTCGCTTTTTTTACTTCTTTGTCTTTCGCCGGCTGGCCTTTTGCCTCTTTGGGCTGCGGTTTCTTTTCTTCTTTAACCGCTTCTTCCAGCGCTTTCTTTTCTTTTAGTTTTTGTTTTGCTTCAATTATGGCATCGGCAATTTTACTGGTAATCAAACTAATACTCTTTGCCGCATCATCATTGGCGGGAATCGGATAATCGACCAGAGTAGGATCGACATTCGTATCGACCATCGCAATAATGGGAATATTCATTTTGCGTGCTTCGTGCACTGCCAGATGCTCTTTGTTAATATCCACAACAAACAACAGGCCGGGCAAACGTTTCATTTCCAGAATACCGGACAGCACCCGATACAATTTTTCTTTTTTGCGTTCGATCATCAAACGCTCTTTTTTGGAAATCTTCTCATAGGTACCATCGGTACTCATCTTTTCCAAATTTTTGTAATATTTGATCGATTTCTTAATGGTGGCAAAATTGGTCAGCATACCGCCCAACCAACGATGCGTTACGTAAAACATTCCGCAACGCTGAGCTTCGGAAGCGATGATATCTTTGGCCTGGGGTTTGGTACCCACAAACATCACCTCGTAGCCATCGCCAACAACTTCGTGTACTACCTGCAGGGCTTTGTCCAGAGCCTGTTGGGTCTTTTTCAAATCGATGATATGAATCCCATTGCGTGTCATAAAAATGTACGGCTTCATTTTGGGATTCCAACGGCGGGTAAGGTGGCCAAAATGCACACCTGCGGAAAGCAACTGTTCTAAAGTTACTGAAGGCATAATATCTCCTTATTTTGTTTGGGTTAAACCTCCACCGACTTTCACCCGCTCCCAATTCCACCAAAGCGGAACACCCGGAAACGGAACAGCCGATGTGTGTGTTACAATAAAAAAGCCAGAAATACTCTGGCTTTGAGAATATTTTTTCGTAATATCGATTAACGTTTTGAAAACTGGAAACGTTTTCTGGCTTTGGCCAAACCGTATTTTTTACGTTCCACTTCACGCGGATCGCGCGTAAGGAACCCACCCTGACGAAGCACGGGGCGATAATCTTCGCTATACGCCACCAAAGCACGGGCAATTCCCAAGCGTACCGCACCGGCCTGGCCGCTCAAACCACCGCCATCCACGCGGATATAAAAATCGAACTTACCCAATGTATCGGTTAAGATCAGAGGTTGCTCAATATCCATCACAAGAGTTTCGCGTTTAAAGTAGTTCAAAAAACCCTCGGTTTTATTGATAACCACTTTCCCCGTTCCGGGGGTCATGCGAACCCGAGCAACCGCTTCTTTTCTTCTACCCGTTGCAACATAAACTTCCATTCAAACTGCTCCCGCTTTTTATGCTTTAATTTCTAACACTTCCGGCTTTTGTGCCTGATGAGGATGTTCCGGACCGGCGTACACCTTTAACTTTTTGAACATCTTGCGCCCCAAAGCATTTTTGGGCAACATGCGTTTTACGGCAAACTCAATAACCCGCTCGGGATGTTTTTGCAGCATCAATGCTACCGGGGTGTACGTAGTACCACCAATATAACCGGAATGACGGAAATATGTTTTTTGCTCCATCTTTTTTCCGGTCAATTTAACTTTTTCCGCATTTACCACCACAACAAAATCACCAACATCCTGATGCGGAGAATAAATCGGTTTATGTTTGCCACGCAAAATATGCGCGATTTGACTTGCCAGACGCCCTAACACCTTACCTTCTGCATCTACGACATACCAGCGTTTTGACTCTTGAATTTCCTTCTCTTTGGCTATATAGGTTTTCAAGACGTTCCTCCAATTGTTAAATCAAAAACGAATCTTTGAATTTAATTATATTGTTAGGCATAGTCAAATTTTTTGCAGGGAAAATTCGCACTTCCCCACTCATTGTTTTTTTGGACGGGTGTTTTTCGGTTCAGCATTGTCTCATGTTTTCTCACCAATACCCAAAACTGGCCAATTGGCTACAAAAACGTGTATTTTAATCCGATACTCAGCACCTCTTTAACCTGAGTTTTCTTGGTTACCTTCGCGTCATACACAACAAATGTTTGCAAGTTGACAATAATGTATTTGGTTACGGAGGCCTGCATCAACGTATCCCAGAAAATATTTCCATATTCAAAATTTTCAAACGAGGAAAAAATATTTAACCGTGAACGAATGAGGAACTTCCCCCAGAAACGTCGTTCCGCATGGGTTACCCATTGCAATCCCGATTCCACGCTTTTATTCTTTCCTCCGTCGAATACGGAAAACTTGTTGGCAAAAACGGCCCGTGCCGCCAAACCGATCCGTGTGCGAAAGGTTTTCTTGGGAGAATAGCCAATTCCCAACCCATTGGTTAAATAGGCCGGATCGAAAGCATCCGAAATTTTTACGCGTGTTTCTTTGTCGTATTTGTATCCCGGCGCCATTTGTGTTTGAAAATTCAACGAAACATAGGGATTCAAATACTCTTTCTTTTTGAGCGTTAGCACCGATTCAAAGTCAATCAGATCATCCGTCTTCCGTGGTAGTTCTCCGTTTTGCCTGGACTGGCCAAAGATAATTTTTGCCTCATTGGCCCAATTCCAATTGGTCGTATCCAGAATGGCCGAACCGTTCAGGCCGGTTGTCCAAACAAAAACATTTGACCCGCCCGAAGCCCACTGGTGATATGCCGTTTGCGTTACCGTAAGCGAGACACCCAAATTCAGATTCCAGCCAGGCTGAAGCTTATTGTAATTTTTTTGCTGTTTCTCAATTTGCTTCAAATGCTCCAGCAATTTTTTGTTCTGGGCAAAGGAGCGCCCTCCACCCACCAGCACAATGCCAACCGTCAAACCGATGATCAGATATTTCATTTTTTCGAACATTTTGTTCATTATTTCTCAAAAACTAAGCCCGGCAAAGATAACAAATTTTTCAATGCAGAAAAAGAAAAAAAACAAAAAAAGGCGCAAAGCAATTACTTTACGCCTTGAATGAGGGGGATTTAAAAGAAGAATTTTAATTCAACTTAAAACTGGCTTTTCTCCCACGCGGAACGAGGAAGAAAAATAACGTGCCCTCCGAATTAGTTAACCAGTTCAGGATAGACACTCACCTTTTTACGATCGCGGCCTTTGCGTTCGAACTTTACATAGCCATCAATCTTGGCAAATAGCGTGTCATCGCCGCCCTTGCCCACGTTTTCGCCCGGATGAATTTTTGTTCCACGCTGGCGAACGAGGATGGATCCTGCACTAACAAACTGCCCGCCAAACGCCTTAACCCCAAGCCGTTTGGATTCGCTTTCGCGACCGTTTCTGGAGCTTCCAACACCTTTTTTATGAGCCATTTATGCCTCCTTCACTTCGCCGGTTTCTTCGGTTTTTTTAGGCGCCGCTTTTTTGGCTGCACGCTTGGTTCCGATTTTCTCGATGTGCAGCATGGTGTAATGCTGGCGATGCCCGTTTTTAACCTGATAGCCTTTACGACGTTTTTTCTTGAACACAATAATCTTTTTGTCGCGTCCGTGTTCCACAACCGTCGCTTCTACTTTAATATTTTTAACCACTGGCGTACCAATGTGGTGTTTCCCCTTATCGTCGGTGTAAAACAAAACCCGATCAAAGACAACCTTTTTACCCGGTTCTTCATGCAACAAAGGTACTTTTACGTTTTTATCCTGTTCAACGCGAAATTGGTGTCCTGCTATTTCCACAACAGCATACATGTTTTTACTCCTATAAAAAATATTATTTTTCACCCAAAAAATCGAGCGTTTAATTTAAATACATTTGCACGCTTTGTCAAAACTATTTTAACAGCACGTCCAAACGTTTTTCGTTTTTGCGATCGTAAACCTTAAACGTACCAATGGGCAAACTTTCATCCTTGACCAGATTGATTTTAATCCAGTATTTCCACATCAATTTGAGCAGCGGATTGTACAGCCCCTTTTTGAGATAGGCGTACACATCCGGACGCACATGCAGCACAATGCGCCGGTCGCCATTTGTTGTGCGATAGCGTTGAATCCAACGCTCAATATCGGCCACCACCGCGTGTACGGTGGGCACCAGCCCCGTCCCGTGGCAGGTGGGACAGGTTTCTTTCAGGCTAAGCAGCACCGGCGGGCGAACACGCTGACGGGTCATTTCCATCAAACCAAAACGGCTCATTTCCTGAATTTTCGTAATCGAGCGATCTTTGGCAAATTCCTTCTTCAACTCCTGATACACCTTACGGCGATTTTCCTCTTCCATCATATCGATAAAATCGATCACAATAATGCCGCCCAGGTCGCGCAGCCGTGCCTGCCGGGCAATTTCGCGGGCCGCTTCAAGATTTATTTTCAGCGAATTGGTTTCGTGATCTTTTCGCCCGATGTATTTGCCGCTGTTCACGTCGATGGAAACCAATGCCTCGGTCGGTTCGATCACAATGTAGGAACCATTCTTTAACCACACTTTACTATTGCCCATTTTCTCGATTTCGCGCTCGATGTTGAAATAATCGAAAATGGGCACCATGCCTTTGTAATAGGTGATTTTGTTTTTCAAATGCGGGGCGACATCTTTAATGTACGAAACCAATTCCCGCATTAATTTGCGGGAATCGACCACCACGCGATCGACATCGGCCGTAAACAAATCGCGAATAATGCTGGAGGCCATGGTCATATCTTTGTACAACAAGGCCGGGGCTTCTTGCTTTTTGATTTTGCGTTCGATTTTACGCCAGGTGGAAATAAGATTGTTCAAATCTTTGCGAATGGCCTTGTCGGGTTTGCCTTCGGCCACGGTACGAATGATTAGCCCAAAATTGGGCGGAATAATTTGCCGGGCAATTTCGCGCAGGCGGCGGCGTTCTTTGTTGTTCTGAATTTTCTTGGAAACGCCAATGTGCTTTTTTCCCGGAATCAAAACGACAAAGCGTCCCGGCAAAGCAATGTTGGTGGTCACCCGGCACCCTTTGGTGCCAATGGGCTCTTTAATAATTTGCACCAAAATATCTTGATCTTTTTTCAGATCGCGATACACATTAAAATCGCGTTCCGAGGTGTGGTGTTCTTTCGAATCCAGATGTTCTTCGTCCTCGTAATCGACAAAATAATCCAGATACGAGGTGTCGAAATCGGCAAAATGTAAAAACGCATTTTGCTCGTGCCCGATGTTAATGAATGCAGCCTGCATTCCGGGCAGAACGCGACTTACCTTTCCTTTGTAGATATCCCCGACCATACGCTCGTACTCGGGGCGTTCCACGAACAATTCAACCAACTTGGAATCTTCTAAAATAGCAATACGCGTTTCTTCATTTGTAGCGTTAATAATGATCTCTTTTGTCATACACTTGTCCCTGTTTTTCTTTTCCGTGCTACAGATTCTTTGACCGGATCATCCGTCATTGTTCAAGAATTTGTACCCGGTAGGCCTTTTTTGTTCCGGCATTGCCGAGTTAAGGCCAAAGAAGTTTTGTTTAAACCGGAGTGGCGCCTTTCGTTTTTGGCAAATGTGCGCTTAATGCACTCCCAAATATAAAAAGAATCCGCCAAAAATACGACAAAAAACGTAAAATTTTATTTTCGGTAATGAATTCTTTTGTGGCGCCATGCCCACATTTAAAAACATTTTAATTTGCGTCATTCTTTCGAAGAATGCATTGATTTGTATTACATTAAACACAGAGGATGATTTTAATAAAAGAATTTGCACAAGCCCAAAGTGGCAATTTGGCCGCAATTGCCTTTAGCGAACCATCTCAAGCGGCGTTTTTTCCTCGTCCCCTAACCGGATGAGCTGGCGTTTCCGAATCACTTCGGTAGCACTGGCCTGTTCGAAAACCTGTTTCACCAAATCATCGATGCGCAAAGCACGGCTCTCCACATTGGTGGTACGAACAATCAGGCGATTTCCCCGGCGGCGGATGGTTTCGATAAAAGGCCGAATGTCCACCGACTTTACTCTCCCTTTGGAGAGCCGACTTACCACCAACGAGCGGGAACGACGAATGCGGCGCAAACGCCGATCGATTTCTTCCGGACGTATTTTATTCGGATCAAAATAAATCTCGTATTCCGCAGCGTTAATGCTTTGCGAAAGCGAAGAAGCCTTTTCGGCCATTTCGCGCACACGAATAATTTTTAATCCGTCCGGGAGCAATGGATTCAACAAACGTTTTAAATCTTTGTTAAACCGTGCAGAAATTTCCACATCAAAAAATTCGGCTTTGCTTTGCACTCCAAGGGCCAGCGGCTGACCAAAAGAAATTTTCGGCCGGGGATTAAATCCCTGACTGTAAATAATGGGCACATGCGCCCTGCGGAAAACGCGCTCAAACAAACGTGCCAGATCGAGATGTGACAAAAAAGCGGCGTACCCCTCTTTGGTAAACTGCACCCGATAGCGTTTGAATTCCTGCTCTACCGTTTCGTATCTGGGCAACGAAACGCCTACTTGCGCATCGGCCGGTTCGTCCACTTCCAGACGTGTGCGATCTTTTTTGTAACAGTCCACGATTTCGGCGTACATGCCCTTTCGCTGCAAGCCACAGGCTAAACACCGGGCTTTTTTGCAATCGGGACTGGTTTGCTGGCGGTAGGCTTTTTTTCTTTCTCTTTTCAGGAAATTTTTGCTGACTCCCTTGTCGATGTGATCCCAGGGCAAAACCGCCTCTTCGGGAATTTCGGCAGCAAGCGCTTCGGGATCAAAGCCGTGGTTCCGCAAGTTCTTCAGCCACAAATCGTACTTAAAATGCTCATCCCAGCCATCAAACTTTGCCCCCTCTTTCCATGCATCGTAAATCACCGCTCCCATGCGCCGATCGGCGCGGCCCAGCACCCCTTCCAGAAACGAAACCTTTGGATCGCGCCAGCTCATGCGAATGCGCCGTTCCCGGCCGAGATGCTTTTTGAGCACATCCACCTTGTGCCAAATTTCTTCGATGGAGGCCTGCCGTTCCCACTGGAATGGCGTGTGCGCCTTGGGCGAAAAAGGAGAGATGGAAAGATTGAATTGCACCCGCCCGTACTGGCGACTCATCTCCAGCAAACGCCGCACCAAACGGGCAATTTCGGCCACATCTTCATCGGTCTCGGTAGGCAAACCGATCATAAAATAAAACTTGATTAATCTCCAGCCGCTTTTTAAGGCAATTTCTACCGATTTAAATAAATCATCCTCTGTGATGTTTTTGTTAATTACCTGCCTTAAACGTTCGCTGCCTGCTTCCGGAGCAAAGGTAAATCCCGATTTACGCACATCGGAGACAAACTCGGCAATTTGTTCGTTAAAACTGTCCAGACGCATGGAAGGGAAAGAAACACTCACTTGTGTACCTTTCAGCGCCTGTCGGCTCCGCTTCATCAATTCTGTTAAACGCGAATAATCGGAAATGGACAGTGACAGAAACGAGACTTCACTGTAACCGCTGTTGTTGAGCGCCTGATCCATCTGGCGTAGCACATCCCATTCGCTGCGTTCCCGAATGGGGCGATAAATCATGCCGGCATTGCAATAGCGGCAGCCCTCCGTACAACCACGCATCACTTCGATGGCCAGGCGGTCATGCGTTACTTCGATCAAGGGCACGATGGGCTTGTCAGGATAATGTTCCGGTTTAAGTTCCGTCACAATGCGCGTCCGGATAACCTGGGGCACGCCGTCGATCAGGGGACGCGTGGCCTGCAATTTTCCCCCGGCATCGTAAGTCGGCGCGTAAAATGCAGGAACGTACACGCCGGCAATCTGCGCCAGATCGAACAGAATGTCGCGCCGGGACTTGTTTTGTTCCTTGCCTCTTGCCACCGTGCGGGCAATTTCTACCGATGCTTCTTCGCCGTCACCAATCAAGAAGGCATCGATAAATTCGGCTAAGGGTTCGGGATTGCAGCTGCATGGTCCACCGGCAACAATGTACGGATGCGCTTCCGTGCGATCCTTACTAAAAACGGGAATGCCCGCCAAATCGAGCATGTTCAGAATGTTGGTGTATGTCAATTCGTACTGCAGTGTAAAGCCGATGACATCGAAATCGTTTAACGGGGTAAACGATTCCAGACTAAACAAAGGGATGCCCGTGGCCCTTAGTTGTTCTTCCATATCCGGCCAGGGGGCAAACACACGTTCGGCCCAGATATCGTCTTGTTTGTTTAAAATGTGGTAAAGAAGTTCGAACCCAATGTAGGACATGCCAATCTCGTAAACATCGGGAAAGGCAAGTGCCACATGGGATTTAACAGAAGCACGGTTTTTATGAACGATATTTAATTCGTTGCCAATGTAGCGTCCGGGTTTTAACACCCGGGGTAAAACATCTTTTAAAAGTTTTTGTTCAATTTTAGGATTCTTCAAACAACACTCCCTCAATCAATCCCGCAATTCGACTCCTTGTTCCGATCCTTGCTGCACAAAATACAACGAA
>CAYXUS010000250.1:0-11110 GCA_964468415.1 uncultured Caldithrix sp.
TTTTTCATTCTTCCTTTTTCTTGTCTTTTTGTGCAGATCAGTGGCCCAGATTCGTAATTCGTAATTTTTGCCAGGGCATCCTACGGATAATTCGTAATTCTCCGCTGACGCGGCGCTACCCGGCAACCGGCGATTTTCCTCCTTTTTCATTTTTCCTTTATCATTTTTTAGTTTTTCTCGCTTTGTAAAAAGAAAAAGCTGCGGAAGAATGTTTCCCCGCAGCTTTTAAAAATATTTAGCGAATAAGCATCATCTTTTTAGATTGCACAAAGCCCTTATCCGTAGTCAGGCGGTAAAGGTACACTCCGCTGGGTACCGGAACACCCGTTTCGTTTTTGCCGTCCCACTGCACGCGGTAAGTACCCGCATTTTGGTGCTCACTTACCAGAGTGCGCAGGCGCTGGCCCAGCGCATTGAAAATTTCCAGCCTTACGTTCGCCGAACGAGGCAAAGCGTAACGAATGGTCGTCGTGGGATTAAACGGATTAGGGTAATTCTGTTCCAGATGAAATGTTGCAGGCGTTAAACGCGTATTCAATGCGATATCGGTGATTTTCCCTTCGAAAAAATCCATGATTTTACTCATCAGCGAATCGCGCTTGTCGGAATAGTAAACAGTCTCGAAAGGCACACCCAAATTCACCAGTTTTCCGGCTTTAGTCCCGCCGGGGAAAGTACCCTCAAACAGAATTCCGGCAATATTCGTGGTTTTGGCTCCTTTGTAGCGTAAAATGGCTCGGGCGCCACCGTATGGCTTGATGGCATCGGGCCAATCCACGTCAAAAGTGCCGTGACGCCCGTTGTCAAAACTAAAATCCGGCAGGCCGTCGAACAAACCGCCCGGGATGGCCTCGCAGGAGTAGAAGGTGGCCTTTTTGCCGTCCGGGGCATCGGCGGCGTATTGCGCCTTTAAATAATTGTGATAAAACGATTGATCGCTTGAAGTTCCTTTGTAATCCAGATCCCAGCCAATTTCCGACCCGCTGACAAACAAATAGCCGCCGCGTTGTAAAAAGTGCTTTACGGAATCCTGTTCAATCGAAGAAAATGTTTGATCGGCCGTGCTCTCATCGCCCAGAATCCAGATGACGATTTGGTAAGGCGCTAAGGAAATTTTTCCTTCGATGATGCTTTCGTTCAGCACGTAGGAAAAGGGATAGCCGCGTTTGTTGACGGGGTCGGCGTAAAATCGAATGTAATCGTAGCGATCGTTGGTACCGCGGTCGAACCCGTTAACAATCAGCACCTGGTGCGGATCGGCCGAGGGCACTCCGGCGTAAAGGTGTTTGGACCACCTGGATGAACCTGCCGCATTGGCCGCCTTAACGCGGAAATAATACACCTGCCCTTCTTCCAGATTATCGACCAAAATTTCATTGCTCGAGGCTTGCGCCGAATCGGTAAACGTGTTGCCGTCCCGACTGATGTAGGCCACGTAGCGATCGGCCTTTTCCACCGGATCGCATTTGATAAGCAAGGAATGCGCATCCATGCCCAGAACCATGATGTTTTCCGGCGCGTAGTCCGGCGGATTGATGTAATGGGGAATGGAATCGCCGATCACGGCATTGGATATTTGCGATTCGTTCCAGTAACGATCGAGCATGGTGGCAAAATAGGTGTATCGGCCTTGTTGGTAATCATCGTCCCAGTAAGAATCGTGGTAGGTGAAGGAATCGTTTCCGAAATGCAAAGCAATAATTTGATCTTTGCTCACATCCAATGTGGAATCGAGTGAGCGGTAAATGGCAAACCAGTAATTTTTGCTGATGGTGTCTGGTGGAACAACGTGAATTTGGTAGTTCATGGAATCGATTTTGCTCAACGAAACGGAAGGCGCCGCCGGTTTGCTATTTACGATAAGTCCGGTCGCTCTGATTTTGGTCTTGCCTTTAAAGAATGTTCGGGCCGCTTCGCTCCAATAATTGTGCTTGGCCCAACTGGCGTAACTAAAAAACTGGAAACCGTCGGTCCAGCTTACATCGCGGCTGCGGTTGACAATATCCTGATGGTGATCCCAAACATTATTTTCATCCAGCACGTACGAGCCCGGGCCTACTGTGTACAGGCGTTTGGCGCGAATGCCATCTTTGATCCACGTGTACCAGCAGTATGGGCAATCACCGGTGAGCATATCGTAAAAGCCACTGCCGGAGAGCCAGTGGTAGTGCATGGGGGTAAGCTGATCGATGTAGCCCTTGTTAAACCACAGAGCGGCATCCTGAAAAACCACATAGTAGCCGTTCCAGCCGCTCCAGTTGTACTTGCCCAATGCTGCCGGCGAAAGGCGTACCCAGGGTTTGACGGCCTGAATGGAATCGTGCAATTGGCGTACAAATTCGGTAACGCCCCAGCGGCGCCAATCGCCCCAGCTATCGAATCCGGCCGGTACGCCGCCGGAAGCGGGATGCTGCACGTCGTAAATGTAGCGTTTCGTGCCGCTCACTTTTTCCAGACGATCGATTCGCTCTTGGGGAATCATTCCGTCCATCTCGTTTACCTGTTGCAGCAGTGATGGCGCATTTTTCATGTCGTCTTCGGTGTATTCGTTCCAGCGCACAAAGTCCAGGTGCAATCCGTCGATGTCGTATTTGCGCACGATTTCCATGGCTACCTGAATGGTGTAGGCGCGCACTTCGTCCAGTCCGGGCGAAACGCAACGGTGGGCTGTCATAAACTGGCCGTCTTCGTTGGTGCAAATCCATTCCGGGTGTTCGTCGGCCGGAGTACCCTTCCAGGTAGAAGCTACGTGAAAAACGTTAAACCAGGCGTGAAATTCCAGACCGCGTTTGTGCGCTTCCTGCAGGGCGTAGGCCAGCGGATCGAAGCCGGGGTTGTTGTGGTAATTGGCGTAATAGCCCCAGGGTTCGTACGAAGAGGGGTAGTAGGCCGTTCCGCTTTGCCGTACCTGCCAGAGCACGGCATTCATATTGGCCTTTTTAATGTTGTCCAGAATTTCACGGATTTTGGCTTTGTTGCGGCTGGCCGACCAATCGGGATTGATGTATTCCCAGGTAACCACCCAAATTGCGCGAAATTCCTGATTATTTTTGGCGTACAATGTGGAAAGCAAGAAGGAAAAAACGAACAGGACGGAAAGCAAACGTTTCATTCCACCTCCATGTGTTAGTCATTATTTAGTTAACTTGGCGAACAAACAAAGATACAAATTTTGCAAGGGGGATAAAACTTTTTTCGTGTGGCCAAAATCACGCCTGGAATGCCAAATTGCAAATGAAAGATTTAATTTGGCTATTGGACAAATAGTAAAGACATTGAAAAGCTCATTTGAAGAATGCCAGCTTTGAGAAATAACGCTATTTTAGAAAGTCCCATCTGTATCGGGGTAAAAAAACACCCGCCTCAAAATTCGGGCGGGTGCTCTTGTAAAAATCGACTTTTCCTGGACTGACCGGAGAAAGCCTTAGCTTACTTTGATTTCTTTGCTGCTTTCCCACAGGCCGTGAATGTTGCAGAAAGCCACCGCCATAATGGTGCCCGATTCGTTCAGCTTGATGCTGGCTTCTACCTGCGGTTCGGCGTAAACCGGGCCCTTGTTCGGCCCGCTGGTGCTTTCGCCGTGGCCCCAAAATTCGAAATGAGCGATTTGATGCGTAAAGTTGCTGCCTTCGGGCTTAAAGTAAAGAGAAATCCAGGCAATGTGATGTTCGGTCGTATTGGGATGGGCAATTTCTTTTCCCAGTCCGGCTTTTACGGTGAAAACTTCGCCTGCTTTTACTTCTTCCGGTGCTTCAATAACCGGCGCATGTTTTTCTTTTTTCCAGTCGGCTGTTTGAATGGTTTCCGATAAGCGCATGGTCGTCTCCTTTGTTTTATGAAAGTTTTTTATGCTTGCGATGTGTGTCGTAATTTACGACAATTTTCAATCAATGAAAACTCCTTCAAAAGGATAATTATTCCTGCATGCGAAAACTTTTCCCTGGATTCGGGTAGATCGATTCCGTTGGAGAATCGATTCATTTTTATTCGTCCTTTAAATTTTTTATATTCGTCCAAATTAAAAAGAAGGAAGCAATGAGCAAAAAACAGCATAAAATACAGGTTTTACCGGAAAACTTAGCCAATAAAATAGCCGCGGGCGAGGTGGTGGAACGACCGGCCTCGGTGGTTAAGGAACTGGTGGAAAACGCCATTGATGCCGAAGCCACGGAGATCAAAATCGTAATTGAGCAAGGGGGCAAAAAGCTCATTCAGGTAATTGACAACGGCGTGGGCATCAGTGCCGAAGATTTGCCGCTGGCCTTCGAACGCCATGCGACCAGTAAAATTCGTTCGCAAAACGATCTGGAACACATCGAAACTCTGGGCTTCCGCGGAGAAGCTTTACCCAGCATCGCTTCGGTTTCGCAAATTGAAATGCGTTCCCGGCGCTCCGAAGACCCCATGGCCACCGTGTATTTTTTGGATGGAGGGAAAAATCCGCGTTTGAAAAAAGCTGCGGCCAATGTGGGAACCAACATCGCCGTGCGCAATTTGTTTTTTAATACCCCGGCCCGGCGCCAATTTTTACGTTCGGACAATGCCGAAATTCAGCAAATTCTAACCGTGCTCAAGCGTTTTTTCCTGGCCTATCCCCATATTAGCTTTGAACTGATGATCGATGGGCGGGAAGTGTACCGCCTAAAGGCTGCGGATTTGGGACAGCGGGTGCAGGAAGTGCTGGGAGCTTCCATTTTTAAGGGATTGTTGCCGGTTAATGCCAGTTTGGGCGGGGTGGAACTGCGCGGATTCGTCAGCCGCCCCGATGTGGTACGGAAATCGCGGGGCTTGCAATTTCTGTTTTTAAACGGACGACCTATTTTGTCCAAATCTCTGAATCATGCCATTTTTCAGGCCTACGGCAATCTTATTCACCCCGGTGAATATCCCATTTATGTGCTGTATCTGGAAATGGATCCGGGCCTGGTGGATGTGAATGTGCATCCCACCAAAATGGAAGTGCGTTTTTCCAACGATCGCAGTTTGTATTATTTTGTCATTACTTCCATCCGCAAGGCGTTGAACGACGAAGGCGTAATTCCCGAGTTTAGCAGCACGCCGGAGGGCAGTGCCTTGCAGCAAACCATCGAAAACGCCAATAAACCCCGGCAAATTCTGGAAGAAATGCGCCACCGCAACCGCTATCTCGGGCGACAAATGGGCGCCCAGTTAAGTTTGACCTATTTTGCCGACGAGCGAAGCGAACAGAACACATCCGCGGAAGCGCCGGAACAAAATCTTTCGGGGAAAGCAGCGGATCAGATCCCAGCGGCCACACCAAATTTTAACGCCCCTGTAGGACGGGCTACCGAACCGGAAGTGCAGTTCTGGCAATTGCACAATCGCTACATCGTTTCCGAGATCAAAAGCGGCATGGTACTTATCGATCAGCACGTAGCGCATGAACGCATTTTGTTCGAACGCATTCTGAAAATTCTCAAAAAACAGGGGCAGGGCTTCGGACAAAAATTGCTTTTCCCGCAGAAAATCACTTTGAATTACGAAGACTTTATGGTCTTTAAAGAAATTCAGGATGTGTTGAAAAAAATCGGTTTCAGCATTAAAGTTTTCAGCGGAACCACCATTGTCATCGAGGCCATGCCCTCAGATGTGAAGGTGGGGCGGGAGTCACAAATTCTTCTCGACATTATCGACTATTACAAAAACGAGCCGCTCACCGATTTTGATCATCTGGAAAAGGTGGCCGCAGCCTATGCCTGCAAAAATGCGGTTAAATCGGGAGAAAAACTTTCGCAGGCCGAAATGCAAAACCTGGTGGATCAACTTTTTGCCTGCGAAACGCCCTTCTTTTGTCCTCACGGGCGTCCGGTCATCGTAACGATAGATCTGGAAGAATTGGATCGTAAGTTTAAACGTATTACCTGAAACTCTGCCGGGGCAACCTGAAAAACCGAATAGGAAAGTAAGCGAATGAAGGTGCATCTTATTGTTGGCCCCACCGCCGTCGGCAAAACGGCACTTTCGCTTTTGATTGCCGAGAAACGCGCGGTGGAAATTATTTCCGCCGATTCACGCCAGATTTACCGCTACATGGATATTGGCACGGCCAAGGTTTCTCCCGAAGTTCGCCGACAAATTCCCCACCATTTTATTGATATTTGCCTGCCGGATGAATATTACAGTGCCGGCATGTTCGGAAAACAGGCCCGGCAAACCGTTGAAGAAATTGTACGCCGTGGTAAAATTCCGCTGGTTGTCGGTGGCTCCGGATTTTACATTCGTGCTCTGGTCGATGGAATTTTCGAGTTGGATGCCAGGGATGCTGCCGTGCGCCAACAATTGGAAGCACGATTGAGCGAAGAAGGCCTGGCTTCCTTGTATGCCGAGCTGCAGAAGGCAGATCCCGCTTATGCGGCCAAAATCAGTCACAACGATCGTCAACGTATTTTGCGAAGTCTGGAAGTATTTTATGTGACGGGCAAACCTTTTTCTTTTTGGCACGAGCAAAAACCCGAACCAGCTCCTTTTGAAACGGTTTTTTGGGGATTAACCGCCGAGCGCACCACATTGTACCGCCGCATTAACGAACGGGTACTGCGTATGTTGCAAGAAGGCCTGGAAGAAGAAGTGCGTGGCCTGTTGGAAATGGGCTATTCTCCGGAATTGAATGCCCTTAATACCGTAGGATACAAAGAAATGATTGATTACCTGAACGGTAAAATTTCGCGGGAAACAATGATCGAACGCATTCAGCGAAATTCGCGACGTTACGCGAAACGCCAGCTCACCTGGTTTCGTGCAGAAAGCCGTGTGCACTGGCACGAAGTTGCCGAAGCCGGTGATTTGAAAGAGATCGCCCAAAAAATTCTTGCCCAACTTTCCTGAAATAATCTTCCCCGAAAGTAAACCTTTCGTATGAATTTACGTACATGACGGGTGACAACCAATCGAGAGGAGAGTGGTCATGAAAATTTCTCGTCTTGCCATTTTGATAGTTTTTCCGCTTTTTATTTGGGCCCAGTCCATTAACATTCCTACCGCGTACTACGGGCTGAGCCTGGGAAATTCCAAAACGTTCACAGGGATACGAATCAATTGGAGCGACCGTAACGTGGAACGTGTTACCGGGCTTAACCTTACCTTATGGCGGGCCAAAAACAACGACCACGCTGTGGTAAAGGGGGTGTCGTTAGGATTATTCATGCCCGAAGCCGGGCAGTTTTACGGGGCACAGCTCGGACTGGTTGGTGTGTCGGCCGGAAAGCGCATGGTCGGCCTGAACTTCGGCGGTTTGGGTGTAGGTTCCGGCGGAAGTGTGCTGGGCATTAATTTGGCCGGTCTGGGCATGGGAAGCGGAGAGAATGTAATCGGCCTTTCTGTGGCCGGATTGGGCTTTGCCGCCGGGAAAGATGTGAAGGGATTTAGCATTGCCGGTCTGGGGCTGGGCGCCGGTAATTCGATTCATGGCATTAGCCTGGCGGGTTTGGGAGCCGGTTGTGGTGGTAATATGATCGGGCTTAATATTGCCGGATTAGGCATCGGAGCAGGAGCGGGACTAAAGGGAATTACCATTGCGGGCTTCGGGGCAGGCTCGGGTGAATCGATTGTGGGAATTACTCTGGCTGGCTTTGGTGTGGGCGCCGGAGAAAGCATCACCGGTGTTCAGATGGCCTTCTTCGGCGTTGGAGCCGGAGACGCTATTAACGGATTAAGTGTGGCCGGATTCGGATTGGGAGCAAAAAATTTGTTACGCGGCGTTAATATTGCGGGAATCGGGCTGGGTTCTCAACATATTGTAGGGCTTTCTGTCGCAGGCCTGATGGCCGGTGGAAAAGAAATTACCGGGATTACGCTTACCCCCGGACTGATTAAAGTACCCGGCGAGGGGCAATACACTGGTCTGGCCGTGGCCGGAATGAATTACATCAAAGGAAAACAGAATGGTCTTTCGGTAGGGGTAATTAATTATGCCGCGCAATTACACGGGGTGCAACTGGGGGTGATTAATTACGTGAAAGAAAATCCCTGGTATTTACGCGTACTGCCGTTGATTAATTTTAATTTTCGGTAAGATTGTGG
Source organism: uncultured Caldithrix sp. (assembly GCA_964468415.1). Classification (GTDB taxonomy): domain Bacteria; phylum Calditrichota; class Calditrichia; order Calditrichales; family Calditrichaceae; genus Caldithrix. The sequence continues at coordinate 8,041 of CAYXUS010000250.1, forward strand.
TAAAGGATTTTTGTCAAATTAAAAAGGCCGTCTGATTTGCAGACGGCCTTTTCTTTAACGGATAGCTTTTTATTTCTTTTTCGGGGTGGGATGGGCAATTTTCGCCACATATTTGTCGAAATCGAACGGTTTGTAAAAGGGATTTTCTTTGTTGTGGCATTTAACGCACACTTCTTTGGTCGGCAAAATCAAACCATTGGCCAGCGATTTTTCGTGGCTAATCATAATGCTGCGTTTGCGGTACACACTGCCCGGCCCGTGGCAAGATTCGCAAGACACGCCTTCTTCCATAGTCAGTTTGCCTTTGGGGTCAATCAAACTTTTGTCGATGGCGCCCATTGTGGAGTGACATTTAATGCATTTGGGATCGGTCGAAGGATCGGCAATATTGTGCGCTTTGGCATACTCCAGCGCCTCTTTGCTTTTCAAACTTTCCATTGCCTTGGCGTGCGGCCCGTTTTTCCAGATGGTGTACTGTTTTCCGCTCTTTTTCGTATTGTGGCAGGTTTTACATTTGGCGACGCCTACGTATTTGAATTTTGGCGTTTGGCCAAAGGCGAAAAAAACGCCTAACGTCAATAAAAACAGGACGGTTAATTGAAGTGTTCTTTTCATGACTTACCCCTTCTTATTTTCTCAATGCTGAAACTGTCGAAATCAGTTTACTAAAATTCTGTTAAAGATTCAAGAGACGGTTGGGGATTTTTATGGTTAAAAATACAAAAATTCTTCTCGAATCATTTGGAGGCAGCGCGCTGTCTCACAAATTGACCAGTTTTTTTCGAAGCGAAAAAAGAAAGCAGCTTAATTTATTGAATAATAAAGAGTTGAAGAAAAACGAAACTTTGTGAATAAAATTTTTTATTAATAAAAAATCCTCGTATATTTTGCTCTGATGCAAAAAATCATGACGGTCCGTTCCTGTCTCTGGCGGAGTGTTTCGGGCAGGGGAACCGTTGTTGGAATTGCCCAAAAAACGGAATGAATGGTTTAAAAGAAAAAAGAACACGCACACATGCTAAATAAATTATTTCCGGCTCGTTTTTCGGGCATGAATTTACGCTTTTTTCTTTTTTTTCTGCTTTTTGCCTATTTGCCACTGCTCATCTTTAGCATAATCGGTTTCTTTCTGAATAAACAAATTTTAAAACAGGTGTACCAGCAAGACCTGAATCGCTGTTTAAATGTGTGGGTAGAGAAATATCACGTTATGACCCAGTGCGATCACGATCTGTTTGTGGTGCTGGCCCACGGCACTCCAAACGAAGAGGCATTCCTGCAAAAAATAAACAGCATTCCCAATCGCAACAATCGGCAGGTGGTGACTTTTGCGGAATGGTCAATGGCATCCGCTGAATGGGCAGCAATTAAAACCGACGTTTTTGAAACACTTAACTTCGGGTCTGGAAACCCTGCACTTTAATCTTACCGATTCATCGTTTTACAAATTAGTTCCCATTTCATCCCAAACCGGTTTGGTTGTGCGGTATCCGTTAAATGTGGTATTGTCCAAATTCTGTAACTTACGGCAGGGTACCCGGGTGTACTTAATTTCGCTCAACGACGGTTTCGTGATTTCTCTGGATGAAATTCGTCTGTTTACCCGGGGAAAAGAGACACTGGACAAGCGGTTAAAAGCCTATCTTGAAGAGGTCAACAAAGATCCCAAATGGCTTAGCGCATCTACGTATTTCGATCCGGGGTGGGTTTTGGTGTATCAGCTTTCTACCAGCAGCATTTACGTGCCACTCATTCGATTTTTGCTGCAGATTTTTGTGGCCAATGTGCTGTTAGGAATTCTCTTTTTTGTGGCGGCCGTTTTGATTGCACGGAGCATTTCTCGCCCCATTCGCAATCTGGCGCAGGCGGCCGGTAAAATTAGCGACGGGCAGTTAGATTGTGTGGTACCCATCGAAGGCAAAGATGAAATTCGTGATTTGGCCGTAGAGTTTGAGCGCATGCGGCAGAAATTATTGGAATCGTATCAGGATTTGGAACAAAAGATCGAACAGCGCACCCGCGCCTTACGTGAGGCGCAGTACCAAATTTCTCATCAGGAAAAGATGGCCAGTCTGGGAATACTGGCGGCCGGTGTGGCGCACGAAATCGGTAATCCGCTAACCAGTATCTCTTCTATGGCGCAAATAATTAAACGCAAGGTAAAAGATGAGCAAGTCGAGGAATACATCAGTACAATTCTGGACAACATCGAGCGAATTTCCAAAATTGTGCGGGAATTGGTAAACTTTTCCCGGCCCTCCGGGTTGGAAGCGGCCTGGGTAAATGTGAACGATGTGATTCGCAACGCCATCGGCATCGTAAAATACGACAAACGGGCCAAGCACGTGCAATTTAAGTTGGAATTGGCCGAAAATTTGCCCAATTTGTTTTTGGTGCCCGATCAATTGTTACAGGTTGTTTTGAACATGCTCATTAACAGTCTGGATGCTTTAAAGGATGGACAGGGCGAGATCGAAATTCGGACTTCGCTGGAGAACGAGCGGGTGTTTATTCGTATTAAAGACAATGGGGTGGGCATTCCACCGGAAAACTTGAACAAAATTTTCGAGCCGTTTTTTACGACCAAGGAAGTGGGAAAAGGAACAGGATTGGGACTTTCGGTGAGTTACGGAATCATCAAAAATTTTAATGGCACCATCGATGTTAAAAGCGAGGTGGGCAAGGGAAGCGAATTTATTATTTCATTACCTGTTTCATCCAATCCGGAGCAAATGCAATGAAAGCCAATATCTTAGTTGTGGACGATGAACGTTCCATTCGGGACTCGTTAAAAATGGTTCTGCAGGAAGAAGGTTACGAGGCGCAGACCGCCGCCGATGGCAAAGAAGCAATGTCCCTTCTGGAACAAAACGATTACGATATTTTGATTACCGATCTCAAAATGCCGGGGATGGATGGCATGGAATTAACCAAACAGTGCTTGCAGGTTTACCCGCAAACTTCGGTAATCATTATTACGGCTTACGGCAGTCTGGAAACGGCCATTGAGGCTCTGCGTCTGGGAGCTCACGACTACATTCTGAAGCCTTTCGATTTTGATGACGTGCTC
>CAYXUS010000251.1:0-10989 GCA_964468415.1 uncultured Caldithrix sp.
AAACTTAACGCACAGAACAGGCCGCCCGTTCTCATCCCCGGTGAGGAAGCAAGCGTAGGCAATTCACGCGGGCAAAATGTTCATTTGCTTATTTTGAACCATACCGGTTTTGTACGGGGCAGCGGGGACAGCGGAGAAAAATGGTTCCGCTTTAAACCCGAACACACTTTAAGCGAGCTTCCCGCCTTAATTTCCGGGCAAGCCATGCTTGTGCCGGCACACCCGGCCGAACGTGTCCCCCGAGTGCAGAAACTTTTTATTAACCGCGGCGAATGGCATCCCGACGACCTGCAAGGGCCTTTTGCGGAATATTTGCAATGGGTAAACGGCGGCGGCGCCAAAGACATTACCCGCGGACTGCGTTTGTGGGTGCGCATGCTGCTTTCCGGACAAAAGGTTGTTCCGTTGGCCGGTAACGATGCCCACGGCCATTTCGCCCGCACGCGGCAGATCGTAATCCCATTTCTTCTTTTGCAAGAAAGGTCAACCCATGTTTTTGGCAAATGGAAAACGGGGCTCTATTGCTCCCAAACGCCCCGCACGCCTCAAGAAATTTTACAGGCCATTCGTTCGGGCCGTGTTTTTGTGACCAACGGGCCGTTTGTGGAATTGACCGCTCATCTTGGGGATGAAACGTTCTTTGCGGGACAAAGTGTTTCCCAAATCGAGGCGTTTACCGTTCAGGCCCTTTCCAGCGATGAATTTGGCCCCCTGAAGGCCATTACGGTCATTTTCGGCGATGTAGCCCAAAAACGCGAACAAATCATCTGGAAACAAAATTTTGACCGACGGCAAGAATTTTCCTTTCGCAAAAAAATCGCCTTGCCTCTTTCGGGCAAAAACGGTTATATTCGCTGTCAAGTGAAAACATCTGTCAACGAAGAAGAATTCACAGCCTTTAGCAACGTCATTCGTATCAGAAAGGATTCATGAAACTACTATCATCGTTACCCAAACATGCTTTAACGCGCCCGGCCTATTTTCTTTTAATCGCTCTGATCTTTGCCCCTTTTACAGGACGCGCTACCCTGCACGCGCAGACTGACATCGATCTGAAATTGTTTAACGGGCGCATTATTAAGGATATTGCCATTATCGGCAACAAACACACCAAACGCAAGGTCATCCAGAGAGAGCTCTTGTTCGGCACCGGACAGGTCTTTAACGACTCCCTCGTTTTGCAATCCAAAAAACGCCTCGAAAATCTGTGGCTTTTTAATCGCGTGGAATTCATCCCGTTCATCGAAAAAGCAAACGATGACAGCGTTTCCATCATTATCTCCGTCACGGAGCGCTGGTACTTTTTCCCTTACCCGGTTTTCGAAGTGCAAGATCGGGATTGGAACAAACTCACCTACGGTTTTGGCTTTGCCCATCTGAATTTTCGCGGGCTCAATCAAAAGCTGCAAACTTCCGTGCAATTCGGAAATCGACGGGGATTTAAATTCACTTATCTGAATCCATGGATCGGTGATCAGGCTCATTTGTTTGCCGGCGTGTACCTGCGTACCTATGAACTGGACAATTATTCCTACGATTTCCCGGAATATCATTTTTATTCCGTGTTGCACTTCGGAAAATACTGGACGCACGATTTTATGAGCGAAATCTTCTTTTTGCGTGATCACATTCACGTTAACAAAGAAGACGCCCATTATCTGGCAAGCGGCACGCAAACCGACGTCAAATACGGTTTGGGCATTAAGACTTTAGTCGATCACCGCGACCTTTACGCCTATCCTACCAAGGGTTGGTATTTAAACTTCACCGCAAGTAAAATCGGTTTTTTTGAACCCGGGCTGGATTACACCCAATACGTACTGGATGCACGCAAATACATTCCCCTTAAGCCGTTTATTCTGGCCGGTAGAATTTACACAGTGCAAACGCAGGGGCATCTTCCGGTGTACGATCGGGTTTACTTTGGCTACACCGAACGCATCCGCGGACATTTTACGGAGGTGTACCAGGGGAGCCAGCTTCTCTTTCTGGGGGCGGCCGTCCGCATGCCCCTGATTAAGGTCCACTATTTCTCGTTCAATTCGCCTTTTTTGCCGGACGTGTTTACTCAAAATCTGAAATTCGGCCTGAATGTCGGCCTTTTTGCAGAAGCCGGACAGGTAACCGACCGACGCGAGCAATTTGCCATTTCGCATTTTATTAAAGGCTTTGGCGCCGGGTTGCACTTTTTGTTGCCCTACGTCGAAGTGTTGCGGTTTGACATTGCCTTCGACGAACAACTGCAACATCAATTTATTCTGGAAATTTTAATGCCATTTTAACCGTTTGTGCAATCACACAAACCAGTGGAGAACAAAGATGAAAGCTATTTTACTGGAAAAGACCGGGAAACCGGAAGTTTTAAAATACCGCGACATTCCCGAGCCGGAACCGGGTCCGGGTGAGGTGCGCGTTCGACTGGAATACATCGGCGTAAACTATGCCGAAATACTTTCGCGAAAAGGGCTGTACGGCTGGCGCCCCAAAGGAAGAGCCTACGTTCCGGGCATGGAAGGTGCCGGGGTGATCGAAAAAGTGGGAGACGAAGTGGAACCCGATCTGGTGGGCAAACCGGTCATCGTGGGCACCCAATATGGCTGCTACGCGGAAAAGGTTGTGGTTCCGGTAAGTCAGGCCTTACCGGCTATTGAAGGTTTTACCATGCAAGAAAATGCCGCCTTTGTGGTTAACTATTTGACGGCCTGGGTTGCTTTGTTTGATCTGGCAAAAATGGAACCGCACGAAGTTCTCCTTGTTACCGCTGCCGCCGGCGGAGTGGGCACGGCAGCCGTGCAATTGGGCGCGGCCAACGGAAACAAGGTAATCGGCCTGGCCGGAAGCGATCACAAGCTGGAACTGATCAAAAAATTGGGAGCGCAACGCGCCATCAACTACCGCACGCAAAATTACGGCGAAATCATCCGGCAGGAAGAAGGCGGTGTGGATGTTGTGCTGGAGATGGTCGGCGGCGATATCTTCAAAACCAATGTCAAACTTACCCGGCCTTTCGGACGCCTGACGGTAATGGGTTTTGCCAGCTTTAACCTCAAAAAATGGAATCCGTTTTCCTGGTACAAAACCTGGCGCGATATGCCCCGTGTGGATATTGCCACCATGTCGCACCGGGCCATTGGCATCTTTTCCGCGCATCTGGGCTATTTGCTGAAAAATCCGGAGCGTATTCTGAGCACCTACATGAAATTGCGCGATTTTGTGCTGCAGCACAAAATCCATCCGGTGGTAGGCAAAATTTTTCCGCTGGAACAGGTGGCAGAGGCACACCGCTGGATCGAATCGCGGCAGAGTACGGGAAAAATCCTTTTAAAAGTGTGACGGATTCGCACCTTAATCTCGGAAATTTGGCCTGTCGGTTTTCCCGTGTCAAAGGCCCTCGGTTCGTTCTATCGCTTTTTTCGGGACGTTTTTCCCCGGAAAGAACGCCAATGCGGAAGAAAAAACACGCTTTGGTGCCCCCTGCTCTTACGTTCCGGTACCGATGCTCCCGGACGGGCACAAAGCGCTCACTTGCCAGAAGGCCGCAAAAAAGAGAGAATTTTCCGCATCACCGCGTCGCGATTTTTGGGAGCTAAAATTGTTTCAAAGGGAAATCCCATTACCACACATTTGTACTTTTGCCGGTAAGCAATGGCGGCGCTTTGTCCGTTTTCGGCATACCGCAGCCAGGTCCATGCTCCCTGCACCGGATCAATCGCATCCGGTGCTTCCACCGTGTAAATTTGCGGATGGTAGGCAGTGTTAAAGCGAAACGGCGCCACCGTCAGCAGACTATCGCCCAGGGCATGGCGCACTTCTCCGCTGCGGCTGGCATGAGAGTTAACCCACTGTACATGCAGCATCTTACGTGCAAAGCGTTTGTCTTCCGCAGAATGCCACAAATCGCTGCCCACATACGCTCCGGAAACAAACAATGCCCCGCCGCTCTTCAAATAGCCGCGCAGCGCCTTTTGCAAACGCAGGGGAAAGGCTTTAAAAGCACTGTCGGAAAAAGCACTCACAAATTTCTGAGGCCACGGAGTGGTCTTTTCCTCGCCCAGAATCAAATCCACAACACCAAACTCTTTTAGTTCCACCTGTTCGTCCATTACAGATTCATCGCTGACCGAGCAAAAAGAATAGCCGGCATGTTTGACGGCCAGGCCGTGCACGTAAGCAAAGTCGAAGGTATTGCCCGGGATAACTTTCGTCTCCATATCGGCAAAGCTGGCACCAAACCCCGGCGCATCGTTGCTAATAAAAGGCGAACGGCGGTTAAAATCGTATTGCATGCCTGTAAAGCTCACATCGTACCGATCGGGAACGCCGTTGTCGTTCAAAGCCACAAAGCCGCCGATGCTGTCCACAGAAAAGAAGCTCGGCCCGCAAATGCGATCGAATCCGTTTACGATAAGCACCGTGCCTTTGGATTGCGGCGCCCGATACACGGCTAAAATTTCCGATGGGAAACTCTTTCCGCCCGCATTTAAAGCGCACACCTTAAAGCTGTAAATTTTTCCCGGTGGAATGGGGCCGATAACCGCCTCGGGATTGGAAACAACAACGCCATTGTCAAAGCCGCCGCTATCGATGCGTGTGTACACAATGTACCTTTCCGGTCTTGCCGTAGGCTCCAACGGATCTTCTTTGGCTTGCCAGCGCAAAATTACTTTTCCGGCAGAATCGAGCACGGCCCGAAAATGGGTAACCGGTAGCGGCTGCACCACGTAAGGCTGCCGATGTTCACTAGCCAAAAACTTTAGCATGGCTTTGTAAATGGCCCGGGCCACGGTAAAACGAAAACGCGGATCCAGAGCCATTTGCATGTCTCTGAAATTTTGGTGAGAAAGGGTTTCCAAAATCATGGCAGGCACGTTGGGTAAATAAACTTCGCTGTAATCTCCCTCGAACAGAGGACGCCGCTGCCAGGTAGAGTCGAAAGTCGCACGAATATCGTGCACAACCTGCGTTTGCACGATATCGGCAAAATCCCGACAAGCCAGCCGGGAAACACTGTCGGGAAAGGTACGCTGCGAATCCGAACCGACCAAACTGTAAATAGCCAGTGTGCCGATGGTTGTATCGCCCTGAGTGAATCCGGCATCGGTGTGAAAGGCGAAGGACAAATCGACAGGGATACCCAGTCCCCGCACATCCCGATGCCCTTTGGGGCCAAAAGGACGCCCGTACAAATAATTTACGTATTTGCCCCGCGAGACGTAATCGTCGCGATAATCGTTGGTATTTGCGGTAATACTGTACACCAGCGAATCGGGCATTCCGGCAAATTGCAGGTAGTAGCGCGCCGCTTCTTCGAAACGCGGCCGCCCGCTCACGCTTCCGTCACGCGCAATAATGCCCATTCCGCCGCCAAACCGCACGGCATCGGCGGTAACCATTCGGCCGGGATGTGTGCTCTGGTTGGTTAACAAAACACTTCCGGAATCGGGATGCAATCCCTTGCGAAATTTAAAGGTTCCCAAGTAAAGCCAGGTACTGCCTCCGATTTGTTGATTAATCACAAAATCGGTTCGTCCGCCGAGATGGAAAACGGAATAACGGGCATCGCTTACATTCACGCTGTCCGCATGGTACGAAACATAAACCGCATATTCCCCCGTTGCAGGAATGTTCGGCGTCCAGCGGATGCGGGCACTGGGCACACTGTCTGCCCGAACCTGCCGATAAGTACCCTGCTCAAAAGGATTTAGCCCCGTGGGATAGGGCGGATGCCCATAGCCAAAACCGGAAGAAGCGCCTGTTTCCCAGAAGTGGCGGTTGTCGCTGACAACCTCGGAATAGTGTTTTCCACTGGGCGGAGTGCTGTCGTTATCCACAATCACTTCCCGAAATTGAATGTCGCGTTCCCGGGGGACGAACACCGTTGCGCCGGCATTTTCCAGCATGGGCACCAAATAGGGCAAAACAAACGAGGTAGAAAGCAAATCTTCCACTGTTTGAAACAAACGCGGACGCTGCCATTCCCAGCGCTTTTTGCTCAAGTTAAAATACCACCCATGACTGTTCCAGAGCACAATGTTACGGCCGGTCAGTCCCCGGGAGGCCCGCCAGGGCCATTGCGGACGTTTTACCGAAAGAGGGCGCACCTTTTTTTTGGGAAGACGCGAACGATCATAAAGCGCGGTATCTTTCCGAAAAAAATTTGGCACCAGCTCTTCGATGGGAACCTGTAAACTGTAAAGGGTAATTTTGTAATCCTTGTATTTGTGGCCGAAACGTTTGTGCAAGTTTGCATAAACATCTTTGACCGTTTCGGGGCGAAAAGGAATAAAGGAAAAACGCCTGTCCAGATAAACATCAATCTGGCGCGCATTTTTATCCAGTACCAAGCTATCGATGCGCGTTCCCGAGTAGACGGGCAGGGGTTTCCGCTCCGTTTGAGCAGTGGTAAGAAAAGCTTCCACTTTTTTGTGCAGTTTGATTTCTTCTTTGCTCATACCTTTGTAAGAATAACGCGAAGGCGGCTGTCGCAGAAGCCACGGCTGGCAGGAAAACAGCAACAATAGGCTCACAATCAGTACAAAAATCCTTTTTGCTGATCTCATCGTTCCCTCGTTTTAAATTAATTTCCCCGAATATTTGACTGGAGTTTATTTTTTTTTATATTCTAATGCAAATTAATTCAACAACCGAATATTTATTTTTTCTTTAATCATCTTTTTAATCCGCTGTTTTTGTGCTAATTTTTAAAACAAGCCAGCAGGGAAGAAGCTTGTTGCTTTTTGTCGGAGAAAACTCGCTTTTGTCTATGGGCCGCTAATCGCGGACACCCGACTTGTGTGGCCCATGCTTGCACTTAAATGATTGAATATTTTTGCTTTTGCAATAATTTTGACGACGTCTGAGATGTACATAAAATGATTCAAAAAATTACCCCTTGAGCGGGTAAAGCAGAATAAATATTTGCAGGTAAACGACCATGCGCCATCTACCAATCAACCTTGATGAGTTAGCCTTTGTTCTACACCGGGGCGACGATCTGGAAATGGAATGTTTTCTGAACCTGGAAAACGGAGAAATTTTGTACATCCCGACCGACAGCGATGTTCTTCATGCCATGTTCCACCAGGTAACCCTTCCCGAATTGGTTAGTATTACGTCGCTGGCCGAACGGATTTTTCCCGATATTTCCAAATTGCTTTACATCCCGGACAATTTCAGAGAAATTGTCTACGATTTAATGAACCGCTTTGTCTCTTATCCCGGCTTAACCGATTCCATCAGGGCACGGCTTTTAAATGCCATTCACGACAAAGGCGGCTTTCGCAAATTTCATCAGGTAATTACCGACTTTCCCGGGCTGCTGGCAAAGTTCGTTCAATTTCGCGATGAGTTCTATTTGCAGAAGGCTAAAGAATGGCTCAAAAAGCACGAAATCGTACCCATTGAGCTTCCGCAGAATGCTCCCAAAAATTAACGATCTTTCCCCCTCCCCAAACTCGACGTTTTGCTTCCCCTTGTGAAAAATTTGGTGCTTTTTCATTTTTTTGCCAAATTAGCGCTCGTTTGGCGCACAAAGAAAGGCAAGAATGAAAAAACGCATCGGAATCACAATCGGCGACCCGGGAGGCATCGGCCCGGAAATTGTCCTCAAGGCACTGGCTTTTCATCCGGAAATTTTCGAGGCATGCGTTCCCGTGATTTTCGGGCCTGCGGCCATTGTGCAAAATGTGATGGACGATTTGCGGCTAACCGTTCCGCTGCAAACCGTTTCGCCCGATGCCGTGGTGCAAAACACTGCCGGAGCTACGGCCCTGCTGGTAGACCTCCCTTTTGATGGGCAGCCCCCGGCTTACGGCCAGATTTGTGCAGAAGGCGGCCAAATCGCGTTTGAGGCCATTACCGCCGCTATTGAATGGGCCCGAAAAAAACAAATCGCGGCCATTGCCACCGCCCCGATCAACAAGCAAGCGCTAAAATTAGCCGGAATCGAATTTACCGACCACACCGCCATCTTTTCCCGAGTTACAAACAGCCGGCACACCATGACGCTTTTTGTAACGCAAAACCTGCGCATCTTTTTCTATTCGCGTCACATTCCGCTAAAAGACGTGCCCGCCCGACTGAACCGTCGGGATTTACTGCATGCCATTGAATATTCTCTGAAATATTTGAACCAATTGGGCATTGAAGGCAGGCTGGCGGTTGCGGCCTTAAATCCGCATGGCGGGGACAACGGGCTGTTCGGAGACGAAGAGCTGAAGATCATTCACCCCGCGGTGGCAGAAGCGCAAAAGCGGGGTTGGCGGGTCAGCGGTCCCATCCCGGCAGATTCGGTATTTTACCTTAACCTGAGCGGACATTTCGACGCAGTACTCTCTCTTTACCACGATCAGGGGCACATTGCCGCCAAAACCTACGATTTTTTGCGCACAGTCAGTTTTACGATGGGGTTGCCTTTTTTGCGCACCTCGGTCGATCACGGCACAGCCATGGAGCTGGCCGGGCAGAACAAGGCCAACGAAATAAGCATGGTCGAGGCCATTTTGCAGGCAGCGCATTATGCCTGGCCGGCTGCAACGTTTTAATTTAATGGGCCAGGCCGAAAACCAATCCCAGGGCGCCGCCTACCAGCACTCCGGTAGCCAGCCCTTGCAATCCGTTCCAGGTAAAAAACCAGGGACGGCTTTTTTGTGCCAGCAATTTTCGGTACTGACCGGCAATTTCATCCAGCTTTTGGTCGTAATCGCGCACCATTAGCTGCAACGTATCGGCGTTGGCCTGAAGGCGCCGGTTAATTTGCGTTTGCAGACGAATTTGACTTTGCAAATTGGCCACCAGGCTATCGGCCAGGGCCTTACGCCGTTCGCTCAATTCGCTGGTCTCTTTTAAAGCCTTCTGTAATTGCTCGATTTTTTTCAAGCTGGTGTTCAAATCTTTTTCACAACCGATAAGTGCCTGCTTTAACTGCTCTTTGGTTTGAGCCTTCGTTTCCGAAACGCTCAGGACGAGCAAGAGCATTCCCCAAATTAACATCCAGCGCATGTCATTCCTCCAATAAGCGATAACCGTCAATTTCAATGGGAGCATTGCCGTCGGCCGATGCTTCCGGTTCTTCCTCCGGTGGCAAACCGCCAATTAATTTTAAGCGTTCTTCGCTTCGTTTCTTGGCACCGGTGACGAACGAAGCGGCATCTTTGAGCAACCGCTCATTCAGCTTTTCCCGATCTTTCAGTTCGGCATCGATTAACTGCAATTCGGTACGATATTTCTCGGCGTTTTTCTCCAGTTTCCGGCGTTTTTTCTGCAAGGCATTGATGACCTGTTGGTTGGCACTTACCGCCTCTTGCCGCCGTTTTTGCACCTCTTTGAACTGCGCGAAATTCTCATTGAATTCGGCTAATTTTTCTTCCACGGCAAAGGCTTTTTTTAATTTACGGTGAATCAAATACCCGCCGATTAAACCGAGCCCCGAGATGAGTCCGATGCCTAATTTCGGGTGCCGCGGAATGACCAACTTCCAGACGAGCACGGCAGCCACGACGATCGGGACTAAAATAACGAGCACATCAATCCAAACTTGCAGAGAGCCTAAATCAAACATCAGATATCCTCCTCGTTTTCCACAACTTTCACGGAGGGGTTCCCACCCGGCAGGCCATGTTCCATTTCGTATTCCAGACGTTTTTTCTGCAAATAATGATCATCGGTTTTAAAACGGCGTACCGTGTAGCTGCCCGCCAGCCCGAACACAACACCGGCCAAAGAGATGAGACCTGTTTTCATGCTATCCATTATTTTAACAATTATTTCGGCCTTGGGTGAATCGGCATGGATGTAAGAAAGGAGGGCAAAGCCAATCCACGTTAATGCCAAAAAGATCAATAAGATCATGGAATAAGTTAAAATGGTAAACAAAAAATCGGGAAAGCCCTTGGAATTTTTTAGGAGCCAGGGGCTTGGTCGTCCTCTAAACTTTTCCATAATGTTCCTTTCTCGGGTTGTTCGTCAAACTTTTACAATCCCTTGCAATCTTTTTTTGGCCGCGCTCAAACCGGCTGTTGCACAAATGCTTCCAGGGCATCGGCAATGCTTTGGGCCAAAATTTGTTGGTACGCCTCGTCCTGCAATCGCGCCAATTCTTCGGGATTTGTCATGAAGCCCATTTCCACCAGTACGGAAACCGGACGCGTTTGGTGAATCCAGGCCAGGCTGCGCCCCAATTCTACCGTGGAAAGTGTGCCATGATGTGCCAGAGGAATATCGTGGCGGGAAGCATGCTCGGCAACCAATCGGGCCAGTCTTTTGCCATTAACGGATTCTTCGCTGTAAATGGCATAAAGCCCCCTGTAACGGGGAAGAGGCTGGTAGGTTCCCATTGCCTCATCCCATTTTGCAGCCACATTGCAATGCAGCGAAACGATTGCATCAAAGGCAGGACGGTTCAATTGGTAATGCCGATTGATCAACCGACAACGAATGCTCAATGGAGGCACATGTTCATCGGAACGGCGGGTTGTCCAAACCGTGTGGCCACGCTCTTTTAACAGACGATTTAATTTGAGCGTTACCTGCAAATTAAGGTCTTTTTCCCGAATGTCCTTCCAGACGGCCCCGCTGTCGCTTCCGCCGTGCCCGGCATCGGTACAAAAAACGGCCATGAAATCTTCCTTTCGCTAAAATTTACAGAAAAAAACCGGATTTTAAGGATCAGACAAAAATGCATTGCGTCATCTTCAGACTCCGCAAAAAATTCAACCAAAACTTTGCCGTACGCGACGGTTTCCGAACTACATCGCTACTTTGCTTTCGCAAAATCCGGTTCCCCGAGGGAGAGATGAATCTATAAAAACGAATCCATTATTCAGAACAAGAAGGTGAAAATAGGCTGTTCGCTTCTGCCAATCGTTTGAATGATGCTTTACCTTGACTGCATGCGTTATCGCCATACTTCAGGCCATGAATTTGGCCGGCACCTCCTCACGCAAACAGGCGGACATGCCAGCCAAATTTTTGCCTGTGCGGACACTTTTT
>CAYXUS010000252.1:0-10301 GCA_964468415.1 uncultured Caldithrix sp.
TTAATCGATCTGTCGGGTCAAAATTTAAAGGAAGAATTGCAACGCAGTTTGAACCGCAGCTACCAGCTGGGAAACCGCTCTTCCGAATATATGGTCATCAACGTGGCCGTAGGGAATTCTCCGGTGTACCGGGATATGCTGAACAAATATCGGGAAATCAAGCGCCGTCTGGATTCCATCAACACGGTTTACGCACAAATTAAAGAACAGCGGATGCAATATTACAAGAACAAACACATCCCCAACCGCGATTACGTTTTACGCAGTTCCTACGAAAAATTGCAGAACGCCCGCGACGAAAAAGAACTGACGCAAATTGAGCTGGCGCGGTTTAAAACCGCGCTGGACTCCGTGTACAAAAAAGAAGCCCAGCACATGGCCGATTCGCTTTTGTACACCGATGTTCTGAACGCTTATCTGGTTTTCAAGCCCGATTTTGCCAAAACCGGCATTGTCGAGTACCATACGAAAAATCCGGGCGATTTGCGGGAAATCGATCGCTTCGAAAAAATTTTACAAACCATCATCATCAAAAAACGCATTCTGGATGATCAGATTCCCCGCAGCAAAATTCAGAAATGGTTCCGTCCCATCCACATTAAACGCTACCAACTGCTACCCGACGGCCAAAGAGAATGGAATTTTTACGTGCAGTTTTACGGGCCGCTCATCGGCGTTTTTCTCTTGTTTATGGCCATATTTACGGCCGGAGGCTATGTTTTCAGCAGTGTGCTGCTGGAAAAATCAAATCGCGTAATCGAGGTGTTGCTTTCGTACGTTAATGCCAGTCAACTTATGGGGGGTAAAATTCTCGGACTGGGCTCTCTGGGCCTGGTGCAAATTTTCAGTTGGTTTTTTATTACCGGCCTTCTGGTTTCCGTGGGATTAATTCCCGCAGACAAAATTTCTTACTTAAACATGCAAAATGCTCTGTATTTCATCATTTACTTTAGCCTGGGTTTTCTTTTTTACGGCGCCATTTTCGTTACCATCGGCTCGGTTTCTTCCAGTGAATACGACGCACAGCAAATCAATCAATTGCTCCGTACCGTGGCCATTTTTCCTGTTTTGCTCTCTCTTTTGGTTCTGGCCAATCCCAATGCCCCGTTAATTCGCTTTTTGAGCTACATTCCCTTTCTTACGCCGTCATTCATGATTATGCGTATTCCTTTGAGCAGCGTGCCCATTACCTTCGACATTTACCTAACCATCATTCTCATGGTGCTTTCGATTATCTTCATGATTCTGATCTCCGGGCGAATTTTCCGCATGTCCACATTGATGGTGGGCAAAAAGCCTTCTCCCGAAGAAATCTGGAACTGGATTAAAATAAAATAGGCGGGAACTTTGCCCGCCTTTTTTTGTGTTTAAATCGATCCGGGTTTACCAGATTTGCACCCGTTGTTCGGGAGGTAAATACAGAGAATCGTTCGCCGTTACATGAAAGGCTTCGTAAAACTCCGGCACATTTACCACCACCCCGTTCACCCGAAACGCACTCGGCGAATGCGGATCGGTTAACACCCGGCGGCGCAGTTCGTCTTTGCGGTATTTTCTTTTCCAGATTTGAGCCCAACCCATGAAAAAGCGCTGATCTCCGCTAAACCCGTCCAGAACCGGTGCCTCTTTGCCCTGCAACGATTTGTGGTAGGCATGGTACGCAATCGTCACCCCGCCCAGGTCGGCAATATTCTCACCCAGGGTCAGCTTTCCGTTCAAATGCATCGTGTCCACCACCACATATCGGCTGAATTGCTCTACCAGCTTTTGGGCCCGTTTTTCAAAGTTTTTACGGTCTTCTTCCGTCCACCAGTTGTTCAGGTTGCCGTCTCCGTCCGATTTGCTTCCCTGATCATCAAAGCCGTGCGTAATTTCGTGGCCGATCACCGCTCCGATGCCTCCGTAATTAGCCGCATCGTCCGCATTAAGGTTGAAAAACGGCGGCTGCAAAATGCCCGCCGGGAAAACCACCTCATTCATCGAAGCGCTGTAGTAAGCGTTTACCGTTTGCGGATTCATGAACCATTCTTTGCGGTCGACCGGCCGGCCCAGGCGACGGATGTTGTCGTAATAGAGAAATAACCGCGCCCGTTTGACATTGCCCACCAAATCGTCCGCTTTAACAGAAAGCGCGGCATAGTCTTTCCATTTGTCGGGATAGCCGATTTTGGCATTGAACTTGGCCAATTTTTCCAACGCCTTTTGTTTGGTTTGGGCACTCATCCAGGGTAACTGTTTAATACGATCCGCATAGGCCAGCCGCAAATAACGCACCATCTCCTTCATGCGCTTTTTTGCCTCGGGCGGAAAGTATTTTTCCACGTACATTTTGCCCAGCAATTGTCCGATCAAACCATTCATGGTGCCCATCGCCCTTTTCCAGCGCGGGCTTAACTGCGGCGTGCCCGTTAACGCCCTGCCGTAAAATTCGAAATTGGTTTTGACAAAGTCGGAACTTAAATAGCCGCCAAAGCTCTGGATGGTCTTGTAAGTCAGAAAATCCTTCCAATCGTCTACGGAATACCCGGCGAATATTTTCCCGAATGCTTTCAAATAACTCGGCTGTGAAACAATAAGGCTGTCGAACTTTAGCTCACACGCTTCAAAAAAATTTTTCCAGTCAAATTGCGGTGCCATTTCTGCAAGTGCGCCAAAACCGAATTTGTTGTACGTTTTTTCCCGCTGTCTGTTTTGCACGCGGCTCCATTGGGCCCGGGCCATTTCTGTTTCCATTTCTAAAATTTTCTGCGCCTTTTTTTGAGCATCGCTAATGCCACCCAGGGTAAAAATCTTCGAAATGTAGGCCACATATTCCCGGCGGAATTGTTCAAATTTGGGCGAAGTGCGCAAGTAATAGTCCCGGTCGGGCAACCCCAGGCCCGATTGCCCCAGGTAAACGATGTAGCGGGACGAATGCTTTTGATCTTGCCCCACATAAAACGAAAAGGGCAAACGAACACTCATTTTTCTCAGCCGGGCCATTTCTTTAATTAACTCCGAACGCGTAGTGAGCGCCTTAATTTGTTGCAGGTCTCCGGCAATGGGCCGAATTCCCAGAGATTCGATCCGTGCGCTATCCATGAAGCTTTTGTAAAAATCGGCAACCTTCTGTTTGTCCGAGCCGGTTTTTTGCCCGGACCTGGCAAGCTCTTCGACAATTTCGTGCAAGTGTTTTTCATTTCTTTCCTGCAATTCGCTAAACAGCCCGTAATTCGATTTGTCTTTGGGAATTTTTACCGTTTTCAGCCATTTGCCGTTTACATAGCGGTACAAATCGTCCTGTGGACGATACGACGGATCAAAATATTCTTCTTGCAGGCCGGAATCCGTTCTTGAGCAAGCACTCAACAATAAAGCCAATAAAACGAAAAAAATCACACGCATGGAACGCTCCTTGTTTCTATTTGAATACATCGATTTTTATGATTTTCACCGGTAGCAGCGGGCGGTCGTTTTTGTCCGTGGGCACACTGGCAATTTTGTCCACCACATCCATGCCGTGCGTTACCCGGGCAAATACCGTGTATTGATGGTCCAGATGGCGCGCCGGTTTTTGAACGATAAAGAATTGGCTCCCCGCTCCCAAAGCCAAATTTGAAGGCCGCGCCATAGAAATCATTCCGCGATCGTGGGGCAAGTCGTTGAACTCATTCGGAATGTGCACCAACGGCCCTCCCAGACCATAGCTTTCCACATTGTCCGTTCGCGTATTGGGATCGCCCCCCTGAATCATGAAGCCTTTAATCACACGATGGAAGAGCAAGCCGTCGTAATATCCGCTTTCGGCATGCGCGATAAAGTTAAAACAGGTGATGGGCGCCTTGCCCGGAAAGAATTTAATCTCGATATTTCCGTAATTTGTAACAATGCGTCCTTTTACGTCTTTCATCTGGTCAATCAAAAACTGAATGTGCTGGCCCAATTCTTCGTATTGCATCACTTGCATTTTAAGCTCCGATATTTGCTCCTTCAGGCGTTGATTTTCCTCTTTAACCTTTTGGTCGCTGCAAGAAAAAAACAGCGTTCCGATTAACAAAAAAATTCCTGCCGTTAGTACCTTTTTCATCGACCCTCCTGTGCGTTGATCTCAAAGTCGCGTTAAATTACTTGTTTTTTCCAAAATTCGCAAAGCACAAAATGGTAAAAAAACGCCCAGTTTAGCCCACTTTTTGCCTTTATTTTTATTATGCCTTGTTTGCAGACGACTATTTTAGTAAAGAAGCAAGAAGGGAGACCCAATGTCAAATGTTCCATGGTCCAAGGAATATCAGTCGCTTCAGGAAAGGCTGCGGATTTTAATTTTGCAACACCGTTCCGAGGCGATGGATTACGACGAAGCCTTTTTACGTGAGGTCCGGCTCATCACCGGACGCTTATTACATTTAAAATCTTTGCTCAAAGAGTCGGCGCGTTCAGAGACATTCATCTTCCCCTTTGAAAAACAAAAAACCGGGAGATTGGAGCGTTATTTCTGACAACCTCCCGGCGCAATGCGCTGCAATTATTCTTTAAACTTCTTCAGAATGTCTTTTACCGCATCTTTGTGCACCATAAAGGTCAACATCTTCAGTTTGATAAAATCATCCCGGAAGAAATAATATCCCTTGTATTTCCCGTAACGGGAGCTGGAACCGGAATCTTTGATCAAATACCAATCGTGGCCGTATTTATGGGTGTAGCCCACCAGATGAATTCCGTGGTCGTCGGTTGTCGTGTGATTGTAAATGCGGAATTCGCGCGAATATTGGTTGATGTATTTATCGGGAATGTCCCAGGGTACAACGATGGCGATATCTTCCCAGCCATATTTACCCGGTTCACTTACATCGCCGCCGATGGCAATGGAATACCCGTTTTTGATGGAGCGTTTAATCGCGTTGTAAAAAACTTTCAGGGGAATGTTGTGGTAGTCTTTGGAATGCCACCAGTTGTCCGGTACTTTGTACTCGGCCTTGGTGTAAAAGGTGTCCTTTAAGGTGGACATAAATTCCACGTAATCATCCGGATTCAATCCGCAAACCTGATCCCGAAATTCGATGGGGGTGTACGTTTCCCCCTGGTAGGTAAACTTTGCAGGGGGCTCGCCCATGTATTTGTTCAAAATTTGCTTAATGGTCGTTAAAACAATCTGCTCGTCCCAATACCCTTTGTCCTTAATAAAGTGCAGGTAGTCATCCATTTCCCTGAACATTTCCCGATGGTTGTAGCGGGTTTGCCCCGGCAAAAGTCCGGAATAGGCCTCGTAAGGCACAATACCGTATTGCTTGATGCGAGCCGTAGCCGAATTTGATTCGGAACCTTCGCCAAAGGCCGAATTCCCCTTTTCCCGCACGAAACGGCGTGCCTTTTCCACATATTCCCAATAAACCACAAACATTTCAGAAAGCTTGATTTTTTTCTGGTGCAGGCGGTAGATTTCCGATTCCAGAAACGAAATCGTGGAAAATGCCCAGCACGTCCCGGTTGTATCTTGGTGCACGGGTGCAAAATGAAAAACCTGTTTAAAATCTTTTAATTCGGGCTTTTTAACTTTGGAAAAATCTGCGCTCAAAATGGTACGTTCTTTGTCCCAAACAAACTTTTTCTCGTAAAATGCTTTGTCCTGAGCTAAAAGATTGGCCCCGCCCAAAAGAAGAAGCAACGAAACTATTGGGAGAATACGTCGTGCAAAATTCATTTTAGTCCTCCTGTCTTGATTTTTAACCCGCATGACAAATTTACGACAAATCACATTACAACCAAAGTAAAAAACTGAAGCTTGCCCCATGTGTATTCTAAGTTTATATTGGGGAAAAAGAATTGGGGACGGCAATGAAAGAAGACAGTTTGTGGACCAATATTTTTCGCCTGCAATCCAAAGGAAAAGAGGATAGCCTGTTGGTGCTAAAGCGCATTCCTCTTTTTCAGGATTTAAGCCGAAAAGAACTTCGCCAGCTTGAACGCATTTTGCATGAACGCACCTACAAAAAGGACGAAGTTATCTTCAACGAAGGAGAACCCGGTGTAGGGATGTACATTATCGATTCCGGCGAAGTACGCATTACGCTGGGTCGCGAACAAAAAGTTTTGGCCGTTTTAAGCAAAGGGGATTTTTTTGGTGAAATGGCCTTGCTGTTGGAAGCACCGCGAACCGCTTCGGCTATTGCCAGCAAACCCAGCAAGCTTTACGGTTTTTTTCAGCCCGATCTTTTCAGCATTTTGGAAACCTATCCCAGAACCGGAAACAAAATCTTATTGCGCCTGTCGCAAATGATTGCCGAACGATTACGCCACAGCAATCTTGAAAACCAGGAGTTAAGGAAAAAACTGGATTCCTTAACCAAAAAGGAGTTTTGATGGACGTAACGGTAAACCGTTTTCTCAAGATTATTCTGGTTTTGGCCTTTTTGTTCGGTCTGGGCTGGGTGGCCATCGAATTGAGTAACATTATCACTCTATTCATCATCGGTGCCTTACTGGCCTACATTCTCGATCCGCTGGCTTCGTATCTGGAATACAAGGGACTTACGCGTAATCAGGCCACAACCGCTATCTTTATTGCGCTGGCCGTCGTTATTTTCCTGATCTTCTATTTCATCGTTCCTTTAATTATTAATCAGGTACAGGTTATTCAGGCCACTTTCACTTCGGGCAAAGGTACCGAAACCATCCGGCGCCTGGAACAAAACATCCGGCAAAATATTCCGATGCTAAAAGAGGTTAATCTGGATTTTCAATCGAAATTGCATACGGTCATTACACACTTTTCCCAGTCCATCTTTTCTCTCGTGGGAAGTTTGATTTCTCTAATCACCACTCTGGTCATTATTCCTTTTGTGGTCTTTTTCCTGCTAAAAGACGGACCGAAAATAAAAAAGGGCATGGTAAGCATCATCCCCAACCGCTATTTCGAAATGACCCTCAATCTTCTTTACAAAATCGATCAGCAAATCGGGGGCTACCTTCGCGGGCAATTTTTCGATGCGGCCATCATTGGCTTTTTGTCCGTAGTTGCTTTGTGGATTCTTAAAGTGCCCTACTTTTTACTGATCGGCGTTTTCGCCGGATTGGCCAACATGGTACCCTACATTGGTCCTTTAACCGGCGCCATTGTGGCAATTTTGGTCGTTCTTTTGAGCAACGGCACCGTAAATCAAATGCTTTTGGTCGCCGCTGCGTTCGGCATTATTCAATTGCTGGACAATGTTCTGGTACAGCCCATCGTTGTGGCACGCAGTGTACAAATGCACCCGTTGATCGTCATTTTTGCGGTTATCATCGGCGGCCAGTTTTGGGGTATTCTGGGCATGTTTTTGGCCGTACCCGCTGCGGCCGTCATCAAAGTTGTCGTTGTTGAATTGTACAATCTTTACGTAAACATCCACACGGTTAAATAGAAAGATTTGCCTATGGAAAATGAAAATACTCCTAAAAAAAGTGTTCTGGACTGGCTGCCCATTTTGACCTTTCTTGCTTCTTATTTCTTTTTCCATCTCTTCGATTGGATGGAGGCGACCAATTTTCTACTTTCCGCTATTATTGCCACGGCCACCTATGCCTTGCTTGTTTATGATTTGAAAACGGAACACAAGGGAAAGCGCTGGAATTACAAGCCTCTGGATTTTTTCATTGGCTTGCTTAGTGCTTACGTCGTTTTACTGTTTGCCCAAAGCTTTATTCATTGGAATCGGATGATCGGTGCCTTTGCGCGAACCGCATTACTCTATGGTTTAATCGTCATTTACTTTGCCATTTTATTTCGTGCCTTGCGCGTTTATTCCTGGCACAAAATGAAGCTGGAACAAATGAAGCCTAAAAAGAAATAACTTTTGCCGGCTGACGGCACATCTCCGAAAAACCACCAACTTCGGGAGAAATCATCATGGTCATGATCGAATTCAGCATGTTTCCTTTGGACAAAGGCGAGAGCCTGTCCCCTTATGTGGCACGCATTCTGGACGTGATTGATCGGAGCGGAGTAAATTATCGGCTGAACCCAATGGGTACCGTTTTGGAGGGGGAATACGACGAGGTAATGCAGGTGGTACGGGCCTGTTTTCAGGAGCTGCAAAAAGACTGTTCGCGTATTTCCATGACGCTGAAGATGGATTATCGCAAAACGCCTCAAAGCAGGCTTGAGCAAAAGATCGAAAAATTAGAGACCATACTACAAAAACCTTTGAAAAAATGAGCTTTCCGGGAGAGATGTCATGGATTTTTTAGAATTAATTTTTAACAAACAATACGAACTAAACAAACGCATCCTTAAAGAACGCCACGGGCAGGATTACGACCAGCTTTGCGACCAAAACCGCACCGATCCCGATACAGTCAACGAACGCGTGAAATGGCTGCTTAATTACAACCGGGCTTTGATTCACGAATCGATCGAAATGGAAGATTCTCTCCCCTGGAAATGGTGGAAGGACATGCCAGAGATCGACTGGGAGAACATCCGCATTGAACTTATCGATGAGCTGCACTTCTGGGTAAGCAAATGCCAGTTGGTGGGGCTTGATCCGCAAAAGCTGACTGAATTGTATTTGAAAAAAAACCAGCTTAACCAAATTCGGCAGGACAAGGGATACGGTTCCAGCTATTCCAAATACGATGAAAACGGTGTAGAAGACAACAAGCGCATGGATGAAATTTTTGCCCAGGAAAAGAAAAAATAAATTCTGACGCTTGAAATGCTTTTAGTGAGCTGGCGACGACTCGTCCGGATAACGCTTGGCAATAGCCTTTATTTCGTCTAACCGCTCAAAAAAGCAGTCCACTACCAGCGGGTCAAATTGTTTGCCCCGCTCTTTTTCTATTTCTTTTAAAACTTCGTCCTCGCTCCAGGCCTTTTTGTACACGCGTTTTGAGCTTAAAGCATCGTACACATCGGCCAAAGCCACCAGTCTCCCGAACAGAGGTATTTCTTCCTCACGCTTTCCCCGTGCTTTCCCGTCAGGTGTTTCAAATCCGGGTAATGGCTTGCCCGTCACTACGTCCACATGGCCGGGGTATCCTTTTCCATCCCAGCGCTCATGGTGATTCAAAGCGACTATCGCCGAATATTCGTCAAATTCCGAACGGGCATTTTGAAAGAGGCGTGCCCCATGAATGGTGTGTTGCTTCATTATGGCATATTCTTCATCGGTAAGACGCCCCGGTTTTTTCAGAATCACATCCGAAATAGCAACTTTGCCCACATCGTGCAACATGGCCGCCAGGCGCAAAGAATCGCGATTGCGATCAATTTCTTTTTGCGGAATATTCTTTTTATGGGCATACGCTTCGTAAATGGTCACGGCATACGAAGCGACGCGGTTTGCATGGGGACCGGTTTCTTTGGGATCACGCAATTCGGCCATGCTAATCATGCGCTCAATGGTGGTTCGTGTCATTTGGGCACGCTCGATGGCATTGGCAGCATAAATGGCAAAATGTTGAACAATGGGTTCGTCCTCTTTGGGAAAAGCAATGATGCGGCCTTCATCATTGCGGGCGTTAATTAGCTGGAGCACTCCAATAATGATACCACGGCTGTTTTTCATTGGAATCGTGAGCATGGAATGGGTGCGGTAGCCACTCAGTTCATCGAATTTTCTATTGAACGAAAACGGGTACGAATCCATAATTTTGTAGGCATCGGGAATGTTCAACGTTTCTCCGTTGTTGGCAACAAAACCGGCTATGGAGTAATTATTAATGGGCAATGTAAACGTCGTGTAAATAAGTTTCTTTCCCGGGGGCAAACGTTTTTGCAAAGTATCATTCTGAGAATGACTAAAACGCAGTTGATCATTCTCTTTAATGTAAATGGAACCGGCATCGGCATTTAACAACTTACGCGCTTCAAAGAGTACTTTTTCCAGAAGTAAATCCAAATCTGCAATTTGATTGATTTCCAGACCTAATTCCACTAATCGATCTAACTTTTCCTGATGGGACAGCACGGGTAGTACCTAACAATTAAATGAAACTTTTTGATGCTTTTGTAATCTAAAATAATCGGATAAAAAATGAATATATTTATTTTCGCAATCAAAATAATCTGATTTTTACCTTAACGCATTTGTTGGCTAAATTAACAAAAATTTTTCCGGCAAAAAATGTTGAAATAGAAGTGAAGAAGTTGTATATTAGTAGCCTGTTAGCAATTGCAATAGAGTTGCGAAATTACTTTGCATGGCAATGTCTGTTGCGGGTTCATTGGCAATCTTGATTTTGATGATGCGGTAGTTCAATTGGTTAGAGCATCCCGACTCGTCGGGAAAGTTGCCAGTTCGACGGACTACCTAACTTTGAAATTAAATTTGGCGTTTTAAAACGGT
>CAYXUS010000253.1:0-8889 GCA_964468415.1 uncultured Caldithrix sp.
CACCCGGCTCATCGTGAACGAAGTCAAAAAAGTCGAGCCGGATATCCAGAGCATCAATCAGTTGGTCGTTCCGAAGCCCGTCGAAATTGAGAATCGTGCCCAGGCGGCCCCGGCACTGACTGAGAATCTTTCCAAATTAAAGGCGGCACGTCAAAAAATTGCCCGCAGGGTAGAAGCCCAAAACGACCTGTTTAAGAACATGAAAACGATCGGCGTGACCTCTTCGGGTTACACTTCCGATTTGCCGGAAGTAAACGATTTTTTTGACGAGGATATCACCCCGTTGGAAGATGTGGATGAAATTATCGATCGTATTTCGAGCCACCCACCCAAGCCGGAGATTTTAGCTCAGGGCGGACGGGCAGGTGTTACCAATCTTGACCCGGGTGACATTACGAGCAATAACCCGAATTTATTTAACTATGTGATCGAGCGAAAAGGTTCGGCCTATCTGGATGTGCCCGAGCAATTGGTGAAAGAGCCGCTGGCCCGGAAGCAAGGCTACCGTGATCCGGATGAAGTGGAACGGGTAGTGCAAAAATATTCTCCCATGATCGATTATTGCTTTCGCAAACACACACGCTATTCACCCAATACGCGCGGATTTATTAAAGTGGCTTTTAAAATTTCCTACGAGGGATACGTAATTCCCGAAAGCGTGCGGATTGTGAGTTCCAGCATAAAGAACAAGCCTTTGGAGCAATGCATTAAAAATTTTATCAAACATTGGTCTTCTTTTAAGCGGTTGGACCAATCGATGGGCATTGCTCAGGTCGTGCAGAAATTTGTTTTTAATTAGGCGTAGCAACCGGGTGCGCTTCTTTTTTGCGTTGCAGGCGCATTAATTTGTCAAATACCTCACGCGCATTGCGCTCCAATGTTTCCAAATCTTTACTGTTGTCAATAACAAAATCGGCCCACTTGCGTTTTTCTTCCAAAGGAATTTGTCGATCAACCCGCGAGAAGAATTCCTGTTTGCTCATACCGTCGCGTTGGCGTACCCTTTGGTAGCGCACGTCGATGGGGGCGTAAACGACCACGATGGCGTCGAAAAGCTGCTCGATGTTAATTTCGTAAACCAGAGCGGCGTCGATTACAACCATCGGGAACTTTCTGGAAAAACGCGCCTCTTCCATTTCTTCGACGATGTGTGCGACCATGCGCGGGTGCACAATCTGGTTTAACTTTTGAGTGTGCAGTTCATCTTTAAAAGCTAATTCGGCCAATTTTTTGGTGTTTAATTTGCCATTGCGAAAGAATATTTGCTCGCCGAAAGTACGCATTAATGCCTTGCGTACTTCCCGATCCGATTGAATGACTTGCTTGGCTTTCAGATCGGCATTTATGACTTTGCAGCCCCATTTTTCAAACATTTTTGCTACAGTAGATTGTCCGCTTCCGATGCCGCCCGTAATTGCGACCACCAACGGATGATTGTATTTTCGTCTCATGTTTTACCTCACAATTACCAATTTCCCTACTTTTTCTTCCGAATTGTGCACCATGCGATAAATGTAAATGCCGCTGTGAATTTTACGACCTCGTTCGTCGCGTAAATTCCAGATGACCCCTCCGGCCTCGTTTACCTGCCGGAATGTTTTAACGCATTCCCCGTTAATCGTAAAGATTTGAATTTGAGTGTTTTGCGGCAATTTTGCAAATATTAGTTGCTTTTGGTGTGGGCGTACCGGTTGGGGGTAAATGACAATTTTACTTAAATCGTTAACCTGACGCACCAGACTAAATTTCATGGGCTCGGCCATGGGAACATCCGCAGCGCTTACAAGGCCCTGCACGATGAGATAGCATTCCTGCCCGAAGCCACCGGCCATGCTTTCCTCCGATAGCCGAAGTTCGAGGCGGGTGCAGGCGCTGTCCAGAGGAATGGCTTGCACCACCTTACCCGCGGGCGTTAGACGGTAATGCTGCAAATTTACCACATCGTTTTTTTTCATGGGCGTACTGAATTCCAGAATTACCGTGTGCCGGTTTCGAATGGAAATTTGCGCCACATGAGGCGGTTTTTGTCCGTTCAAAGTTAGAAGAGTCGAAGCAAAACGCCGATCAACAGGGATTTTGTTTGTGCTGAAAAAATTGTCCACCGCTACGGAAACGGTAATGTTCTCCGTAAAATTTTGTTCAAAGGTAACCAACACTTTCGTCTCTGGCTGCAGCAAAGAAACCGAATGGGTGGTTAATCCCGTTTGCAGGCGTACTGTGGGGAGTAAACCGGGCAGAAGACGCATGGGCTGATCGAACTCAAGGCCGATCTGGCGGGCATTAATTTGCCAGGCGCGCAGCAGGCGAGGCGGAGGAGCGGTGCGGGCCGAATCCAGATTCGACGGAGCGCTTTCGATAAAATCGGCGGTGGAATCGACGGCCGTGATGTAGTAAAAGTAATATTCTCCCGGGTGCGGCACACGATCGAGAAAGGGGCTTTGGGAAACGTGGCTTAAAAAGCGGGGCTGGGAAAGAGCCGTTCCGCGGTAAATGTTGAAGCCGTGCGGAGCGTTTCCGTCCCATTGCAGGAGAACCCGGAATGTGTCTTGTGGCAACACACGTAAATTTAGCGGAGCATCGGGACGGCGCACCATTTCCTGCGCAAAGCCCACCAGAGCCTGCCCGTCGTTAAAATAGCATTCCGTTTGTCCGTCTTGATTCAAATCTTCCACGATGATGGCGTTGGAATTGAAAGAGGAAACCGACCACACGGGTTGCCAGCCTTCCGCGGTATTTTGCAGCAAATAAAGATAAGGGTACACTCCGGCAAAAATGAAACCCTTGTTTTCGGACCTCCAATATTCCAATGCGTTTCGGAAATTCTTTTTGGGATGGTAGGGGTAGAAACCGGTCAGCAAGGTTTGTGCAAGAGATTGCGAATGAGCGGCGACAGAAAGCGTTTCCAAAGTCCAGTAGCGTTGTTGCCATTGCGATTCCAGATTCTCACTTTCGGTGGTGTGCGTCAGTGCAAAGATGCGCTGGTCGGCACAAGTTAGCAAATCGGTGGCATCGGACTGCAGGGCCTTTCCTGTGGCCAGCAGGGTAAAGGTATTGTTGCCGCTGCAGGTGTACACAATGACATCGCCGTCGTAATCGCCGAAAACGATTTCCTTTTGCCCGTCACGATTGAAATCTTCGATTCGAACAAAAGGTACTCCCAGACGATTTTCTCCTCCGGATGGGTTGGGGAGTGCAGCAACTTTACGGAAGTGAGAAATCCCATCCCATTCCAGCACCTGGTAAATCGAATCGCGGTAGCCGATAATTTCCATTTTACCGTCCCCGTCAAGGTCACTTAAGCGGGCCGCCCAGAACGAAGAATCTTGCCAGACAAGGTGCGAGGGAAAGTCGTTTGGGGTGTCGGCCTGGAGTAAGCAGGAATAGCTGCCCATGCCAAGAAGCAGGACACTCTTTCCGTCCTGGGAAAATGTTCCTGCATCACGGGGAATAAAAGGCTTTTGGGTTAGGAGCCGGTCCACGAAATGCTTTTCGTTAAATTCGTACGCATGAACGGGGCCAAAGGCACCGTTGGAAGTAAAGGTGCTTTGAATAATTTCCTTTTGACCGTCGTGATTCAAATCGGTGGTGTGAGGGAGCAGGTAACCCGGCGGTGCAACGTTGCCGATGGGATGCCAGGCCTGAAAGGCAAAATCACGGGGAAACGAAAGCGCAATTTGCTTTACCGGTCCCGGTAAACCGGCGCTATTGTGGAAGCGGATGGTCAGCAGATTGGCCTGAGCGGCGAATTCTTTTGAAATCGTGAAGAAATGTTTGCGGGTGAATGTTGTCTGGACGATGCTGTTTTGTACCTGCTCGCTACCGGTAACGGTTAGTTCGGCTTTAAGTGCCGTGGGATCATCGGTGGTAAGGGAACACAAAAGCAGGGGTTCGGTTCCGCGATAGGCCGGAATAATGTGCAGAGATTGCAAAACGGGCGGCGTGCGGTCGATGCGCACCGATCGTAGCACTTCAATTTGGCTGTCGTTGAGCAATTGCATGGTCAGGCGTAATTGCACCAGCGTGTCGGGCAGCGAGGCCACGGGAAGAAAAGCGATGGTATCGTTGCGGTAAAAGTGAAATTCGGTGCGGGCCAATTCGTACCATTGTTCGGGATTTTGCCCCAGGGCATAGCGCAGTTCAACACTCCGCAGGTCAGGATGGTTGGCAGTAATTACGACCGGCGTGCTTTCCGCCAGAAAAACGTTGGGTTCGGGCCGTGAAATTTGCAAGGTGCCGGAAGTTTCGATTTGTAAGGCCTGCAAGGCATCAACGCGTCCCGCTCCGGTTTGCGGATCATGGCCCGGTGTACCCAAATCGGTAGCACTGCCTTTAAGGATGGTTCGTACCTGTTCGTTGGTGAACCGGGGGTGCCGCGAGAGAATTAAAGCCGCCACGGCAGAGACAACCGGAGCACTGAACGAAGTTCCGTTTACGGTGTTGTAGGTGCTGCCGGGAGCAGTACTGAGCATGTTGACCCCGGGGGCTATTAAATCCAGTACGTTGCCGTAGTTGGAAAATCCTGCCAGCCAGTCATCCGCGGTGGATGCCCCGACCGCGATGGTTTCATTGAAAGCGGCAGGAAAGTAAGGCACCTGACTGCCGTCATTGCCTGCGGCGGTTACCAGCACTACACCTTTGCTCCATAAATAGCGCAATACGTCGTGGAAAAGAGAGGAGACCTGCTTGTCGCCAAAACTCATGTTGATGATGCGCGCCCCGTTGGCCTGGGCATAAATCATGGCACGGATTACGTCGTCTTCTTCCAGATAGCCGGAAGCCGTACCTGCCCGTAATACCATGATTTTTACTTTCGGCGCGATGCCACAGATGCCGCGGTGGTTGTCTTTTACGGCGGCGATAATTCCGGCGACTTCGGTGCCGTGGCCCCCGGAAAATTCATCCGAAGGATCCGGATCAGGGGTCAGATAGTCGCCTCCGTCCGGAAAGCCTGGAGCATCGGTAAAATCCCAGCCAACCACGTCATCCACATAGCCGTTGCCATCGTCATCCACGCCGGGTTGTCCGTTGGCTTCGGCGGGGTTTCGCCAGATGTTGGCCGCCAGATCGGGATGGGTGTAGTCCACGCCGGTATCGATTACGCCTACTACGACGGATGAGTCCCCTTCGCTGTACTGCCAGGCGGCGGGCAGGCCAATCTTTTTCAGGTACCACTGTTGGCCGGACAGGCTGTCGTTGGTAAAGGCGTGCACACGGAAAAAGCCCACAGGCTCAATTTTTTCGATGAGCTGACGGGCTTTTAAGGAATCGAGCTGTTGCCGGGCCTGCGGCGATCGGAGGTCGATTTGCAGCCAGGGGCGCAGCACGTCAGGCAGCCGGGAACCCGGGACAATTGGTTTGAACAGCGGCGCGGCTTGCTTTTTTAATGCCGATGGGCCGGTTAAGGTGAGAAGGTAG
Source organism: uncultured Caldithrix sp. (assembly GCA_964468415.1). GTDB lineage: Bacteria > Calditrichota > Calditrichia > Calditrichales > Calditrichaceae > Caldithrix. Next base: position 5,416 of record CAYXUS010000253.1, read on the forward strand.
GGACGCTCTTGCATGCCCGCCGGGCTTAATTTGACAAAATAAGCCTGTGCCGCCAAAAAAAAGGGCATCAGGAACAGGAAAACAGAAGTGAGTAAAAAGGTACGCATTATTTTTTTGCGGAAACCAGTTTGGTTAAAAAATCGATTTTTTTCTGAAACCGCGGATTGTCCGGCTCTTTTTTGGCCAGGGCCTGAAAAACCTTTAGCGCATCTTCAAATTTGTGCTGAGCGATTAAAATTTCGCCAAACGTGGGTGTGAGCAAACTGGGATTGTTTAAAATATCTTCTATGTTAACTTCTTCGTCTTCTACGGCCTGGGCTTGTTTACGGTCAAAATCCAGTTGCTTCAGGCTGGAATCGTCTTTTTTCTTTTCGGTGCTCTCCTGAATGCGTTTGATGACTTCGTCCAGTTCTTCGGAAGTTTCCGAAGCCGGCTCGGTCATGATGTTTTCAATGGCGGCCGCGTCCTGCGAAGAAATACGTTCGATGTCTTCTTCCAGAGTGTTAAAATCGGCTACCGGTTTTTCTCCTTCGGAGACGGCCTCTGCAGATGTTTTTTCTTCCGCTTCTTTTTCTTCGGATGGAGGCTCTTCCTGACGGTGGTCGGCAAAAATTAAGGCGGTGTCCAGCACAGGGTGTTCTTCTTCACTGAACAGGCTTTCGTCCGCCGCTGAAGAAGTTTCCCGATGTTCCGGTTCTTCCGGTTCGGGTTGTGGTGTTTCTTCGTTTACCGATGTATCTTCCGCCTGAAACAAATCTTGCATCATCCAGGCAGAAAATTCTTCCCGCTCGTTTTGTTCCTGAGCCTGTGGTGTGGATTGTTCCGCTGCCGTTTCGGGCTCTTCGGTGCTTTTTTCGCCCTGCGGCGGCGCTTCTTCGATTATTGCACCTTCATCTTCGGAGGGCTCGCCCACTCCGGGAGTAATGTCTGACAGGTCATTGGGAAAAAAGTCAGACTCAAAATCGTCTTCAGCCAATCCTTCGCCCAAATCGAGTTCGGCTTCGCCTTCTTTGAGGGTAGTGCCTTCTTCAATTTCGGGGAAAAGAAAATGGTCGATGTCTTCTTCGTCTTCACTTGTCGGATTTTCATCGATTTTTTCAATAATTTGTTGTCGTTCGTCGTCGTCTGTGGGACGGGAATCGTCAAGAATTTCTTCCAGATCGAGCGTTACGTTTTCTGCTTCGTTACTGGCTTCTTCCTGTTCTTCTTCAAAGACGAGAGGCGTGTAAATGCCGGCCAGCAAGTTTTCGCTTTTTAGAAAATCGTGGAGTTCCTGATCAAACGGATCGTAAAGATAAGCCGTTACCAGTGTGCGTTCTCCCAATTCTTTTTCGCGCATTTTGTAATAGAGGTAGGCCAGCCCTTTGAGTGCCTTGGCATGTCCCGGCTGAAAGAAGAGCGCTTTTTTGTAGGCTTCGACGGCTTGCTCGTCCTGCTCGAGCAGTTGATGTGCCCGGGCCAACTGCACATAGCCTTCTGTGTAAAATGGAAAGCGTTTAACGCCTTCCTCACAAAGTTCGAGTGCTTCTTCGATTTGTTCTTTTTTGATCAAAAGATCGGCCTTATGGGCGAACAAAATGGATTCGCTGCCAATACTCATGATAAATTCGGTAGGGCTGATCATTCTTTTTCCCCCTTGCAAAACTTGTGTGGTTTTACCATGTGCTAAAAGTAGCGTTTAATATTTTATCGGCAATAATTTTCAAAGCTTCATCAATGGCCTGCTGGCGATCGTCCAGACTGGCATTGATGCTTAACGGAACGTAGTGCTCGAATGTTTGATCGAACAGGACTTTGGATGTCTTGACGTCTTCACATTTTACCTTGACCCGAACGGTTAGTTTGTCTTCGGCTACTTCTTCGCCGCTTCGTACAACGGCTGGTTGAACCCGAATGGGCAAAACGGTTCCGTTTAGAATCAAATCGGCTTTTGATTCATCGACTACTTTTAGCGTGTTGTCGTTGATGAAATTTTCCATCAGCAATTCATTGAGTTTTTCGGCCACTCCCGGATCGGGTGTTTGACTGTCGAAGATGGGAATGGCGATGGTTTTAATATGGGGCGGCAAGGCCCCTTTAAATGAATAGTAGCCACAGGCTGTCCAAAGCAGCAAACCTGCCAGTAATACCGCGGAGCTGAAATATCGGGCTTTTTTGATCTTCATGGTTCGAAATCCTACGAAAGTCCGTATTCGTGAAGTTTACGGTACAGGGTGCGCTCGCTGATTTTAAGAGCTTTGGCAGTTTTGCGTCGATTGCCGTTAAATTTGCGCAGTGTTTCTTTAATGAGCTCTTTTTCCATGTCGCTCAGGGAACGAATTTCGATTTCTTTGTCGTTGTGCTGCGGATGTGCCGTGGCATAGGGATCGGAACCGCGCATCCATTCGTATTGGGCCTGTAAAAGCTGGGCCAGCATTTGTTTGATTTCCGTAACGTCCAGTTTTAGCGAAATGAGTGTGCGGTAGATGAGTTCACGTTCGGCCTGATCGGGTGTTTTGTTTAACGGTACCGGCAAATTATCGGAATGGGGAATTTCCCGTTCCAGTTTTAGTACCGAGCGCACGTAAGAGGAACGGACGATTTCGCCTTTGTTTAGAATAATGGCGGTTTCCACGAAATTTTTCAGCTCGCGCACGTTGCCGGGCCAGTCGTATTCTTTTAGAAGTTCGATGGCTTCCGGAGCAAAACCGCGGAATTGTATTTGATTTTTTCTGGCAAATTCTTCGCTGAATTTCTGTACGAGCAGAGGAATGTCTTCTTTGCGCTTGCGCAAAGGCGGAATGTGAATGGTAATGGCTTTGAGACGAAAGTAGAGATCGCGACGAAATTCACCGTTTTCAACAGCCGCTTCCAGATTTTTGTTGGTGGCGGCGATGACGCGTACGTCTACCTTAATGGGTTGGGACCCTCCCACGCGCATGATTTCTGAAGTTTCCAGAACGCGCAACAACTTTACCTGTGTGTTTAAGGGCATTTCTCCGATTTCATCAAGGAAAATGGTGCCGCCGTTGGCTGCTTCAAAATAACCTTTGCGCTGGGCAATGGCTCCGGTAAATGAGCCTTTTTCATGTCCGAAAAGTTCGGACTCCAGAATGCCTTCGGGAATGGCGCCGCAGTTCACCGAAATGAGCGGTTTGTTTCTTCTTTTGCTTAAACGGTGAATGGCATTGGCGACTACTTCTTTACCGGTCCCGCTTTCTCCGGTAATCAGTACGGAGAGATCGGTTGGGGCCACCATGACGATGGTTTGCAATAATTCTTCTATTTGCGGGCTTTTGCCGTAAAACCCCAATTCTTCCTGCAGCTTTTCCAAATTTACTTCCATGAGCTCCCAAGTTTTCAAAAATTAGTTTGTACCTTCGTTTCCGTAGGTCGTAGGTATTTAATTGCCAGTTAATTTATTGAATTCAATTAATTAAAGCAATTTTCAACGCGAATTTTTGCGCTGAATAATAAATCATACGCTACAGAGAT
>CAYXUS010000254.1:0-7168 GCA_964468415.1 uncultured Caldithrix sp.
ATCAGACGATAATCAAATCCGTAGCGCTTGGCGTATTTTTTTATGATCGGTTTGTAACGCGCAATGTGCTGCATAAAATTGGAACGCTCCAGTTGCCAGCGCAGTTTGTCCAGTTCCTTTTTTTCCTCGATGCGATGTTCCACCATGCGAATCAGGGCACTATCGGCCTGATTCGGTTGTACGGCCACCGTACTCTGCGGCTTGCAACCGGCCAAAATCCCCAATGTCACAATGGCGGCAAAAAAGGTTCTCATCATTAATTCAAACTCATCCCAATAATCAAACCGACAATCAAACCGATCATGATGAAAATACCGGCCACCACCATCCCAACGGCCAAATTCCCTTTCTCCAATTCTTTGGGAATATCGAACCGGGTGCTCCGGTTGACCAGTTTATAGGTAATAATCGAAGAAATCACGCCAACGACTACTCCTACCACGGCATAAATAAAATTGCGAATCATGATCGGATCAAGCCATGAAAACTCCATGTACACTCCTTCTATGTTATTAAATTATTCGATTAAAATTAGAAGCACTTTAAGGTTCAGGGTTACAAGTTTGTCTTTTTATATCGGAATATCGGCTACAATAGTTTAATCATTTTCGGCCTGCAAGTCAACCGGCCGGTGTCGCAAAGGGCAATGGGCGCAATTGCCAAGCTCACAAAATTCCCGATAAAGCTGGATAAAACCCTGCCACACGGCCTGCCGCGGCCAGCGTTCTGCGTAGGCCTTCCACCAGGGAAAATAGCGCAGCACGGCCTGGTAAGACGTGACCTGAGGCAACCAAAAGTAAAAATTTTTCAGATAGGCTTCAAAACCAACCGAACCGCTTTGCCGGGCCAGCACGCAAAACAGAGGCAAAAAAAGATTGATTAGCAGTTCGGCCAGACGTGCCAGACCAAAGAAATAGCGGGAAGGCCTGCGCAAACCCCGACCGCCCAGCGTGTGGTGCCGTGCCCAATATCCGAAAACCGGCACCCGTACAACCTGCCGAAGGAGAGACCACATTTGAGGGAACGGCAAACGTTGCTCGAACAGCCGGTAAACCCGTTGCAAAGGCTGCCGCCCGCTGCTCAGCCAAAAAGCCACCCAGCCGGCCAGCCGGAAATGGGGATGATTAACCCCGCGCACACCGCCCCATTGCCATTGTTCTTCGGACAAAGCAGAGGCGGGTAGCCGATCGCGAAACCCGTCGTAATACAAACGTAAACGGGCCGGATAAGCAGCGGTGCTGTTGGTGGTTTTGCGCAAAAACCCCGCCTGCCCGGCGTAAAGGGCGTACCAAAAATCAAAACCGGCTTCCGGCAGCAAACGGCTTTGCTCGACCAGCCAGGGCCAGGGCATGCGCCGCGCCAGACGCTGAAAAGGCCGGGCATTGTTCGGATAGCCCAAAACCCGTAAAAATGCCTCGTAGAAAACCTGTTCCAGCGGCTGAATTTGCAATTGCTGGCCGTAAAACCGCATTTTCCCTTTCAGACGACGCAGGGCCAGTTGCTTTAGGGCTGAAAGGGCCACGCCACGGGCCGGCGGCCGACACCTTTGCCCGGCATAGCTTCCCGCCAACATTTGCGGATCGAGATAAAAAGAAGGAATGTGACGCCGACTTACCTCGGAATAAACTTCGGCCCGGCCCGGCGGCGGCGTAGACACCACGTGCAAAACGACATTGCGGTAAAAATTGTCCAGGTGGTGCTCGTGACGGTACCAATCGTTTTGGTGGATGTGCATTTCCACATCGCCGGAAATACGTACCCCGTCCAGTTCGAAACATGCCGCCGTAAAATCCGGACCGGAAGAGAGATTGAGTTGGCCGGGTTGCAAAACGCGAAGACGGTGCTGCCCATCGGAGACCCATTGCCCACTGTGACTTAGCGCCTGCCACAGGGCATAAAGTTGTTGCTCTTGCATTGTGGTGTCGTCTTTTCGTATATTCCGATTGGAATTTATTATTCCTTTTGCCATATTTCAAGTTTTTCGGAGAAATAAAATGGAAATCGATCAAAAACGGATCGGGGAACGCATCGAGGCCATTCGGAAAGAATTGGGTTTTACCCAGCATGAACTGGCCCGCGCTCTGGGGGTAACGCAATCGGCCGTGAGCAAATATTTAAACAACCGCATTCCTCCGGCGGATGTTCTTTACCGTCTGGCTCAACTGGGTAAAACAACCATGGAATGGATTTTATGCGGGGAAAAATCGTACTGGTACACTCCCGGCGCAACAGCCGTTCGCGAGGCAGAAACGGCCTACGATGCCGATCTGGGGCTGGCCCGGCAAATCGCCCGTCTGCCCCGGGAGGCCCGTCAGGCCCTGGTCGTGCTTATTCATTTATTGAGCCAATCATCCGTCGGATGATTCCGAGACAGGAAAAGGAAGGTGCCTTTCTAAATCCTAAGGAAGGAAGCATATCAAACATATTCGTCGATTATCTCTTTGCGCGGCGAGGGAATTACCACTTTTTCCACTAACAGTCCTTTTTTCTCGATCACAGCCGCTCCGGCTTCCACGGCCGACTCCACCGCGCCCACTTCGCCGGTAAGCACCACAAAGCCCTTGCCGCCGATGGCCATGGCCAGATGCACGTTAATCAATTGCACCTGCGCCGCTTTAACCGCCGCATCGGCCGCTTCGATAACCGAAGCTACCGAGAAGCCCTCGATTACGCCCAGTGCCCGAATTTCCGGCAGGGCAGCCAGTCCGCTAATGGCCGGAAATACGTCGGGATGGACGTTGGGAATGATGAAATGATCGACTACGGAATGGGCGCCCACTTCGATTCCGGTTTCGATGCTGGCGTTAACGGCATCCACATCGCCGCTGATCAAAACCATGTATTTCCCGGGACATATCGTACGATTGACCACAATTTCCACATCTGCCCGTTTTAACACGGCATCGGCCACTAAAAAGCCGCGTGCAATACTGGAAACTTCCACAATGCCAATGGCTGCGCCCTTCATGTATTTCCTTTCCGAAATTTTATTTCATCAACAAAAACAAATAATTAAACTTACCGGCCTTTCCCATGTAAAAACAAAATAACGGCCGGAGAAACTTCCTTGCCATGATAATCCTCTGTCCGTTCACAACGCGAATATGCTTCCAGATCATCCATCTTTGTTTCATCCCAGAACAAACCGTGCCCCTTCCCGACGCAACATGTCAAAGGGATTGCCCAGGCCAATACAGACATTGGGTATTTTTACTTTCCTGATCGTATTGGCGGGCACTTCGTGCGTCACTACCACGAAATTGTGTGCCAGGGCATGGGCCACCAAATAGTAGTCGGCCACCTGAAGAAACGTATTGATTGCAGCCGTATCGTAGTTCTGTTTCATTACCCATGCGCTCACTGTTCCGAATGCGGAAAGCACCGGTGAATCAGGCGGCAGAAAAAAATGTGTCTCCCGTTCTCCGGCCCACTTTGCCAGCTCATCGTTTCCCGCAATCAATTCATCGCCTACTTTTTCTATGCTAAAAACAATGCCTCGATTATTGGCATCATCCAGCCAGTCCCAGAATGCCGGGCAAAAATCAAATCCGTAATGAAGATTCTTTGCCTGAATAAAAACATTCGCATCCAGTAAATAAGCCATTAGCCTACTCCCAGTTCCCGAGCAAATTTCCTGAAAGTTTCGACTTTGGAAACGCCGAGCATGGCAAAAGCATCACGAAATAAGGTTTGCCCTTCCATTGTGCTGCTGATGAGAGCCTGGGCAAAGCGTTTACTCACTCTTCGGCTAAGACTGTGGTAAAAATTGCCCCCTCCCTCTTCGGCGGTCAATCGTTCATAAGCCAGTACTCGTTCCAATTCCTTCTCATAAATTTCTCGGTAGGTATCCCTGTGCAGAAATTCCGTATCTGCCAATCGGCGTAATATTACCAGGGTACTAACTTTGAATATCCGGGCCAGCCGGTTTAACTCTTGCGAAAGTTCGTTTTGAGCATTATACTTTTCTGCCAGCAGGGCTCTGGGTACAAGTACTTCCGCCGCTACTTGATTGCACCAGCGTTCGACTCTGTCTTCTGGAAATGTTTCCAGCCGGGCATCGGAAACCCCGGCTTCTCCCAGCCAGACATGCGCCAATTCATGTGCCAGTGTAAACGTTTTTGCGGACAGGGTATCAGCTCCGTTAATAAATATCAGCGGCGCCAGATCGTCAATTAGAGTAAAGCCGCGAAATTCCTCCGTATCCAAGGGGCGATGGGTATTGTTACCCACTATACTGTTGACCATTACCAGAATTCCGCTCTGTTCCACCTGACCAATGAACCGATTAAGCGCCTGAGTCCAGGTAGAAAAAGCAGCCCGTTCTTGAAGATCAAGTTTAACCGTTGCGCGAATCTCGGCGGCCACGGCGCCGGGGTCTGTGGTCAAATCGGCGCGTCCCACGAATGGCAAGGGTGCCTCTCCCATGGCAATCAGGTAATTACGATACCACTCCTGTCTTTGCTGACAACTGTAAATGGTGTCCAGCAGTTCCGGACTGGGCCGGGAAACTCCGCCCCGGGGCATCGTACGAAAATCGGGAATGGGAAGCGGTTCTTCCGGTGGCGTATCGAGAAAAAGAAAGCCCAATGGCACGCGTAATACTCTGGCCAAACGTTCCAGTTGTTTCAGGGTAGGGTGCACTTTTCCTTTTTCCCAGTCCTCATATTTGGGAAAAGCCATTTTTAAAGATTCGATAGTGCGTCCCGCCCGCACTCTGGCCCAATGCAAAAGTTCGGGTTTTATGGCAATACGCAATATTTTATTTTCACTGCTTCCCATTATTTGGCACCTTTGCCTGCACCCTTCATGTATTTCTTCTCCTCTTGGCAGCAGGTTTGTTCATTACCTGTCGCAAAAATGCAAGCTTCCGCCGTTTTGTGCTTCGCCGCGCAAGCTTAAAATGTAAAGTTCCTCTATTCCCAACTTTAATGCAAAACATTTTTCACTCTACCCCAGCAAAAGCATTTTTTGGGTTGCAATAATCTAAGAAGTCCCGCCGCGATTTTGTTCTCTTTACGAAAACAAATCGGTTCACTTGCCGTTCTTCAAACAAACGTTTGAACTTTATTTTTTGCTAAAACTGGCCTTATTCAAAAAACTAACGTGGGAATGTTGCTTCGTCTTTTTCTGTCTTACCGTCAATTGAACGGTTATCGCTCGATGGTAACCGTTGTTGCGCTCACTTCCGTCACCTTGCCGTCGATGCTGGCATGTACCGGGGCACCTAACTGCCCGGCATCCACATCGGCAATCTTTTGTCCGCGGCGTACCGTATCGCCCACTTGCACCATCGCTTTGGCCGGTGCTCCGATGTGGGAATTTAAGGCCAACACCACCCGATCCGGTTGAAAATCTACGGCCTTAAATTCGTTTTTACGGTCGTAACGGGTCAATCCCAAACGGCGGTAAACCGTGGTGATGGGTACCTCGCGCCCCTCGCGCGCCGGATGCACATCGCGGAAAAGAATCTCCAGCTCCTCCTCTGTGCGGGAAAGCCCTTTTTCGCGCAGCAAAGCCTTGGCATCCACGCAAATGTGCATGGGATCCAATCCTTCGGGACAGGCAATCATGGTGCACACGTTGCATTCCACGCAATACTGGGCCCACAGGCTGGCCCGCTCTTTAGCCTCGCCGGTCATCAGCAAATTACGCATCACCTTGTGCGGTTCGATGGGATAGCCCAGAATGTAGCGGGGACACATTTCCGTGCACAACGAGCACTGGTCGCATTGCCCGTGTCCGATGCGGGTGTAGGTTTCTTTGGGTGTGGTCTTCTTTTTGATCAGATAATGATCGTCGGGCAGCACGATTAATCCGCCCAGGGTTTTGCTGATAGGACGGCGCGCATCCGTTTCCACCTTGCCCATCATCACCCCGCCGGTCACAAAAGCCGGACGCGGCGTGGTCAGCCCCCCGGCCAGGGCAACGCAATCTTCAAACGAAGTGCCCACCGGTACGCGCACGGTAATCGCCTTTTCCACCTCGCCGGTTACGGTGACGAACTTGTCCACCACCGGCAGATCTTCGTCCACAGCGCGGGCAATATTGATGATGGTTTCCACGTTGTCCACCACGGCACCCACCTGTAAAGGAATGCCGCCGGGCGGAATGCGTCGTCCGGTAATTTCGTAAACCAGAATGTATTCGTCACCGGCCGGGTACACGTCTTTGTAAATAAAAAAATCAATGCCACGGGTGTGGGCCATTGCAGCGTAAGTTTCGGCAATGTCCCTGTTTTTTTCTTTGATGGCAATAGTCACTTTTTGCGCGCCGGTAAGTTCGCGCATGATTTCCAGCCCGCGGAAGAGACGTTCGCCTTCGCGCAGCATGGCGTAACGGTCCTTGTAGAGCAACGGCTCGCATTCGGCGCCGTTGGCAATAATATGTTCCACCCGCGCGTCCAATTTTTTGTACGTGGGAAATCCGGCGCCACCGGCACCGATGATGCCCGCTTCGCGTATTTTTTGCAGAATTTCTTCTCGCTGCATGATTTTAATCCTGTTCGCTTCGATACGAGGCAATGGCCAGAGGCGTTAAAAACAACGGCTGATGCGGAAGAATCCATTGTTTGTCGGGAATTTCCCGCCGCAGCACATCCACAATTCCCGGAAAACAAAAGGTGCCTCCGCTCAAATAGATCGTGTGCACTTCAAACGCTTGCAAGTGCCGGCGGATGATATCCGCCATTTTCTGAAAGACCGGTTCCACCACGGCAAGCAAACCGTGCGCCTGTCCGTTGCGTTTCATTTTTTCCGCTTCTTCAAACGAAATATGGCGGTTTCCGGCAATGGTCAAAGTCACATGATGCCCGCCGGTGGGCTCGTCGGCGGTGTACACGATTTTGCCCTCTTTTGCCACGGAAAGTCCTGTGGTTCCCCCGCCGATATCGACCACCGCGCCATCCCGAATGCCCAGCAGGCGCACCACGCTGGAGGGCTCGTCGATTAACGCTTCCACCTGTAAACCGGCATTTTCCACCACGTTGCGCGAAATACGCGGCTCGGTTCCCGGCGGGAAAGAGGTAATGGCGCGTTCGATGGTAATGCCCAGTTTTTCGCTGGCCTTTTGCAGCAAACGACGCACAATGTCCACCGCACCGATGTAATCGACCACCACGCCGTCGCGCACCACCTCGGCCCATTCCATAAAGGCGGCCACCGGCTCGCCG
>CAYXUS010000255.1:0-32741 GCA_964468415.1 uncultured Caldithrix sp.
TTTTTTCATTTTTCCTTTTTCATTCCCCTCCCGTACCATCCGCCTGTCAATGTTTTCTTCTATTTTGATTTGTTCGCGGAATCTTGCTAATTTATTCAAACGGTGGTTGAATCAAAAGAAAGTAATCCATGACAAATAAACCGCTCATTACCGGACTGGCCTCGGCTGTTTTGCTAATAATTTCGTTGAGCGTTCATCTTTTGATTTTTAAAGGGGTGAACGACATCCCAGGTTTTGTCGACATGTCCTTAACGGCCGGAATGATTGTCGCCTGGTTGTTTACCAGTAAATTCCTGAAAGAATTGCACCGCGCCCAGCCGGATGAACATCCGGTACGTTTGGTTACCCAAAACGCACCGCTGTCTCTTTTGATTCTAACCGGATTTTTCATGCTTTACGCGGTGATCAATATGGGCATGATGATTCGTACCAATTGGCAGGGCAGTAACATCCGCGGCGTGTCCGGCTTTTGGCTGTTCTTTTACGCCCTGGCTATTGTGGTTAGTTGGGCGCGCCGACGGCAAAACAGAATGCTTTCTCAATCGCAAAATTCGTAGGCGGAATTATGAGACTCTCGCTTCCTTCAAAACTTCCCGATTTGCAGCTCTCCATCTTTGCCGTCATTAGCAAACTGGCGCAGGATTACGGAGCGGTTAATCTTTCGCAAGGCTTTCCCGACTTTGATCCCGATCCGGCGCTGGTGCAATTGGTGGCGGAGAATTTGAAACAGGGCAAGAATCAATACGCGCCGATGCCGGGTATTTTGCCTTTGCGACAGGCTTTGGCCGAAAAGATGCAAAATCTTTACGGCGTCACCTATGATGCCGAAAGCGAGATCACTGTTACGGCCGGTGCTACGGAAGCGCTTTATGCCGCCATTACTGCCACGGTGCATCCGGGTGATGAAGTCATTATTTTCGAGCCGTTTTACGATGCCTACCCTCCGGTGGTTCGCTATGCCGGGGGAAAGCCGGTTCTCATTCCGCTGCAATCCCCGGATTTTTCCATCCCCTGGCAGCGGGTAAAACAAGCGATTTCCAAACGCACCAAATTGATCATTTTGAACACACCGCACAATCCCACCGGTAGTTTGCTCGGTAAAGACGATTTGGCGCAATTGGCCGGAATCGTGGACGGCACGTCGATTTTGCTGATCAGCGATGAGGTTTACGAGCACATCACCTTTGATGGTAAAATGCATCTGAGTTTGGCGGGTCATGCGGAATTGCGGGAACGTACGTTTGTCATTAGTTCGTTCGGAAAAACTTACCACACCACCGGCTGGAAGGTGGGGTATTGCGCGGCTCCCCGAGCACTGACGGATGAATTCCGCAAAATTCATCAGTTCATTACCTACGCGGTGAATACACCTGTGCAGTGGGCCTACGCTGCCTTTTTGCAGCAAGATCGATCCTATTTGCAATTGGGCGCATTTTACCAAAAGAAGCGCGATTTGTTTGTGCGGCTTCTGGAGAAGTCCCGTTTTAAATTGTTGCCCTGCCACGGCACTTATTTTCAATTGGCCGATTACCGAGCGATAAGTGATCGGCCGGATTTGGAATTTACAGAGTGGCTGATTAAAGAGCACGGCGTGGCGGCTATTCCGATGTCGCCTTTTTACGCCCGGCCACCGGAACAAACACTTGTACGCTTTTGTTTTGCCAAAAAAGATGAAACCCTCTTTCAAGCCGCGGAGCGCTTATGCAGAATTTAAAGGTCGCACTGGTACAGGCCGATTTGGTCTGGCAAAATCCGCAAGCCAATCGCCAAAAGTTCGAATCGATGATTGCTGCCATTGAATCGTCGGTCGATTTGATTGTGCTGCCCGAGATGTTCACCACCGGATTCACCATGGAAGGCGCTGCTTTGGCCGAAACAATGGACGGGCCGAGCGTGCTGTGGATGCAAAAGATGGCGCAAAGACTCGGTGCCGTGCTGGTGGGCAGTATTATTGTGCAAGAAAAGGGAACGATTTTTAATCGTTTTATTTGGGCCAGGCCGCAAGGCAAGCCGGGTTGGTACGACAAACGGCATCTGTTCCGCATGGCCGGGGAGCACAAGGTGTACAGCGCCGGACGGGATTTGCGCACGTTTACATTAAAAGGCTGGCGGGTGCGTCCTTTTGTTTGCTACGATTTGCGTTTTCCCGTTTGGTCGCGCAATGTGAATTTGGCCTACGATGTGGCGTTGTACGTGGCTAATTGGCCGCAACGACGTGTGTCGGCCTGGCGTTCTTTGCTGCAAGCGCGGGCTGCGGAAAATCAGGCCTACGTGGTCGGGGTAAATCGTGTGGGTACGGACGGGTTGAATATTCCTTACTCGGGCGATTCGCTGGCCGTGGATGCCGTGGGTAATATTCTGGCCGATTTGGGGCACACGGAAAAGGTGGTTACGGTGGAATTGGACCGGGAAGCTCTGGAACGCTACCGGGAAAAATTTCCTGCCTGGAAAGATGCGGATCGGTTTGCTCTATTGGATTAAATTGTTTTTCAGAATTTCAGGATAGAATTGAATTTGTAGGCTATTAAGCGAGCATTGCCAGTTTTTCCCGCAAAAGACTAAATCCGTTGCGAATGGAATATTTCCCCCATTCCGCCTCGTGAACGACCCTGCAATTGCTTAACGCTTCGAATTTATTTTGCATGGCCTGCGACAATGTGCCTTTACCAGAACCTGTGATTCCATAGCGAGAAAAGGTGATCGCTTCCTCGTGTTCCCAATTTCTTAATTCACGATGGATTTCAATTTTTAATCGGTGGGGAAAACGGGGTGAACGAATTTCCAATGAAATCGTGTGGTGCTTAAGCTGTGCATCGGTTATTTCGTGCGAATTCCTTAAAGCCTTTTGTGACTGTTCGAAAAAAAAAAAGAATCATCCGATGTGTTTAACTTTCAAAGTCAAGCTCCACGGAATAACATGGTAGATCGTGGCACAGACGCAACATGGTGATGCCGCCAAAAGAGCGATTCTAATAACCGCACGCTTATTAACCGTTCCGGAATTTCCATTGCAAAAATTTCATGGTGCTCAGGCAAGTTCATGATAGCGTACCATCTTTTACCAAAATAAATTTTGGGGTGTGCCGATTCGCACCGCGCTAAAGCACGGTGCCGGGAAGGCAGAGTGTCCGGTAACGGTTTCTTTTGGGGGACCATCCGGATGCACCCGGGGACAAAACCGCTGAAGTGGTTCCTTTAGCAGAAGAGAACCCCGGTCTTAGCACCTGACTTCAGTCAGGTGCCAAGGAATGGGGCGCAAAGTGCCCCTGTGATGCCAGTCATTTGTATTTGAACAAAATTTGTTATTATTCGTCTAAAGGAAATGTAAGTAAGAAAACAACAAATTTAGGAGGTATTTATGTTGCGTAAATTTAATCCTTTTATCAAACTGACTCTCCTGGCAATTATTGCTTTGGGGCTCAGCCTAACCGCCTGTCAAAAGGCCGATGACGGTTCCGGCCCCGGCGCCGATCAGGGAACGGTAACCGTAAAAATCACCGACGATCCGTTTCCCTTAAAATGGTTCGCCGAAGTGAACGTGACCATCACCAAAATCGAATTGCATGCCGTGGACAGCACGCGTCATGGCGCCTTTATTACCGTCTGGGAAGGTAAACAGTCGGTTAATTTGCTGGAATTGCGTAACGGCGTTACGTCCGATTTCCCGCAGGCCGTGGTGCCCGCCGGACGTTACAACATGATCCGTTTAAAGATCGATTCGCTGCACGTAAAATATGTGAACGGTACGGAATTCAGCCTGAACGTGCCCGACAACCATAAAGCCGGTGTCCGCATCATCATCGCCCCGCCGGTAGAAGTGCAGGAAGGCGATTCCGTTTCGGTACTGCTCGATTTCGATCTGAGCAAATCGCTGGTTATTCGCGGGGGCTGGCACGGAAATTTCCCCATGCCCGGATTCTTCCGCTTCCGACCGGTAATTCGTGCCATGAGCATGCACAAAGCCGGAAGCATTATGGGCTTTGTCAGCGATACGAGCGGCGTGGCCATTGCCGATGCACAAATCACGGTTAAGGCCGATACCGTAGTAACCCGTGCTTTTACCAATCATCGCGGCTATTACAAAGTGATGGCTTTGCCCCAGGGTACGTATTCGGTAGAAGTGGAAAAAGAAGGCTACAAGTGGCAGGAAAAGGAAAACGTTAAAGTGGTTACCCGTCAGGCAACCATCGCCAATTTTGAGCTGATTCCTGAATAAACGGTTACGCATCCCAAAAACAAAAAAAGCGCGGGAAAATTTCTCGCGCTTTTTTTATGGTTAAAATACGAAGCAACGTGGCGTTTACGAGCGTTTACTGTGATCCACAGCTTTCAAAATTTTAATGTTTAAAACGATAAATCGCCACAACTGATATAATTTATTTGTACGTAAGGACATGGTAAAACCTCCTTAAATTATTATTCGGGAATAATTTGCCAACCGGGACGCCCCTTAAATTTCCATATGAACGTTGTGTGAATCATGCGTTTCATCCAGGCGCCGGCCAGCCCCCGTTCCATGTGGGTTACAAACAAATCGCGTCCGGCTTCGTTGGGAAAACGTCGATTATCGGGAACAACCGGATACATGATAATCGTTCCCGCACCGCCGTCCCACAGTGAATCTCCCATGGACGCGATACAGGCCGCCACCATTTCGGTCATCCGTTCGTGGTGGGTCATTCTTCCGCGTTTAATCAAATCGATGATGTTTTTCGCCACGATACGGCCGATAATGCCCGAAACCATTCCGGTACGGGGCGGAGCCGGCACAATGGTCATGCCATTGGGATTGGTGTGCGGACGAGAAATAGTTCCGGGAGGGGCAAAGGCAATGCCGGCGGCAAAAATATTGGGATAGGTGGGATTCTGGTAATATCCCGGCCAGGCATCGGGATTTTTGACCAACTCATCGTAGGGCAAGCCGTAAATCGCATCGACAATGGTCAATCCCGCTTTATTTACAATTTGGGAAGAAACATCGTTGCCCTCTTTGTCCAGGTATTTGATGGGAACGCCTAAAAACTGGGGAATGAGCATGGCAAAATCATACGGGGTTTCACCCTTTTTGCCCTCATAGTCTTCCCAGTAAATGACCTTTTCGTCAACCTTGTAAACGCCTTTCTGAATTTCCCATTCAATACCGTATTCCGAGAAGATTTCTTTGGCAAATTCTTCACTGGTGTAAACGCGATTCTTTCGTTTGGTCTGCACGCCCCGCACCCCGAAATCGCCCAGAGCCGGTTCGTTGGACAGCCAGAGTAAATCTGCCTTGTCGCGCAAACCCAGTTTGAGCAAAGCTTTGTGCAGGTTCGAGATGAATTCAAACGCCGCCCCCTGGCAGGTCGCTCCGGGATGCCCGGTGCCCACCACAATTTTGAAGCGTTTGCCCTTTTTCATCTCTTCGACCATTTGCAAATACTTTTCGCGTGTTTGGAGCGTGTGCTCCAGGGTGCAAATGGAATATGTGTTTCCTTTGTGCGGCCCCAGTCCCTCGGTTGCTTCAAAGTTTAATTTGGGTCCCGTGGCATTAATCAAATAATCGTATTCCAGCTTTTGTACTTCATTGCCATTGGCCGGAACAACCGTAACGTATTGCTCATCGGGATGAATTTCGCTAACCGCTCCGTGTACAAAGTTGATGTGCATTTTTTTGTACACCGGTGCCAGAGGGAAATGGGTCTTTTCATGTTTCATGTGATCGATGGAAACCCAAACCAGCGAAGGGATGAATAAAAAGTAGTCGTACTTGTTGATCACCGTGATTTCGTGCTTTTTGCCCAGAGCCGAGCCCAAATAAAGAGCAGCCGTGTGGCCAGCAAATCCGGCGCCAATAATGATGACTTTTGCCATAATTTGTTCCCTTTAAAATGATCCTTTTACCGTACATTCTAAATTTAATTTAATAACGTTGCATTCAAAAGAACTTTTGCCGAATTAAGCAGTTAAACCATTCCTGCGCGATCACGCACAGTCAAACTCCGTCTTAAATTTATTTTAACTTAATTTTGCGCAAAATATTCCCGCGCTGACCTCCAGGCGAGGTTTGTGTTGAATGAACCCGGATTAATGTGTATTTTAATTCCATTCAATTCAAATGATGGCTGAGTATTGCCGGATTGAAAGGCGTTTTTAAAACGAAAGGAAAACCATGCAAGGTCAGGCGCCTACGTTGGTTATTGTCGGTGGAAATGCTGCCGGTATGTCTGCGGCGCGTAAAGCACGCAGAAACAATCCGGAGTTAAAAATTATTGTTCTGGAAAAATCGTCGGTGGTGTCGTACGGAGCCTGCGGTATTCCGTATTTTATTGCCGGGGAAATTTCGGAAGTGGGGAAGCTGGTCGCCTTGCCCCTCGAGGCTTTTCTCAAAGAAAATATCGATGTACGGCTGGAACACGAAGTGGTGGAAATTAACCCGCGGCAACGCACGGTTCATTTTCGTCGGAAGGCTGCCGAATCGGTGGAGAAGCTAACTTACGATCAATTGATTCTTTCGCTGGGAGCGCGGCCTGTGATTCCGGCGATGGAAGGTGTGGATTTGCCCGGGGTGTTTACTGTGCGTACTTTGGCGGATGCCAGTCGTTTAAAAGAAGAAATTCAGTCCGGGCGCCACAAAAATGCCGTGATTATCGGCGGTGGTTACATCGGACTGGAAATGGCCGAGGCGCTTCGCCGGCTGGGCTTGCAGGTGAGTATTGTCGAATTAAAACCTCATGTTTTGCCCGCCTTTGATGAGGACATGGCTGCCATAGTAAATGAAGAACTGGTAAATAAAGGATGCCGCATTTACAGCGGGGTGGGGGCTAAACGGATTGTGGGTAGCCATGCCGTTACCGGAGTGGAATTGGAATCGGGTGAAACGATAGAAGCCACTCTGGTAATTTTATCGATTGGGGTGCGGCCGAATAGTTCGCTGGCACAAAAAGCAGGCATTGAATTGGGAAGTAGTGGAGCCATTAAAGTGGATGCCCGCCAACGCACGAGCTCCTTTCGTATTTTTGCCGCAGGGGACTGTGCCGAAGTTAAGAATGCAGTGACCAACAAATACGAATACATGCCTCTGGGAAACATTGCCAACAAGCAGGGACGGGTTGCGGGTGACAATGCAAGCGGCGGCCACAGTACCATGCCTTCTGTGGTGGGCAACACCATCGTCAAGGTGTTTGACCTGGAAGTGGGCAAGGCCGGTTTGTCACTGCAACAAGCCGAGAGTTTTGCCAGAGATGTAAAAACCGTGAAAATCAAGGGACATTCCCGGGCCGGCTACATGCCCGCAACACAGCCGATTCACATTAAACTTATTTTTAGTGCCGGCAACGGACGGTTGCTGGGCGCACAGCTTGCAGGCAAAGAAGGTGTCGATAAACGATTGCAGGTTTTGGCCGAGGCTATCCAGCTTAAATTGAGTGTAAAAGAGCTTGCCGGATTAGACCTGAGCTATGCCCCGCCCTACAGCCCGGTTTGGGACCCGGTGCTTGTGGCGGCCAATCAGGCACTTAAACTGGTGCGTTGAAAATCTAAAATCATAAAATTAATCTTCGCAAGGGACCGATGAAATATCAGAAAATTTTGTTTGCTGCCATTTCGCTATTGTTGGCAGGGCTTCTCATCCTAATGTTTACCTCGCAAAGGGAAACCCGACTGGCGGCCGAAATGACCACCGAAATTCCCCAACCCGTAGTTTTTAAACAATTGGCGATTTGGCTGGCACACGACTCCTATTTGATTGACTTACCCGATTCTGCCCGGATGAGCTGTGTACTATTCGACACCATGCAGGTCCATTACCGCTTAAATTTTAACAAGCGTCGGTTCACCATCGATTTTGTTCCGTTGCAGAAAGACGATCCGCTTCAACCACTCAAAGGGGTGCAACAAAAAATAGGCATTACGCGATTGGCCGACGGTACTACCGGTATTCATTGGGAATTGTGGTACGACGTTCCCGGATTTACCCCCCGCCTCTTAAACCGGTTGTTCTGGAAGAAACGGCTAAAGGAATATCTGCAAAAACAAATGCACCAGGTCCGGAAATATCTGGAATCGTGAAAGGGAAAAATTCATGCGCCATTCGCCTTGCATTTTGTTATTGATCCCGATTTTTTTACTCTTTGGCTGTGGCAGCCCAAAAGCCACCAATGAAAAAAGCGAACGTGAAAGCATTTTGCAATGGCGTAAACAACGCATTGCGCGTTTGACCCGTAACGATAGCTGGCTTAGCCTGGCCGGTTTGTTCTGGCTGGAACCCGGTGAAAATCGTTTCGGCTTCAGCCCGAAAGACGACATCCGTTTTCCCGACAGCACACGTACCGACCATCTGGGACGATTTATTCTGGAAAACGGCCGGGTACGTGTGGTGCTGGAAACCCGCTTGCCGGTTACCATTGATGGTGCCCGGTTAAAAACGAGCAGTTTGCACAGCGATGCCGATGGCAGGCCCACGCACATGGAATTCGGGCGCTATTTGTGGTACGTGATCAAGCGCGGAGAGCGCTTTGGCATCCGTTTAAAGGATCGGCAGAATGCGGCGATCAGGAATTTTAAGGGCCTTGACTATTTTCCCGTGAGCTCCCGCTGGAAGGTAGAAGCCCGCTTCATTCCTTACGACCCGCCCCGGAAGGTAGCTGTGCCTACGGTGCTGGGTACCAAAGCATTGGCGACGAGCCCCGGAGAACTGGAATTTACGCTTTCGGGCAAAAGATTTCGTTTGCAAACATTGGCAAGAAGTCCCAAAGATACGCTGTCAATTATTTTCGGTGATGCGACCAACGGAAACGAGACGTACGGGGCAGGCCGATTTTTGGAAGTACCTCCGGTTGATGCACAGGGCAAAACGGTCATCGATTTCAACAAGGCGTACAATCCGCCCTGTGCCTTTACGCCCTACGCAACCTGTCCTTTGCCACCGGCAATGAATATTTTGCCCGTGGCCGTAAAAGCCGGGGAAAAAATGTACCGGGGGGCCTCCCACCATTAACAAATTTTGCCCCACTTTTTACGGTTTTGTGCATCTAACTATTGAATTTGAGGTAAAATCCACCGTAAATTCTGCAAAATTTGTGATTAATGAGGAGGGAGCAGGAATGAGTCCGGAAAAATTACAGGAATTTAAGGAACTTCTCTTACGCAAACGGGAAGAAACCAAAAAAGAGCGTGATCGCTACAAAGAGCTTGTGCAAAGCTTAAACGACGAAGAAGAAGACTTTGCCAAGAATGCCTACAAATTTACCGAATTTGGCACCGACACGATGAATCGTGAACAGGCCTTCCTGTTTTTGGCCCGCTTTGACAAATATTTGGGGCAAATTGATGCCGCTCTGGAACGCATCGAAAACGGGACCTACGGCATTTGCCGTGTGTGCGGTCAGGAAATAGAAGAGGCCCGCTTAAAAGCCGTACCAACGACCAATATTTGCGTGCATTGCAAAGAGAAAGAAGCAAAATTTGTCCGTTAGCAGGTAATGCCCTGAGTGGAATCTTTTCTCTTTCGAGTTCCTCCTGCCTTTCAAATACACCTTTAACAATTCGGCATTTTGGTCGAATCTGTTCGGCGTTTTGGTCGCCATTTCTTCCGTAAAAGCGGTTTTTGTTGGGTTGGACAGGTGGCACGTAAGTTGCTTCCTTCGAGGGTTAATGTTTACATGGGGCAAGGGAGGTCTTTAATGAACAAACGCTTCAAGCTATTTCTGTGGATCTTTGTGATTGGCGTAGAATTTGTGTTCGGGCAACCCCCAAAAGGCATGCCACGAGCTAATTTTAACGGCACCATTTCCGGAATTGTTTACGATAGCGAAGAAAAAATTCCCATCGAATATGCCAACATCATTTTGTATTCTGCCAAAGACAGCACACAAATTACGGGCACCATCACCGACAAGGACGGATATTTCAGACTGGAAGGACTCCGTCCCGGACGCTATTACCTTGATGTGGATTTTATGGGATACGTTAAAAAACGCATTGCCCCGGTGCGCCTGACACCCCGGCGGCGGGAGATCGTATTCAAAGAAATTTTTCTGGAACCGGCCACTCTGACCGGTGAAACCGTGGAAGTCGAGGCCAGACGTGCGCCCATTACCTACCAGATCGATAAAAAAGTCATCAAGGTAAGCGAACAGGCCACGGCACAATCGGGTACGGCCGTGGATGTTCTGG
Organism: uncultured Caldithrix sp.; assembly: GCA_964468415.1. Classification (GTDB taxonomy): domain Bacteria; phylum Calditrichota; class Calditrichia; order Calditrichales; family Calditrichaceae; genus Caldithrix. The sequence continues at coordinate 10,153 of CAYXUS010000255.1, forward strand.
AAAACGTTCCTTCGGTAAATGTGGACATCGACGGGAATGTGAGCCTGCGGGGCAGCGGGAGCTTTCAGGTTTTGATCGACGGGCGTCCTACGATTCTGGACGCAAACGAAGTGCTGCAGCAAATTCCGGCCAGCAGCATCGACAACATCGAAATCATTACCAATCCCTCGGCCAAATACGATCCGGACGGCGTGGCCGGAATCATCAATATTATTCTCAAAAAGAACAAATTGCGGGGAATTGCGGGCATGGTTAATGCCAGCGCCGGAACTTACGAACGGTACGGAAGCGATTTTTTAGTCAGTCGCCGAACGAAAGGCTACACGCTTAACTTTGCTGCCCGATACAACCGCAGAAATTTTCCCGGGAAGCAAACTCTGGAGCGCCGTACCGACCGGAACGGACAAAGTTTTTACACCAACTCGTACGGAGATTCCCGCTGGACAATGGTGCCCTATGGCATCCGCGCCTCGATCGACATTAATTTGGGGCCCTGGGATGTGCTTTCGCTTGGCGGAAGGGCAGGCAATCGGAGCATGGAACGCGAATTCGATTTGATTTATCGGAACGGAAGCAGCCCGCAGGACCTTGAAACCACATCGACCAGTCTGGATCGCTGGAAACGCAGCGGAAACATTTACGCGGTAAACGTTAATTTTGAACACAAATGGCCCGAAAAAGACCACGCCTTAAGAGCGCTGGTTCTGTTCAACAAAAGAACCGGAGACGAAAAGGAAACCAACGCTTTGCGTTCTCCGGAGCAGCAATTGCTTTCGGGGCAGCGCATCGAGCAGCAATCTCCGGCTACCGGCTGGCGCTTTAAAGTGGACTATTCACATCCTTTTTCCGAGGTGACCAAATTGGAAAGCGGTTACCAGAGCCGCTTACTGCGTTCGGACGATGAAAACAAACAGTACGATTACGACCCGCAAACCGGACAATATCTCTTTCAACCCTTGTTTAGTCATCAGGCAACGAGCACACGCGATATTCACGCCCTGTACGCAACCCTGGCTTCCCAATGGGCTGCGCTGGGCTATCAGGTGGGGCTTCGTACCGAATACACGTACCGTTCCATTGCGCTCAGAGATTCGCAAAAATTCACCATCGATCGCTGGGACTGGTTCCCGACGCTTCATCTCTCTTACCGATTTTCTACCGGACGGCAAATTATGGTAAGCTACACCCGGCGAATTCACCGGGCGCGCCCTTGGTTTCTGGAGCCTTTTCTAACATGGACCGATGCCTACAATGTGCGTCGCGGAAATCCGGCGCTGAAACCCGAATACATCGATTCCTACGAAATGGGACACCAGATTTTCTGGGGAAGAAACCTAATTTCCGTGGAAGCCTACTATCGGGTGACGCACAACAAGGTCGAACGCATCCGATCGGTTTACCCGTACAAACCCAATGTAATTCTGCAGACTTTTGAAAATGTGGGGGAAGATTATGCCCTGGGTGTGGAATTGCTGTTTAATCGTGATGTGTTTCGGTGGTGGACGGTAAACTACATGAGCTCGTTTTATCGCTATCAGGTGCGCGGTACGTTGGACGAATTGGATTTTTCCCGGGAAAGTTTTAACTGGAACGTCCGCTTGAACAACGATTTTCGCTTCGGGCGTTGGGGAAGATTGCAGGCAAATGTGCGTTACAACAGTCCCACGGTTACCTCGCAGGGAAGAACAGAAGATTTTTTTGTGGTGGATTTGGCTTTGAAAAAACAGTTCTTTCACAGAAAACTATCGCTGACGTTGCAAGTGCGCGATTTGCTTAACACCATGCGCCACGAATACACCTCGGAAGGAGCCGATTTTTACTACTACCGCAAGATGGATCGCCCGGGGCCGCTGTTTTCTTTGACCGCAAGCTGGGTTTTTAATAATTACCAAAAGAAACGGCAAAAAGATGACAATGGCCTGGAGAATGATTTTGGAGGCGAAGACTTATTCTAAAGCCACGAGAATCCGGTCTTTTGTTCGATTTGGGTAAACGGCGAATAGGTGGGCTGGTCGGGCCTGAGAAATTGATGAATAAAAGTGGGGTGCCCGAATTTCAGGATTTTTTGTGGGTCGTCGATGGTGCGGACAATGGTGGGCTCCCATTGTTGCGCCTTTTTACCCCACAAAATGTAAAACGGGCTGGCCGGACGCCGGTTAAGTGCCGGAATAAGCGCATGGTGGAAGGGTTCCCAAAATTTAAAGTGTTTTTTCTTTTCGGCGAAAGAACTAAATGTCAGGGCCACGTTTACCATAAGAACGCCTTTTCGGAGCCAGTGCTCAAATAAATCGGCCGGGCCTTTAATCCCCAAACGCCCGGCAATTTGGCGGCATTCTTTAATGGGAGTGTGGTAAGTGGCATAGCCGTGGGCGACCAGCAAGGCTTTTAGAATGTTTTTCATGGAATTACCCACGGTTTTGTCGTCCCATGTTTTGATTTCGGCATCCCAAAAGGCAATGCCATTGGCCGAGGTGATGCGCGGGTAAGGGTCTTCGCCGTAAAGAACGCAGCAAACTTTTGAGAAAGGTACGCGGTGAAACACGGCAAAAATGTTTTCCTTTTGCGGAACAATCGACGGGAAAGAAGCCACAAAGGCATCCAAATCGCGGTAGAATGCGGTCAAATCTAAAAAAGGACGCAGTCCGTCTTCCCAGTTTTTCGGTAAGCGCATAAATGCCTTTCTCTGACTAACGAAAAACCTAAGTTGCGGTTTTAATAAATTCGATGCAAATTGCCATTTCGTCCGGGAGCGGAAATTTGCAGAAAACACATGGAGAAATTTCATGAAATTAAATCATTCCGGCAAACTCAAATTTTGGGGCGTTGCGCTTTTTCTCCTTCTGGCATTGATTATTTTTCTGCCGGCCTTTCTGGAATACCATTCCGGTAAAAACGATTTGCTGCACTTGTGGCACGACCAAAGCCGTCTGGTGGCACAGATTATTGTGCGCAGCGGAGAAAACATGCTGCGCTTTGACGAAGAAGTTTTTCAGGAACGCCGCAAACGGCTCCGGGAAGACAGCTACACATTGCGTCAAATCGACAGCACCGCCACCGACAAAAAACAGGTCCTGCGTTTTGCCCGGGAACGCATTGGCGGCATTGTGCTGTATTTCGACCGGAATGGCAACCTGCGCAAACCGCGTAACAAGCGCATCGGGCATCATTATTTGGATGAGAATTTGCTCAGGCATCTGAGAGAGCTAATCCGGGCCTTGCCGCGTGATTCGGTAGTGCAGTTAATCGATCCGCAAAAATATTCCTTCCGCATTCCGCCGGGCGTACTAATCCGGCGTGCGGGAAACAAAGGTTTTGTCTTTATTTTTTATCGCCCTCTGCTAATGAACAAAATGGTGCGCTTCCACCGCTTAAAGCGTTGGCTGGAACAGATGATTCAAGCGCCGTCCATTTTTTACATCCAATTACGCAGGGGGGAACGGGTGCTTGTCCAGTCGAAAAAAGAGGGCCTGCCGCCTTTAGAGACACTTTCTGCCCGGCAGTTGGAAAACATGGGGCACTTTAAATGGCAAATTGTCGAAGTGCAGGGACATCAAATTTTCGATTATTGGCAGCGCGCCCCGGAAGGTTTGTGGGTACGGGTTGGAATTTCGGCGCAATCGCTTCGTCACCTGCAAACCAGTTTGGTGCAGCGTTTGATTCTGAACTCGTTATTATTGCTCATCATCGGGTTTATTGTTCTGCGCTTTTTTATTAGCCGGCAAAATCTGTTCTTTTTGCAGGAAAAGCTCAACCAGATCGAAACGTACACCGGTTCCATTCTGGCCAACATGAGCGAAGGCATTATCGCCGTTAATGAACAGGGCCAAATCGAATTGCTGAATAAATGGGCCGAAGAAAACCTGGGCCTGCGAAAAGGAGACAAACCGGCCGCGGTGGCCCACCTGCCGTTTGAAGAATCTGTGAAAGAGAAAATTCTGAACTTTCGGGAATTTGACGATGCCGCCCTGGAATGGCAGGGACGGTATTTACTGCTAAGCGGACGCGTCATCCGTTTTCGCGGGCAGGAAGGTGCAGAGCAAACCCACCGTTTGTTCCTGATTATTGTGCGTGATTTTACCAGCCAGCGGGAACTGGAGCGGATGCGCAGCCGACGAAGCAAGCTAATGGCGATGGGCGAATTGGCCAGCCGTGTGGCGCACGAAATTCGCAACCCTTTGAACGGTATTGCCATGTTGGCCCAGCGCCTGCAAAAGGAATTTAAACCTACCGAAAGCCCGGATGAATTCCGGCAAATGACCGGAGCCATTCGGCAAGAAACACAACGCATCAACAAGATTGTGCAATCCTTTTTAATGTACGCCAAAACACCTACCCTGGAATTCCAGCGTCTGGATTTGGCGCAATATTTAAAGGAATTGGAGCCGGTTTTGCAGGCGCACGGCCCGAATCCTTTGCACTTTGAAACCACACCGGGTCTTTACGTGAACATCGATCCCGACCAAATGAAACAGGTGCTGATCAATCTGGTCAAAAATGCGATGGAAGCTTCGCAGGCAGATCAGCCGGTTTTTGTCCGCTTGAAAAAAGAAGGGCGCACGGCGCTGATTTTTATTGAAGATCAGGGCAAAGGGATTCGGAGCGAACACAAAGAACGCATTTTTGATTTGTATTTTTCCACCAAAACAAGAGGCAGCGGGTTGGGGCTAAGCATTGTGGAGAAAATTGTCGAAAGTCATGGCGGTAAAGTGCGGGTAGAGAGTCCCTACGAAAAAGAAGGAGAATCGGTACAAGGCACCCGTTTTATCATCGAATTAGAGCTTGATGAACGCGAGGAAAAGACATCATGAAAACTTCCACAATTCTGGTAACCGACGACGAAAAAATTCAACGAGAATCTCTGGCCGGTTTTTTACGCAAAAAAGGATACACCGTGCTTACGGCCCGGAATTTCGACGAGGCCTATCGACACATCCGGCAACAACCGATCGATGTAGTTTTAACCGATGTGAAGATGGGAGAGAAATCGGGCTATGATCTTTTAAAGGCTGTTCGGGAGCTCAATCCGGAAATCACGGTGATTATTATGACGGCATACGGCAATGTGGAAGAAGCCGTTGCCGCCATGAAAGAGGGGGCATACGATTATTTGACAAAGCCGATCGATCTGGACGAAGTGGAACTGCTTGTGCATCGGGCCTTGCAGCTTAAACTGCTCAAAAGTGAAAATGAAAGTCTGCGCCAAAAATTAGCGGAACGCCACCGCTTTACGAATATTGTGAGCGCCAGCCCGCTGATGGAAGAGGTGTTGAACATCGCTGCGCGTTCGGCCAGCAGCCGCACGTCGGTTTTGATTGAAGGAGAAAGCGGTACGGGAAAAGAACTGATCGTTCGGGCCATCCATTATGCCAGTCCGCGCAAGGACAAACCGTTGGTGGTGGTGAACTGCGCGGCCATCAGCGAAAATTTAATTGAGAGTGAATTATTCGGGCATGAGAAGGGTGCTTTTACCGGCGCGCTGCAAACGCGGTTGGGACGCCTGGAAGAGGCCGATGGCGGCACATTGTTTTTGGACGAGGTGGGAGACATCCCTCTGTCGGCTCAGGTAAAGTTGTTGCGTTTTTTGCAATTCGGCGAATTCCAGCGGGTGGGCAGCAACGAAACGCGCAAGGTGGATGTGCGCCTTATTGCCGCGACCAATCGCAATTTACGGGAAATGATCAAAGAAGGAACATTTCGCGAAGATTTTTACTACCGGCTGAATGTGATTAATATCTACGTACCTCCTTTGCGCAAACGCAAGGAAGACATTCCCTTACTGATCGATCATTTCATCAAGAAATTCGCCGAAGAGAATCGCAAATCCATTCAGGGAATTTCGCGCGAGGCAATGGATTTGTTAATGAAGTATGACTATCCGGGAAATGTACGCGAACTGGAAAACATGATCGAACGGGCGGTGGTTTTAGCCCGGGGTGAAATCATTGAGAAAGAAGACCTGCCCATTCAGTTCCACATTAAAAACGGCAGCAACGAAACTCTGCCGCCTCTGGAATATTATCCGGGGAACTTTCGTGAGAAAGTGGAAGCCTTTGAAAAAGACTTAATCGTGCAGGCTTTGGAAAAAGCCGGTTACAATCAGAGCAAAGCGGCTCGCGCTCTGGGATTAAGTGAACGCAATTTGCGGTACAAAATGAACAAATACGGTTTAAAATAACCTGCGGCAAAAAAAGTTTTTGCAATGTCTCCTTTACCTATGAATTTCTGTCCGCATTGCTCTTGCCGAATTGAATGGTTTACACGGACAAAAGTTTGCAAATGGAACACCCTGGTAAGAGTTTTTTAGGCGAAAACGTATTTGGAGTGTCTTCTTGTGATCGTATTGATTAAATTAAACCGTTCGTCTTCAGAAATTTACCGGGGAATTTTATCATGAAATTTGTTTCTACATTGCGTTCCCTTGTGCTTGTGTTCCCGATTTCGGTTTTCACGCTTTTATTGTTGGGAGCCTGTGAATCCACAACAACGCCCAAAGAGAATGATGAAACAACCACAAGCCACATTTTTACCTGGCAAAAAATAGCTTTCGATCAGCTTACGCCCGATTTCATTTCGATTGTCGATAAAGACGATATCTGGATTGCCGGGATAAGTACAGGTGATTTTTCGGTGTTGCACTGGAACGGCAAAACGTTGAATGAGGTCACGATTCTCGATTCTATTTTTCGGACTCCAAAGAAATATTTCTCCGATTTTGTGGCCTTCCCGGACAACAATATCTATTTTGCCGATGGCGATATTTTCCACTCCGACGGAGCAACACTGCAAACCCTGTATCCCCGCGACTACGATGCCAATGAGTTTATCCAAACGCTCTGGATGGAAAATCCGGGGGACATTTACGGAGCGGGACGGAAAAGCATTGTTCATTTTAACGGAAGACAATGGACGAAAATTAAGGTGCCGGGCGATGATCCCGTAGTTGATATCTGGGGAGCGTATCCCGTTAAGGATGGGCCTGCAAAAATTCTGGGATTAATTGCCTCAAGCGGTCAGCTGGGCGTTCGGCGACTAATCACCCTTTCGAATGGAACGGTGAAGGACACCTTAAATTGGCCGGATGATATCCCGGCAAGACAGTTGTGGTTCGATAACGAGAGCCCCGTTTATGTGCGCGGGACCGATCTGTGGCAATACAAAGGGCAAAAATGGGAAAAAGTAGCCCTTGACGAAAGCGGCTTAAATGCCATTCACGGTTCGGCCTGGAACAACATTTTTGTGGCAGGGGCCAATGGCTTTGCCGCCCATTTTAACGGTGAAACCTGGCGGAGCTATCCGGAACTTCGTGACGAAAGCGGAAAGTTCGAATCCGTATGTGTAAAGGGAAATGTGGTAGCAATGGCCGGCCGTTTTGCTACTTCGGGATTTTTAGTCATCGGTATTCAGCAAAGCAAATAGAATTCCTGAAATCCGCAACGCAGTCAACTTGTCGTCATAATTGCCGAGCTAATTCGGCATAATTTCCGCTTTTGGGGCCCGAATAGGGCCCTTAACCCGCAAAAAGCCTCCTGATTTGTTTTGGCACAATACTTGAATAATCAAGAGTGAAGTCAATGTAAAAGAACCAAACCAAGGAGGATTGACCATGTTTGCCAAACGCGTATTAAGCACGATTATTGCCGGCCTTTTTCTGGCAACGGCTTTGTTGGCCCAGCCACCCGCACCCACCCCTGCACCCAAAGGTACCCCGCCGGTTATGCCGGGGCCCAGAATGTACGCGGCACTTAATTTAACCGATCAGCAGCGGGCACAGATCGACGATTTGCATCTGGCTTTGCAAAAAAAGATGATCGCGTTGCGTGCCGATTTGCAGAAGCTAAATGCGGAGTACAAATTAATGCTTATCGATCCGAAAGTTTCGGAAAAAGGATTGAAAGCTCAGTTGCAAAAAATTGCCGATGTACGTTTGCAAATGGCGTTGGAACGTGCCAAGAATGTTCGGAAGATCCGGTCGTTACTCAATGCCGATCAGCAGAAAAAATTTGATGCGTTCGTTTTAAGCAGAAAATCCGGTCGCCGACCACACGGGCACAAAAAAATGATGCCGGCACGTCCGGGACAACGCATGCACCGAATGCCCCCGAAAGGCTTTTAGAGCCTCCTGCTCCAAAGCAAAGCCCCTTCCCGTTTTTTTGAAGGGGCTTTTTTATTGTACAAACAAAATTTTAGTGCCCAATCTGGAATCATTTTTAGCCCAATAGATCAAGATTCCTTTCTTCCTTTCGAATAATAAAACTGGTGAAAGTACAGAAAAACGGAGTTTCTCTTGATGGTAAGTAAATTTATTCGACGGATTGTTCTGCTGGTATTTTTAATTCTGTTTTGGGCCTGCAGCAGCAAAATAATTCCCATTTCACATTCCGGAAAACAAATGCCGCCGCCTTCCTCCTCCGCCATGCGCGTAATGCCCGAAGAAGTGGACGGCATGGTGCTGATCCGCGGCGGATGGTTTTACATGGGCAGCCGTTTGAAATCGGACGAAAGACCGATTCACAAGGTTTTTGTCAAAGATTTTTATCTGGACAAATACGAAGTAACGGTTGAAGAATTCCGGCGATTTTGCTTTGCCACCGGGCACAAAATGCCCAAGCAACCTTTCTGGAACAAAGACGATCATCCGGTGGTCAATGTAACCTGGTACGAGGCCCAGGCCTATGCCAGATGGGCCGGGAAGCGTTTGCCGACCGAGGCGGAGTGGGAATATGCCGCGACGGCCCGGCAAAATAAACAGACCTACTTTTTGAATCAGGAACACACTTACATCCGTTCGCAGGGAAATATTGCCGACTACGCTTTGCTGGAAAAAGATGCCCGACGCATCGTTGCCCCGGGCTATCAGGATGGCTTCGCCTTTACCTCGCCGGTAGGGTATTTCCCTCCTAATCTGTTTGGCATTTACGACATGGAAGGGAACGTTTTGGAGTGGTGTGCCGACTGGTATGCCGCGGATTACTATGGTAAAAGTCCTTCGCAAAATCCGGCCGGCCCACCCAAAGGTAATTATAAAGTAATTCGTGGCGGTTCGTGGAATCGATGCGGCGATTATTTGCGTCCGACCTATCGCACGTGGTATCCTCCCCAATGCACGTTTAATTTTTTGGGATTTCGCTGCGCCATGAATGCCGGTCAGGCGTTGCGGAATCAGGCAAAACAACCTTTGGTAAGCGGAGTACGGTAAATTTTTTGAGATAAGTCAATTCATCGAATCAAATTTTTTTTATTTTTGTACAAAGTTTCACACATAAGTCATCTTTGAGGACAGGAGGTCTTTTTAATGAAAGCCATTCGTTACATTTTTAGCGTGTTTGTTTTACTTATTCTGGCCGTTCCGGCCCTGGCCGATGTCTGGAGCACCTCACACATCAGCACGGACACAACATGGACAAAAAACAATACCAGCGGCGACGGTGTGTGGGTTGTGGATGTCTCGAATGATTCTCTGATTATCGATAAGGGGGCCACCCTAACCATTGAACCGGGGGTAACGGTCAAGTTTCACGGAGACGTGCTCTTTATGGTGCATGGTGCCATTCTTGCCGAAGGCACAGTGCAGGATTCGATTATTTTTACCAGCGACGATGCTCCGGGCAGCGCCGGTGAGTGGAGCGGCATTAAAATTCTTTCCGACTCGACAACGGAAAACAAATTGATTTATTGCCGCATCGAAAAAGGGGATGCGGATATTGTTGTGGCTTCTTCCGGAAGTCTCGAAGAAAATGGCGGCGGGATTTTTTGTGGCGCCCAAACTTCGAACAAGACTGTCATTTCGCATTGTACCATTCAGCACAACAAGGCTTACGAAGGGGGCGGCGGCATTTTTGTCGTGGGCAGTCCTCTCATCGAGTACAACCTTATCCGCTACAACATTGCCGGACAGTACGGCGGGGGAATCGGAATTCGCGGCGGCAGTCTGGCTTCGTTTTCCGGGCTTGTGGCACACGACAACATCATCATCCACAATAAAGCCGACGGACAAGGCGGTGGGGGAATCGGAATTTTTGCCAATGCCAATGCCTCTTTCCACAACGATTTGATTTACGACAACAGCTCGCTGAACGGTTCGGGCGGCGGTATTTTCCTGTACAGCTCTACCAGCTTTGTGGATATGAAAAATGCCATCATTTACGGTAATTCGGCCAATTCCGACGATCAGATTTTTGGCGTGGGAAACATTACCTATTCCGATGTGCAGGGGGGCTATTCCGGGGAAGGTAATATCGATGCCGATCCGCAATTTAGCGATGCGGCCAATGACGATTTCCACTTTGAAGCAAACGCACCTGTGGTGGACGCAGGAACGAACGATGGAATTGCCACCACCGATTTTGACGGAAGCGCCCGGCCCTTTGACGGAGATCGCGATGGCACGGCTGTGAGCGATATGGGACCGTATGAATACCAGAACACGCCTCCGGAAATTGTTTCCGAACCGGTAACGACTGCCACGGAAGATCAGGAATACACCTATCAGGTGGAAGCCAGCGATCCGGATGCGGAAGAAGTGCTGACCTATTCTTTGCTGGAAGCACCTTCTTTTTTGAGCATTAATCCTCAAACGGGCTTAATCAGCGGCACGGCTACAACCGATGCACAAGCGGGAGATTACACCGTAACCGTTCAGGTGGCCGATTTGAATCAGGCTACGGATGTGCAAACTTACACTTTAAGCGTAACGGCGGTGAACGACGCTCCGGTAGTAAGCGACATCCCGGATCAAACCGTGCAGGAAGGACAAACGTTTGCCACTATTAATCTGGATGAGTACGTGAGCGATGAAGAGAGCACTCCGGAAGAGATGGCGTGGAGTTACTCCGGAAATTCCCAGTTGCAGGTAAGTATCGATGCCAACCATGTGGCTACTGTTACCATTCCCGATACGAATTGGTACGGTAGCGAAACCATTACTTTTACGGCAACGGATCCGGGCGGAAAATCCGATGGGGACAGCGCGGTGTTTACCGTGACCAACGTGAACGATGCGCCGGTAGTGAGCGACATTCCCGATCAGACGATTGACGAAGGCCAAACTTTTGCCACCATCGATTTGAATGCCTACGTGGATGATATCGACAACGATGATTCGGAAATTGTGTGGAGTTACACGGGAAATTCCGAATTGATCGTGCAGATCGATGAGAACAACATGGCCACCGTTTCCACGCCCAATGCGGATTGGAACGGCAGCGAAACCATCACTTTCAAGGCAACCGATCCGGGTGGCCTGTCCGACAGCAATGCGGCGACCTTTACGGTAAATCCCGTGAACGATGCGCCGGTAGTAAGCGATATTCCCGATCAAACAATTGACGAGGGAGAAAGTTTTGTCTCCATTGCTCTGGATGATTACGTGAGTGACGTGGACAATACGGACGCCGAAATGACCTGGACCTATTCGGGAAATCAGGATTTACAGGTGATCATTTCGGCCGATCATATCGCGACGATCTCGGCACCGGACAGCAATTGGTTCGGCAGCGAAACGATTACCTTTACGGCTACGGACCCGGGCGGACTATCCGATAGCGATCCGGCGGTATTTACCGTACGTAATGTGAACGATGCACCGGTCGCAAACAATGACACGACCGTTACGGACGAAGATGTGCCCGTGACTATTCCGGTATTGTCCAATGACAGTGACATCGACGGAGACGATTTGACGGTTAGCGAAGTTACGCAACCGGCACACGGGAATGCGGAGATCGATCAAAACACGCAGGTTATTTACACGCCTGCGGCTGATTGGTCGGGCGACGATAGCTTTACTTACACCATTAGCGATGGGAACGGGGGAACGGCTCAGGCTACGGTTTACGTTTCCGTAAATGCCGTAAACGATGCGCCGGTGGTGAGTGACATTCCCGATCAGACCGTGCAGGAAGGGCAAACCTTTGCCGCCATTCACCTGGATGATTATGTGAACGATGTGGACAATCCGGATTCAACCCTTTCCTGGAGTTATTCGGGAAACTCGGAGTTGCAGGTTTCAATCGATGCGAATCATGTAGCGACGATTACCATTCCCGATACCAATTGGAATGGTCAAGAAACAATTACCTTTACGGCGACCGATCCGCAAGGCCTGGCTGATTCGGATGCGGTGGTTTTTACGGTAACTCCCGTGAATGATGCCCCTGTAGCCGTGAACGACAGTGCCACGACCGATGAAGACACGCCGGTTACTTTGGCCGTGTTGGAAAACGACAGCGATTCCGACGGGGATGCCTTGCACATTGAATCGGTCGGGGAACCGTTGCACGGAACGGCGAGCATCGAAAACGACACGTTGCTTCGCTACGAGCCGGAGGAAAATTATTTCGGAACCGATAGCGTGCGTTACGTTGTAAGCGACGGGCAGGGAGGCAGTGCACAGGCCTGGGTGTTTGTGACAATTCGCGCCGTAAACGATGCGCCGGTGGTGAGTGACATTCCCGATCAAACCGTGCAGGAAGGTCAGGCCTTTGATGATATTGCGCTGGATGCTTACGTAAACGATGTGGACAACAGCGATAGCAGCCTGACCTGGCAGTATTCCGGCAACGAACAATTGAATGTGCAAATTACGCAGGATCGTATTTTAAAGGTTTGGCCCAAGGACGAAAACTGGGATGGCAGCGAAACCATCGTTTTAACCGTGAACGATCCCGACGGTGCCTCGGATCAGGATTCGGTGGTCTTTACCGTTTTACCGGTGAATGATGCGCCGTTCGCCGTAAATGATTCATTAACGCTCCCGGAAGACAGCGTGGCTACGATTAATGTTTTGCAGAACGATTCCGATGTGGAGAACGACACGTTAGTTATTCAGTCGTTTGGCAAGCCGCAGTTCGGCGAACTAACCTGGCAAGATTCTTCTTTTACTTACCGGCCTCAGGTGAACTATTTCGGAGCGGATAGTTTTTACTACGTGTTGAGCGACGGGCAGGGCGGATTGGACACGGCTTCCGTCTTCATTCGCGTGTTGCCTGTGGATGATGCTCCTGTCCTTTCGGCCATCGAAGATCAGGTAATCGAAGAAGGGCAGGAATTTCCGGCGATTCCGCTGGATAATTACGTAACCGACGTAGATGATCCCGACAGCTTGCTGCAATGGAGTTTTAAAGGAAACGATGCGCTGCAGGTGCAGATTAGTGCGCAACGTATTTTGTTCGTCAATCCGCCGTCGGAAGAGTGGAACGGAGCGGAAATTCTCACTTTAACCGTGCGTGACACAAGCGGGTTGCTGGACAGTACGAATGTTAAGTTTGAAGTGCTGGCCGTGAACGACACCGCACAAATTCAAACGCCGTTGCCCACGTTAACTTTTAAAGAAGACGACAGCCTGTGTTATGCCATCCGTAATTGGTTTCCTTACGTCAACGATGCCGACGATCCCGATTCTGTGCTGATATTTGATGTGAGCAACGGAAAGAATGTGAAGGCCGTAAAACGCGATACGGTTTTTGTCTTTAAGGCGCCGGACAACTTTTTCGGCAACGATACGCTCCAATTGACGGTAAGTGACGGACAGGCCTCGAACAGCGCACCTCTTTTTGTAAAGGTGAAGGCGGTAAACGATGCACCGGAAATTTACGATTTGCCGGCGGAAATCTCCTTTACCAACGATACGAGTTATGTTTTGGTCATGAAAAACTACGCACATGATATTGACACGCCGGATTCGCTTTTGAGCTGGAATTTTTTGGTGAGTACGGATTCGCTGAAATTTACTTACGATGTAGAAACGACAGAGTTAAAGCTGACTGCCCCGCAGTTCAGCGGAAAAGCCCAACTGATTTGCATTTTAAGCGACGACAGCGCAGCCACCGCACGTGACACGATTTCGGTTAGTGTTTCTCCGGCGACGGGGCTGGAAGACGAATTGCTTACGCAATTGCCCAAAGCCTACGAACTGTTCCAGAACTTTCCCAATCCGTTCAACCCGACGACGACGATTAAATTTGCCTTGCCGCGTGCCGACCACGTAAAAATTGTGGTGTACAATATTCTGGGTAAAAAGGTGGCCACCCTGGTTGATGCCAATAAACCGGCCGGTTACCACGTTGTTACGTTCGACGGTTCGCGATTGGCCAGCGGAATTTACTTTTATCAGATGCAAACCAAACACTTTGTACGGGTAAAGAAATTTATCTTGCTGCGTTAAATAGCAGCAAGGAAGAAAAAAAGGGAGTCAAAAATTGGCTCCCTTTTTTTGCTTACGTCCTGTAAAGGCAGTTAAATAAATAAATTCTCGAATTTTAGAACCACCTTGCCAAAAGCTTTGCCTTCTTCCAGAAAACGATGGGCCTCTTGCACATCTTCGTAGGAAAAAACTTTGGCAATTACCGGTTTAAAGCGGCCGCGTTCAATCAAGGCCAGTAAGTCGATGATGTCTTTTCGTGTGCCCATGGTCGATCCGATAATTTGCTGATGCTTGATAAACAAGCTTCGGATGTCAAATTCGGCCTGGTATCCGGTGGTCGCGCCGCAGGTGATTATTTTGCCGCCGCGCCGCAGGGCCCGCAACGATTCTTTCCATGTTTTTTGGCCGGGATGCTCAATAATAATATCGACGCCCTCCCCGTTGGTAATTTCTTTAACCGTTTTGCCAATGGGTTGCTGATCGTAGCGAATCACGTAATCGGCACCCAATTGCCGGGCCAATTTTTCTTTTTCGGCGTTGCCAACGGTTGTAATCACGCTGGCGCCAAAGGCTCTGGCAATTTGGATGGCCGAACTTCCCACACCCGATGATGCGCCGTAGACCAGCACCCAATCTTCCGGACGGACATGCGCTTTTTCCGACAGCATGTGGTAGGCCGTCATGCCTGCCAGGGGGAAGGCAGCGGTTTCTTCCCAGTTTAATTTTGTAGGCTTCTTAAAAACAAAGTCGGCGGGCACGGCGATGTATTGTGCCTGTACCCCCTCTTCGGTTTCGCCGGGAATGGCGAAGTCGTAGCACAAATTTTCCCGACCCGAAAGACAATACACGCAATGTCCGCAGGTGCGAATGGGAACGGTAAACACTTCATCGCCTTTTTTAAAGTGGTATTTGTCGTGGGCTACTTCTCCAACTTCAACCACAATACCCGAAGCCTCGCTTCCCATGATTTGTGGTAAAGGCACGCCGGGAATGCCCTTGCGCACCCAGATGTCCAGATGATTTAATGCAGCCATCTGCACGTTGATCAAAACCTCATGCGGTTCGATTTCGGGCATGGCAATTTCGTCGATCTTTAAAACTTCTACACCACCGTGTTCATGAATGCGTATGGCCTTCATAATTCCTCCCGATCCGATTATCGTTACATGGTTAAAAGTTTTATGAATGGTTTGTCGAAGAATAAAAACGCACCAGCAAGATTAATCCCGCTCCGATTAAGATGACGGGCCAAAATTTGATGTATTCTACTTTGCGCAAAAAGAAAAGCAGACCAAAGCCCGTCAAAACAGAGGCGGAGTACAAGTAGTGCTTTGCCTGCGGGCGCACTCCGTACAAAATTGCGAAACTCAGGCCGGGGGCAATGAGCAGTAACGGCCACCATTGTGCCAGATGCTCCCAGCCGGTAATCTGGCAGTAGAAAAAAAGAAGTCCGTAAATTAAAAGCGTTACTCCCGGAAGCAGGAAAACAGCCAGTTCCCTATTCAGGAAAAAGACAAGAATTAATGCTACGCCGCTTAACAAAATGTACAGTGACCAATTTAAGAGAAAAACATCGAGATTTTCCAGCAAAAAAACCGTTCCGAAAACGGTGAAAGTAATACCCAGCCATTTACCCCAACGTGCCATGATGCAATCTCCAAAAAATTTAAATTTTTACGCATTAAAAGTTCAGTTTTAATCTAATAATTATTATATTAAAGGCAATTAAAAATTATGTGAAAAGCGTAATTAATCACATCCAAACGACAGAGGAGAATAGACATGAAGGGACGTATTTACAATTTCAATCCCGGCCCTGCTGCGTTACCGCTGCCTGTTTTAGAAGAGGCGCAGAAAGATTTGCTCAATTATAAAGGAGAAGGCATCTCCGTTCTGGAAATGAGCCATCGCTCCAAAACATTTGATGGCATTATCAAAGATGCCGAACGTTTAATGAAAGAAATTATGGGCATTCCCGACAATTACAAGGTGCTGTTCATGCAGGGTGGCGCGACGCTGCAGTTTGCCGCGGTTCCCCTGAATTTACTGGGAGAGGGTCAGTTTGCCGAATATGTGAATACCGGCAGTTGGTCTACCAAAGCCATTAAAGAAGCCGAAAAACTGGGCAAAACCGTGAAGGTAGTTGCCTCGTCCGAAGACGAAGAATTTACCTACATTCCGCAAGGCATTAAAGCCTCTCCCGATGCGGCGTATTTGCACATTACTACTAACAACACCATTCGCGGAACGGAATTCCATTACATCCCGGAAACCGGAGATGTGCCGTTGATTGCCGACATGTCGTCCGATATCAACTGCCGTCGCATCGATGTGAGCAAGTTCGCCCTGATTTATGCCGGCGCTCAGAAAAACATGGGGCCTTCGGGCGTAACCATCGTCATCATTCGCGAAGATCTGCTGGAGAAAAGTCCGGACAACATTCCGACCATGACCAGCTACAAAATTATTGGCGGCAAAGATTCGTTGTACAACACACCGCCCACGTTTGGCATTTACATCATCAAGTTGGTTCTGGAATGGATGAAGGCGCAGGGCGGTCTGGACAAGATTGAAGAGGTTAACCGCAAGAAGGCTCAGATGATTTACGATGTGCTGGATGCCAGTTCGTTTTACAAGGGCACGGCACGCAAAGACAGCCGTAGCCTGATGAACGTGACTTTCCGTCTGCCTAACGAAGAATTGGAAAAGAAATTTGTGGCCGAAGCTTTGGAAAATGGCATGTTAGGACTGAAAGGCCATCGCTCGGTGGGAGGCATCCGGGCATCCATTTACAATGCCGTACCTCTGGAAGCGGTTGAACACCTGGTAGATTTTATGAAAAAATTCGAAAAAGCCAACGGCTAATCGTTTGTTTTTTAGCCGGGGTTGTCCCAAAATTACTTTTGGGGCAGCCCTTTTTTATTTTGTCAGTTCTCTTCAATTTTCGAACTTTAAAGAGTTGCGCTGCTGAATTATGAGATGCCTCTCCTGCCTTTAAAACAGCCCGGATTAAAAATGCAATTACAGGAAAACCCTTCATCAGGCGAAGCGACAATAATGCAACCTGCTCAATGCCTGCTTTAGCGTGCAGAGATTTGTCTTGCTTTTGATCGGTCACTTCAGTAAAATTCTTTTTTGTAAATTTTACTTGATGGCAAAAAACGGGAAAACTTCATGGAAAAAGACATTCAATTGGCCGAAGCAATTGCTAACGCATTCGAAACCATTCGCACGGAACTGGGCAAGATAATTGTGGGACAGGAAGAAATTATTGAACAATTACTGATCGCCCTGTTTGCCCGGGGGCATTGTTTGCTGATCGGCGTGCCGGGGCTGGCTAAAACGCTTATCATCCGCACCCTGGGGCAAATTCTCGATTTGCAATTTTCGCGCATTCAATTCACGCCCGATTTAATGCCTTCGGACATTACCGGAACCGAAATTCTGGAAGAAGACAAGGCAACCGGGCAAAAAACGTTTAAATTTATTAAGGGACCTGTTTTTGCCAATTTGATTTTGGCCGACGAAATAAACCGCACGCCGCCCAAAACGCAATCGGCATTGCTGGAAGCCATGCAGGAATATCGCGTCACGGCGGCCGGACGCACGTTTAACCTGGATGCCCCGTTTTTCGTGCTGGCCACGCAAAATCCCATTGAGCAGGAAGGAACCTATCCTTTGCCCGAAGCGCAGCTGGATCGTTTTATGTTCAGCCTGTGGCTGGATTATCCCTCGTTTGAGCAGGAAGTGGAAATCGTCAAACGCACCACGGTGGAAGAAACGCAGGACATGCAGCCGGCAGTGCGTAAGGCGCAAATTCTCGACTTTCAGCGTTTGATTCGCCGGGTGCCTGTGGCCGATAATGTGGTGGAATTTGCGGTGAAGCTGGTAAGTATGACACGTCCGCAACATGCGCAAGACGAGAAAATCAAAGAATGGATTCGCTGGGGTGCCGGGCCCCGTGCTTCGCAAAATTTGATTTTAGGGGCCAAAGTGCGCGCGCTGCTTTACAAACGGTTTACCCCGGAAATCGAAGACATTCGTCAGCTGGCCTTGCCCGTTTTGCGCCATCGACTGGTTACCTCGTACAGTGCGGAGGCCGAGGGACTGGGTACTGCGGAAATTGTGCAGTACATTCTGGAAAAGATGGATTAGCCTGCCTTATTTACCGTACACCTGAACTTCGATGTAGTGATTCAACGGATTATTGCTGTTCCCGTTTGTGTAAAGGCGTACGTAACGTGCCTTAATTCCCCGCACGGGAATGAGTTTCCCCCAATGCGTTTCCACATAGTTTTTGTCTTTGCCGCTTCCCAGAAAGGAAGAATCGTCATTATCGTTATTGAAAACCGTTTTTACGCCGGATTCAAAATTTTTGTCATCGGAAAGTTGCACAATCACGTCGAAATAAACGCGGGGTTGTTTGAAGTAATGCCAAACCTGAATGGCATAAATGCGATGCCTGGCACCAAGGTCGATTTGCACCCATTGCAACCCGGGCTCGAGACGAACGTAATGTCCGTCGCTGCCTGCATTGTCGCCGTCGGTAATCATATTTAATTCGCCCATTTCCGGGGTGGGAGCGTTGGACGTAACCGGTTGGTTCAAAGCAAGATTACGCACGCCCCTGGGCACGTAAAACGGCGCAGGCGGCTGCATGGTCGGAGGCTGCAGGTTGGGGATGTCCCAGTGGCGGGTCATATCGATGAACAAGGGTTTTGGATAGTGAATTTTAAGAGGGACTAATGAGCCTTTGGCCCCGACCGTTTTATTATTTTGAGCGGAGACGGGCCAGCCGGTCAACAAAAGAGCAAGAGTCGCAAACACAAACAAAGACGCAAAGCGTTTCATTCTTTTTCTCCTAAATCAGAAATTTCTTTGATTTTGAAATTAGAAAGAAATCTGCAAAAAGGCAATGAAAAACACTGCGTCTTCCTTGCCTCGCTGGCAGAGGCGCCGCCCGTGAAATAGTAACCACTCCGCCAGAGTTTTGGGCTCAATTAAACTTTCGGGGTCACCGGAAGAGCTTATTGCTTTAACGCCTTTAATGCCCGGGCAAAAGTTTCGTAGGCTTTTGAATCGAACAACACGAATCGCACAAGTTTTACGGAACGAAGTTGCGGAGCCATTTCGGTAACGGTTTGCAGAGCAACCCGGGCAGCCTCCGGCAGGGGGTAACCGAAAATGCCCGCCGAGATAGCCGGAAATGCGACCGAGGTAATTTCGTTTTCTTCGGCCAGTTTCAAGGCATTGCGATAGCAGTTTGCCAGCAAGGTCGCTTCCGGCTTGTCTTTGCCGTACACCGGCCCCAGGCAGTGAATCACGTAACGGTTTGGCAGGTTGTGGCCTCCGGTAATTACGCATTCGCCCGTGCGGATGGGAGCCAACGGGCGACATTCTTCGTACAGGCCGGGGCCAGCGGCGCGATGAATGGCTCCCGCCACGCCCCCACCTGGAGCAAGGAAAGCGTTGGCCGCATTAACTACGGCCTGCACATCGGGTTGGCGGGCGATATCGCCCTGCACAATTTCAATGGTAAGCTCGCCAAGTTTTACTTGCTCCATCGCCCTCTCCTTTTTATTTGGTTAGCAAATCGGAGCTTTCCAGAACAACAACGCCTTTTTTGCGCATGATCATTATGGCTTTCTCGAAATTCTGCGCGTCAAGTGCCCGGGTGCCGTCTTTAATCAGGTAGGTTTTAAATCCGAGATCAGCCGCATCCAGGATGGTGTAATTGACGCAAAATTCACCGGCCAGTCCCACGACAAACACTTCATCGATGCCGCGTCCGCGCAGATAATCGCCCAGCCCCGTGCTTTTGCGTTTTCCGTTATCGAAAAATCCGCTGTAACTGTCGATACCCGGATCGGTGCCCTTGCGGAAAATGGCTTCCACGGGATTCATGTTCAGGCCGGGAACAAAATCGGCACCCGGTGTGCCCTGCACACAATGATCGGGCCAAAGGATTTGCTGCAAGCCGTTCAATTCGATAACCTCGTACACCTTTTTGCCGGGGTGGTTCGAGGCAAAACTTCCGTGGTTTTGCGGATGCCAATCCTGCGTAGCCACGACCAGATCAAAGTGGGGCATCAGGGCATTTACCGTGGGAATAATGGCATCGCCATCGGGAACGGGCAGCGCGCCACCGGGAACGAAATCGTTTTGAATGTCCACTAAAATTAAGGCTTTCATGCTTCCTTCTCCCTTAAAAATTGTTTGACAATGGAATCACGCAAGCGCAACAGCTTTTTACTGATGCCTACTTTGTAGATGTGGGGATATTCGAAGCGTTTGTGCTCCGGAGGCAAAAGGGCCAAACGTTCGCGGGCAAATCGGGCAATTTCGGCGACGGAAAGAAAGGGCATGATTATTTCGCCGTTTTCCATGACCTTGTGGAAAAGCTCTTCTTTGCGATATTTGGCCACACGGAAACGCTTTTCCTTTTCAAAAGGATGATAAATGTATTCGATGTCTTTCTCTTTTTCCAGGACGATGGCATCGGCCAAAAAGCCTCCCTCGCCGTTGGAATAGCGGTACACCTTTTTTAGACCGGGCAGGGTGGTTTTGCTCAAACTGTCGGAGATTTTCATGCGGGGTTCGCCGTCGATCAGACTCATTTTGTACACCCCGTCCAGGGCCGAATCGGGTTGTCCGGTAATGAGCCGCGTGCCTACTCCGAACAGATCGATAGGCGCGCCTTGTTCGATCAAGCTTTTGATAACGCGTTCGTCCAATTGGTTCGAAACGGAGATTTTAACGTAGTCCAGCCCGGCTTCGTCCAGCATTTTGCGGGCTTTTTTGGAAAGATAGGCCAGGTCGCCGCTATCAATACGAATGCCGACCAGTTTGTGCCCTTTGCTTTCCAGCTCTTTGGCCACGGTAATGGCATTGGGAATGCCGCTTTCCAGGGTGTTGTAGGTATCGACCAGTAAAAAGCAGGAATCGGGATTGAAACGGGCGTATTCACGGAAAGCGGTAATTTCGTCGGGAAAACTCTGAATAAAGGAATGGGCAATGGTGCCCACGGGCTTAATGCCATAACGGAAGGCGGCCAATACGTTGGACGTGGAATCACAACCTCCGATGACGGCTGCGCGGCTGGCATGCAAACCTCCCAAACCGTGCGCACGCCGCAAGCCAAAATCGCTTACGGCGCGGTCGCCAGCCGCCAGGCGTACCCGTGCGGCCTTGGTGGCAATAAGCGATTCGAAATTGAGAATATTCAACAGAAGCGTTTCGATGATTTGCGTTTCGATCAGGGTACCTTCCACACGGAGGAGCGGTTCGTGAGGAAAGACTATTTCTCCCTCACGCATGGAGTAAATGGTGCCCCGAAAGCGGAACGCGCGCAAATAGTCCAGAAAATCGGGATCGAAATGATCCTTTTTTAAGAAGGCGATAGCTTCGTCGCTAAAAGTAAAGTCCTGCAAAAGCTGTAAAAAATCCTGCAGTCCGGCATACACTAAGAAACCGTTGCCAAAGGGCAGATTGCGAAAGAAGTAATCGAAGGTAGCTTTTGATTGCAGCCTTCCGCCCTTAAAGTAGGCCTGAGCCATGCTCAGTTCGTATTTATCCGTAAACAAACCCAGATTTGACGTCATGTTCTGTTCCTAACCTGTTATTGCGAGGCAAATATTACTTAAAATTTCAACCAAATTCAAACGGGCGTCGAAAAAAATGTATTTCGGTGAGCAGCAAATTTTGAGACAGAGTGTGGAGTTGGCGGGGAAGTGGGAACGATCGGAGTGGACAGTAAACGTGGGGTGAAAAGCAGTGCGGCAAGAGGAGCGGAAAGGTTCTGAAAATTCAGAATTTCCCGCTCCGTAATTGTTGTGTTTAGCGGCTACTCCAGGCGGCCCAGGCCATTAATAGCCATCCGGCAACAAACGAAATACCACCGGCTGGTGTGATGTAGCCAAAATGAATGCCGGTTAGCGATTGGGCATAAAGCGATCCCGAAAACAGGACGATTCCTGCCACCTGCAGCCATCCGGCCGGGGTTAGCAGCTTTTTTTGTTCCGGCCAGCGATCCAGAGCCCAAGCCACGGCCAGCAGCGCAAAGGCATGGTACATGTTGTAACGCGATGCCTTGCCATAGGTGATGACGGCCTGATGTAATTCAATTAAGCGTGCGCCGCCGTGGGCTCCGTATGCACCCAAAGACACACCGATGGCTCCGAACAACGCGCCAAGCGCAAAAAATATTCTGCTCATAATTATCCTTTCCTTTCTTTAATAAGCCGTTAAAATCCTACTACCAATTGCGCGGTTAAGCGATCAGAATAGCTGCTGCCCTGTGGATCTTCCCGCAAATATTCCAGGCGTACGCTACTGTAGTCATTGATCCGATGACCCACTCCAAAAACATAGCGTTGGATTTTTTCGGGCAAGGGCATGGGACTGTTTGCATTGTCATCTTGCCACAGACTGTAGCGTAACGTAAAAAAGA
>CAYXUS010000256.1:0-3394 GCA_964468415.1 uncultured Caldithrix sp.
AAGTAACCGGGGTGAGTTGGAAAAAGTCTTAAAACATTACAGCCAGCCTCAGGATTCTCTTAAGCTTCAGGCCGCCTATTATTTGATTGGCAACATGCCCGGGCACGGCTACATGACTTACGTTTTAAAAGACACGGCCGGAAAAGAGGTGCCGTTCAATGTGCTCGATTACCCCGATTACGAAACCATGGTGGCCGCCTGGGATTCCATTGCCGCCAAACGCGGAAAACTGGATTACACCAAAAAAGAATTTATTGAAGACGTGCGGGTGATTAAGGCCGATTTCCTCATCAAAAACATCGATCTGGCCTTTAAAGCCTGGCGCGAAAAATCCTGGGCCCGCTTTTTGACCTTCGATCAATTCTGCCGCTACGTTTTGCCCTACCGTGGCAGCAACGAGCCGCTGGAAGATTGGCGCAGCTATTTTTACCAAAAATACCATTGGCTCGATTCCGCTTTTGCCAATAGCAAAAATGTGGTCAAAGTGGCCACGGCCATTAACGAAGATTTGAAATCGTGGTTTAAATTTGATTCCCGTTTTTACCGTCATCCTACCGATCAGGGATTGAGTGAGATGCTCAAAACCAAAATGGGACGTTGCGAAGATATGGCCAATCTGGCGATTTTTGCCATGCGCGCCAACGGTTTGGCCGTAACCAGCGATTACACACCTTATTGGGCCGACGCGGCCAACAATCACGCCTGGAATGCGTTAATCGATACCTCCGGCAAAGCCATTCCTTTCATGGGTAGCCTGTTCGATCCCGGAAAATACACCTTGCCCAACCGCATTGCCAAGGTGTACCGAAAAACGTACGAATACCACAAAGAAAATCTGATCTTTAAGATTAAAAACAAACATAAAATTCCGCGCTGGCTTGCGGGCAAAAGCTACATCGACGTGACGCGCGAATACGTTCCCACAGCCAACGTGGAAGCTTATTTAACCCAACCGCATCCGGATACCATTCGCTACGCTTATTTGTGTGTGTTTAACACAGGGGAATGGAAGGCCATCGACTGGGCCGAAATTAACGGTAAAAAGGCCATCTTTACGGATATGGGCAAGAATCTGGTCTACTTACCGGCCTATTACATCGATCAAAAAATCGTTCCGGCGGCCGAGCCGTTTGTCCTAACTGCCGCGGGGAAAATGAACGTGCTGCATCCCGATACGCTGCGCACTTTTTCCATGCCATTGATTTCTACCATGAAAAAAGTTACCACGCAGGCCACGGACAGCAAACGAAAAAGTTTTTTGCGTAAAGGGGCAACGTACGAACTGTTTTACTGGGACGGAGATTGGATTTCTTTGGGCAAAAAGAAGGCGCCGCAGCAAGGGCCTTTGATCTTTAATGATGTTCCGTCAGGCGCTTTGTACTGGCTGGTGAAAGAGAATTCCAGGAAATACGAGCGCATTTTCGTTTATCAAAACGGGCGGCAGGTGTGGTATTAAAGTGGAACGCCCGAAGTGTCAGGGGAGAGGGAAAATAATTAGGAACTGGCTCTGTTACGGAAGTGAGCCTCTCGGGAAAGGAACCCTTTTTGGGGAATTGCGCCTCGATACGTCCCGTCACAGGCATTTTTTGTGAATAATGGTACTCAAGCGACGGGCCTACTCGGCGACCGGGGGGAAAATTGGCTCCACAGGAGTCCCTTCGGGAGAAACTTGCTCCGTCACGAAAGTGATCCCTTCGGGCGATGAACCCCTTTGGGGAAATTGGGAAATGGGATGCCAGTTTTGCGGCTAACGAATGCACAATTCAGCCAATAAACCAATCAATCAGGAATGCACGAACAGAAAGGAAAACAGTGATGCCAAAAAATATAGCGGATTTCAAAAAATGGGCGCAAGGTAAAGATATCGAATTTATCGACTTGAAAGTGTGCGATTTGCAGGGACGTTTACACCATCTTTCCCTGCCCTATTCCGAAAAAACCATGGAAACTTTAATGCGCGACGGTGTGGGCTTCGACGGCTCCAGCTACGGCTTTAAACGTGTGGAAAACAGCGACATGATCATGAAACCCGATCTGGATACATGCATGATCGATCCTTTCCGCGAAGCCGTTACCCTGAGTTGCTTTACGCGCGTATTCAATACCGACCCTCAAAACAGCCCGTACCGTTACGATTTACGCAACATGGCCCGGCGTGCCGAACAGTTGTTGCAAAAATACGGCATTGCTCATGCATCCATGTGGGGACCGGAATTCGAATTTTACATCATGCAAAACGTGGAATTCAGTACGGCCGCACACAATGCCTACGTGAAAATCGATTGCGAAGAAGATTTTAGCGCCAACGGTTACCATATCGCCAATCCGCTGGATTTGTACGACGACTTTCGCGACGATGCTTCGCGCCTGTTACTCAAGGCGGGCATTCCCGTAAAATACCATCACCACGAAGTGGGAAACTGCGGGCAGCAGGAAATCGAGGCGTTTTTCAATCCCTTGCTGAAAACCGGTGATAATATTCTGTTGACCAAATACATCTTGCACAATTTGGCCAAAGAAAAGGGCCTGAGTTTGACCTTTATGCCCAAGCCCATTTACAAACAGGCCGGTTCCGGTATGCATGTGCACACGTTTCTGGTGGACGAAAAGGGTCAAAACCGTTTTTACGACAAAGACGGCTATGCCCATTTGAACCAGACTGCCTTGTACTACATCGGTGGTGTGCTCAAACACGCTCCGGCGTTGAGTGCCCTGACTAACCCCACTACCAATTCGTACAAACGTCTTGTGCCGGGTGTAGAAGCGCCCACGGCCATTAATTTCGGGCAGGCCAATCGTGCCAGTTGTGTGCGTATTCCGCGTTACGTAAAAGATCCCCAGCAAACCCGTTTTGAATATCGTCCGCCGGATGCCATGGCTAATCCCTATTTGGCTTTAACCGCGATTTTGCTGGCCGGCATTGACGGGGTTGTCAACAAAATTGATCCGGTGAAATTGGGCTATGGACCTTATGAAGCGGACGACTTCAATCCCAAAATCGAGATGCATTATTTGCCGTTTAGTTTGAACGCCGCTCTGGAAGCGCTGGAAAAAGATTACCAATTCCTGCTGCGCGATGGCATTTTTGATATCGAGCTGATCGAACACTGGATTAAGGTCAAAACCGACGAATTTAATCACGTTTCCAATTGGCCCAACCCGGTGGAATATCGCATGTATTTTGATTTGTGAGAATTTTTTAGCGCGCAGCGAACCCTTACAATGCTGGTTGGGAATTAAAAATTGGAAGCCGCAGATTGGCACAGCGCAAGATGAAAGATGAAAGATGAAAAAGGAAAAAGGAGAGGGGGAAAAGGCCGCCGGTTGCCGAGTGGCTCCGCGCCAGCGGAGCCGTATCGAGGCGCCAGGCGGCCACTCACCAATAGCCCCAGAA
>CAYXUS010000257.1:0-16659 GCA_964468415.1 uncultured Caldithrix sp.
TTAGAGGCTAATCCGAATTTAACGAACGTGTTAATCTTAGAGAAAATCCGCCAATTAGGTTATGAGGGCGGTCGGAGTATTTTAGGCGATTACCTGCGCCAATTGCGTCCGAGGGTAAAAAATAGCTATTTGCCTATTGAAACGATGCCCGGCGAACAAGCCCAGGTGGATTGGGCTTATGCCGGTGAAATAGCGGTAGGTGAACATAAGCGTAAATTATATCTATTTTGCATGATTCTTTCCTACAGTCGACATTTTTATTTTGAACCCACCGTTTCCATGAAAGGAGATATTTTTTTAGCCTGTCATATTAATGCCTTCCGCTTCTTTGGCGGTGTGCCTCAAAACATTGTGTATGACAATCTGAAAAGCGTGGTATTATCACGCCTGGGAAAGGACATCCGTTTTAATCCTTTAATGCTTGATTTTGCCGCTTATTATGGCTTTAAACTTAAGGTTTGCAATCCTCGAGCGCCACAGGAAAAAGGCAAGGTGGAACGAGCCATTGCCTACATCACCAACAACTTCTTACAGAAAGAAGATTATCATGATTTTAAACACATTCGTTCCGAAGCTTTATTGTGGATTAAAAACACGGCCTGCAAAAGAAAGCATTCTACTACCGGTAAAATCCCTATCGAAGTGTTTGAGAAACAGGAAAAGGCCTTTTTACTGCCGCTTGCGCAAAAACCGTACGATTACGCCATGCCAACGGTCATCCATCCCCAAAAAGACGGACTGTTCCGCTTTGATGCCAATCGCTATAGCGTACCGGAAGATTTTATTCATCAACCGTTAATTTTAAAAGCCTATCAAGATGTGCTCAAAATCTATTGCAAAGATCAATTGATCTGTCAACACCCACGTTGTTATGATAAGTATCAAACCATCAAAGACCTTAACCATTATCGAAAGCGTCTTTCCCGTATCAAACGCTACAAGCATCAAACTTTGCTTTCCCATTTTAAGACTCTTTGTCCGGAAGCCGATGCCTATCTTGCCGGGCTTCATCAAAGACAGCTACAGGTTATTTATCATATTAAGCAGATATTAAATCTGGAAGTCATCTTTGGTAAAACCGCCCTGTGTTCGGCGCTCATAAAAGCCCTGAAAACCGGCGCTTTCCATTGGGAATCGGTAAAAAACATTCTGCTTTATGACGATAGCCTCAAACCAAAGCTTTCTTTGGTACATCCGCAAAAGAAAGACTTGATGGAATTAGATGTCGAACCGGTCGATTTAACGCAATATGACCGTTTATTAAAGCAAAAGGAATAGAACGATGGACATACCGATCCTGCAAAAAAAGCTAAAAAAACTCTTTTTATCCCATTTATCTAAACATCTGGCCGAACATATTGCCAAAGCGCAACGCAATCACCAATCGTATGAACAATTTTTAAATGATCTATTAGACGATGAATTAGCCCATCGCAAAGAACAACGTCTTAAAGAACGCATCCGGCAGTCCCGTCTGAGTGTAATAAAGACTGTAGACAGTTTTGACTTTAATTATCCGAAACAAATCAATAAACAACTGACCAAGGCTCTTTTTAATTTAAGTTTTATTGCCGAAAAGAGAAATGTCATCTTCATCGGGCCGCCTGGAGTTGGAAAAACGCATTTAGCTTCCGCTTTGTGTTATCAGGCTTGTTTGAACGATTACAAATGTATTTTTACCACGGCTATCAACCTGATTAATGAATTAAACGCTTCATTAAGTGATAACTCGTTTTTTAAATTAATGAAGCGCTATAGTAGTGTGCATCTTTTAGTAATCGATGAGTTAGGTTATTTGCCAGTGGACAAAACAGGCGCCGATCTGTTATTTCAAATAATATCCAATCGTTATGAAACAGGCTCGGTCATAGTCACAACCAACCGGCCTTTTAAAGAATGGGATCGGATATTTAATAATGACGCCACACTGGCTTCGGCCTTAATCGATCGCCTGGCTCATCATGGCGTTATCATTCAAATTAAAGGAGATAGCTACCGTATGAATGCCAAGTAATTTAATCTTTGGATTTTAACATGGCGGAAAATCTTTACGGTGGCCTTTTAACTTTTGAAATAAAAGGCAGTGGGGAAAGTACGTCCTTTAGCAAATACCTGGTAACTTTTAAATCGGCAAAAGTGGTAAATTTTTAATCGGCCGCGACAGTTCTTCGGGAACAGGAACCACTTTCTGGCAGCACAAATCAGCACTGCTTCCCCTTAACCCTTACACCCTTAACCCTTCCCAATCCGGCCACCGAGCTGCGCAGATTGGCATAGATAACCCTTAACCCTTTCCCCTTAACTCTTTTCCTACCCCGGCCACTAATAACCCTTCACCCTTAACTCTTAACCTCCCCCCGAGTACACGATTCAATCATTCCACAAACACGCAAAATACCCCTTGCATTTTGCAATGTGCAAAACCCCATTTCCTAAATCACATCATATCTTTCTTATTAAAAAACAAATAATTACCGCTGATGGCACGGCTTTTGTCTCTTTCTTGGTGAAAACCAAAGTTTAGCCAAAAGGAGGGCCATTATGGTTAAAGACAAATTAAAACAAAATTACCGCAAAGTTTTTGAACTTTCGCTGGTCATTGCCTTGTCGCTGCTTGTTGTAACGTTCTATTCGTTTCAAAAATACGAACACAAAGTCGCCTTACCACCCAAGCCCGACATCAAGTTGGAAGTCATTAAAATTCCGATCACCAAAATGCCGGAAAAGCCTCCGCGTCCTCAATTGCCATCCGTGCCCGTCGGTAGCGAAGATGATGAGATTTTGGATGACGTGTCCATCGATTTGTTTGACACCGACCGAAATATCGATTTGTCACAATTGCCGCCCCCGCCGAAAGATGACGAACCGGAAACCTTTGAATACATTTCCGTTTCGTTCAAACCCAAATTGGTGAAACGTGTCCGTCCTGTTTATCCTGATCTGGCGCGCAGGGCGGGCATTCAGGGGACCGTGGTCGTGCGGGTGTTGATTGACGAAAAGGGGAATGTGGAAAAGGCGGTGATTTTTAAATCGATTCCCATGCTGGACGAAGCGGCTCTGGCTGCGGCTAAGCAATTCAAATTTATTCCCGGAAAACAACGCGATAAAAACGTTAAGGTGTGGATGGCCATTCCGTTTGTGTTCAAACTGAAATAAACCTTAACCTCTTTGTAACAAAAAAGCCGCTTCCGAATCTCGAAAGCGGCTTTTTTTAGAAGGGAGGAAAGTTATTTGAGTAAGGTCATGCGTTTTTGAATCTTGAAGTTACCATACTTCAATTCGTAAATGTACATACCCGAAGCAACTTTCTGACCGGCGTTGTTGGTTCCATCCCATTGTACGGAATGTTCACCGGCGGTCAACAGTTCGTTGTTGATCAACGTTTTAACCTTTTGACCCAAGGCATTGTAAACCGTCAGGCTGATCTGCTTGTTGATCGGCAGATAGAATTTGATGGTCGTCGTTGGGTTGAAGGGGTTCGGGTAGTTCTGTTCCAGTTTGTAATCATCAGCTGTGATAACTTTCCACGGTTGGTCGATGGCAGTCAAAGTACCGAATTCGTACACCTGCAACCAACGTTTGGCTTCGTCGGGAATGGGTACGCCACCGGCGCTGTCCTTGGGAACCGTGCTTCCGGCAACCAGATAGCTGGCTACCACTTCTTTGTTACCGTCTTTGTCCAAATCGGTTTTCGGCACGAAAACCATCCAGCTCGGGCTCATCACCGGATTGCCGGCGGTGTCGATAACACAGGTATCGGCGCCAAAAACATATTCTTTCCAACTGGCGGAATCGGTCAGAGCACCGCCAACAAATTCGTAATCTTTAATCCCGGCCGAAGTTCCACCGGAGTAAATATCCATACCGTCGGAACCGGTACCATGATCCTGATCGCCAAGAGCCAACGTGGTGAAGGCACCCGGTTTTAAGAACGGCAGGTAAGTAACGGAAACGCTGTCCTGAATGTCGCCTACGGCTTTCAGCAAGAACATTTTGCCGGTGAAGGTCGATTCAACGATAATTTCGTTCGTTCCGTCTTTGTCGATATCGCCATGGATGAAACCTTTAATGATGTAAGAATCATGCGGAGCGATAGTCGTGTCGATTTTGTCCAATTGGTTCAATTGAACTACGTGTGCGGAATCCACATAGCTATTGGGGCCGGTAGATTCGATGGCACGCAAGCCCAGGTAATCGTAAACGCTTACCCAGAGTTCGTTGTGATCGTCGCCATCCAGATTGCCAAAATAGGCGCCGGTAACACTACCACCGGTGTTCAGCTGATAACGGGTTTGTTTGTATTCTTGATTCCAGGTGTAAAAGCCACTGGCAAAGCTACCGTCAACGGATAAAATATTAACGGTACGCGGATCTTTGTTACCACCGATCCAACGGGTAAAGGCCAATTCCAGCTGACCGTCATTGTCGAAATCGGCAACGGCGATGTCTTCACAACGCCAGGAACCGGTGTCAATCAATGCGGGATTGGTGGACCAATCCAATTTAGCAACCATGTCATATTGGTTGTCCATACCATTGTTCTGGAAAACAACGATGCCGCCGGTGCTGTCTACGGTGTTCCAGCCGGTGCTGACATAAGTGTAAAGTTCATCGTAACCATCACCGTCCAGGTCACCCACGGCTACGGTACGTACAGGGCTGCCATAAGGAGAACCCAGATCGGGAGAACGCCAGACTTCTTCCATCGTGTTGTCGCCGGTTACTTCAAAAATTTCCAATGCGCCACCGTTGGCATACTGGGTCATGATAATTTCAGGTTTGCCATCTTTGTCCAAATCGCATCCGGCATAAATGCCACGGCCAAAGCCGGTAATGTTGTTTACCGTAGGATTACTGTAAGCACGTCCCATGGTGGTATTGTTACCATCGGTCTGCGCCAGCACAGTAGCCACGGAAACGATTAAAGTGAAAATGGTAAAAAGTAAGCCTCTCTTCATAAGGTTACCCTCCTTGTTAATTAGTTAATAACACAAAAACTTTGATGTATAAAGTTAAAAAAAAAAAGTTGTAAATCAATAGCTAAATCAAATAAAATTGAAATTAATTCAGTTTGTTAACCAACCTAATATTTATTATATTTGCAGGAAAGTTAAACGAAACACAAGATGCGGAGATGTTATTATGAATATTCGTACCTATTGGAGATTTTCCGCCCTACTTTTAATTCTTCTTGTTCAATTTGCCTTTGCCGGCAATACGGGTAAAATTGCAGGGCATGTTTCTGATGCTAAAACAGGTGAACCGATTCCCGGAGCCAATATTATTCTTCGAGGAACCTTTCTTGGCGCCGCGACGGACTTAAACGGCGATTATTACATTATTAACATTCCTCCGGGCAAATACACCGTGGAATGTTCCGTTGTCGGCTACCAGACGGTTGTGATGAAAGATGTGGAAGTCCAGTCGGATCAGACAACTATCATTAATTTTAAAGTTCATGAACAAACGTTAACTATGAACGAAGCTATTGAAGTTGTGGCCGAGCGTCCTATGGTGCAAAAAGACTTGACCGCCTCCAAAAAAGTGACAACGGCCGAAGAAATACAAGCCTTGCCGGCCGAAAATTTTACGCAAATTGTGGCTTTGCAGGCGGGTGTTACACGGGGTGCCAACGGTGCGTTGCATATTCGTGGCGGCCGGTCTAATGAAATTGCTTATTTAATGGACGGCGTTTCGGTGGCGAATCCTTACTCTACCAATGGACTGGCTACCACCGTTGCCAACAATGCCATTCAGGAAATGACGGTGGTCAGTGGCGCCTTTAATGCCGAGTACGGCCATGCCATGAGTGGTGTGGTAAATATTACGACTAAAGACGGCGGGAGCCAATTCAAAGGAAGTTTGACCACCTATTCCGGTGATTACATCAGTAACCACACCAATATTTTTACCAATATCGACGATGTAAATCCTTTGGCAAATCGCAACATCGAAGGAACATTATCCGGACCGATTCCTTTCTTTAAAAGTAAAAAGTTAACTTTCTTCTTCTCCGGAAAATACGCTGCCAGTGATGGTTATTTGTACGGTATTCGTGAACACAATCCTTCCGATTCTGCCAATTTTAAAGGTAAAATTATCGAATATCTGGTGGAAACGGACGAGAAAAAATTCGAACGCCGCCAGAAATTTATCGACGAATGGTACATCGAAAACACCGGTGATTACAAAAAAGTGCCCATGAATCCCAGTTGGGCTTACAACATGCTGGGCAAATTAAAATACAATCTTTCCCCCTCCATCATTTTACGCATCGAATCCATTTACAATAGAAGCTGGTGGAAATCGTATCACCACGCTTACAAATACAATCCGGATGGGGATTACAACTATTACAGCCAAAGCTGGCATACGGCTATGAAATGGACGCACACCCTCTCACCGAGCACATTTTACGAATTTCGTTTGGCTACAAACTACCGCCATTATCAGCGTTATGTGTATAAGAATCCCTATGATCCGCGCTACGTGCCGACCGACAAAATTCAAGGTTCGCCTCCCGGTGTGAATTTTGTTTTTGGCGGAACGCGCATGGGACATGTGAATCAGCGTTCGCATAGCTACATTGCCAAGTTCGATTTTACCAGTCAGGTGACCAAGAGACATCAGGTGAAGTTTGGGTTCGAAGGACGCCTGCATCGTTTGCGTAACGAAACCTACACGATTTTGTACGACCGAATCAATTATAACGAGCCGACGGTTCTGGGACTGAGTTCTCCTTATCATGATTATTACGACCGTTGGCCGCGTGAATTTTCGGCGTATATTCAAGATAAAATTGAATATCAAAGCATGATTATCAATGTCGGTGTGCGCTACGATTATTTCTGGTCGAAATCCAAATATGCCAAAGATTTGTTGCAACCAGATGGCGCCCTGACCGAAGCAACTCCAAAGCATACCGTATCTCCGCGTTTGGGTGTTTCTTTCCCCATTACCTCAACCGGAATAATTCACTTTTCCTATGGACATTTTTCTCAAATGCCTTCTTTCTCGGCTCTGTACGTGAATCCTGATTTCGAACTTCCCAAAAGCGGAACGCCGACATTCGGAAATGCGAATTTGCGTCCGCAACGTACGGTAATGTACGAGATCGGTTTGCAGCAGCAATTGACCAGCGATATTTCCATCGATGCTACGGGGTTCTATCGCGATATTCGTGATTTGCTCGCCTTGCAGCGCATTAAATTCCGTTCTCTGGAAGGTGACCTGCGCGATTACCGTATTTACGTGAATCAGGATTACGGAAATATTAAAGGATTTACCCTGTCGATCAATAAGCGTCTTACCCGTAACAGCCCTATTGGCTTTAATCTGGAATACACCTATCAGGTGGCGGAAGGTAATGACAACAACACCGATGCATTCTTCTACAACTCCCTCAGCGGCTTAACGACGGTTAAACGAATTGTGCCGCTGGATTGGGATCAGCCGCATAATTTGTATGCGATTGTTACGGTTTCGCCGATTAAGAATTTTACAACCAGTATTATCGGTAAACTCTCTTCCGGCTATCCTTACACTCCGTTTATTTACAATAAAGATTTTAATTACGATGTGGAGCCGAACAGCGATCGCAAACCAACTCAGAAATATGTGGATTTGCAAAGCTCTTATCGCTTTAAGATTAACCAGTTTTACTTAACGTTGTTTGCCAAAGTGTATAATTTATTTGATACATTGAATGAATTGTATGTGTACAATGATACGGGGCGCGCGACCTACACTTTTGCCAACAGAAGTCAGCAAGAAACCGAGACTTTGATTAAACATTACGGTGAACCCGGCGTACACACATGGAAAGAATATATGACGCGTCCGAATTATTACAGTAAACCGCGGGAAGTGCGCGTAGGCCTTACCATAGAATTTTAATTAATGGAGATAGAAACTATGAAACGTAATATTCTGGCCTTTTTGTTTGTATTCGCTTTGTCTTTTAGCATTGCAATGGCCGATTCTCATACGGATTATGAGAAATTTAAAGATGGCCCTCAAAAGGATTGGAGCGAAGCTCAATTTAAAGCCTATAATGCCTGGATGGATCAGATTCTGGCCAAAACATTTGGCGGAACCAAACGCCAAACCGCCATCATGAACGGTAACAAGATTACCGCACAGATCTACAACTACGGTTCAATTTCCAATGCCGGTAACCACATTACCGATATTGTTTGGAACGGATTGGGCTATGCCTATGAATTTGGTCCATTGGTAGGGGCAGAAGTAGAAGTGATCGACAAACGTCATCCCGATACTTTTGTACGCGTCATCGACGGGCAAGAACACTACTTTTGCCACGTGATAAGCGACGGCTTAACCTCTTCCGGGCCCGAGCTCAATCCGGACGGAACCATCCGTTGGGGATTTGAGCCATTGGCATCTAACGACGAAGGTACCATTGATTACCTGAATCCGGAGAGTGACTACATCCCCACGAATGATGCCCCGGACAAAAATCAGGACGGTAAACCCGACTCCTGGCCCGATAGCTGGTACAATCCCGATTTGCGCAAATATGTGTGGCCGGGTGCTCTGGGGCAGGGCGCAACCAACGCGGACAAGGAAGCGTTTTACGTTATGGACGATCGCGACAATGCCGAATTTGATTATTATCCTTTTGAAAACGATTCGTCCCGCCGCGGTCTGGGGGTGGAAGTGGAAGTTCGCGTTTATCAATGGGCCAGCCCTTTAGCCGAAGATGCCATCTTTCTCATTTACAAAATTAGCAACAAAAGCGACAAAGACCTGAATAAAGTGGTCTTCGGAATGTGGGGCGACCCCCACATCGGTGGTTGGTCCGATTACAACGACGACTGGGCCTACTTTGACAAAGCCTACAATATGGTGTTTGCTTACGACACCGATGGCAAAAGTATGATTCCTGGCCGCGCCCCCGGATATTTGGGCTACAAATTTTTGGAAAGCCCCGGTATCGGTAATGAAATTATTAACGGCGTGTTTTACCCGGGTGATGGCATCGATAACGACGGAGACGGCATGGTAGATGAAAGCTGGACCGACGGCATCGACAACGATCACGATTGGAATCCGGATAAGGACGACGTGGGTATCGACGGTATTCCCAATACCGGCGATCCGGGTGAAGGCGATGGCATGCCCACGGCCGGTATCCCGTTCGACATCAAACATCCCGGTGAGCCAAACTTCGAATTTACCGATATCGACGAATCGGACATGATTGGCTTAACCGGATTCCAGAACCCGGCGTTTGGTAGCGTGTATGCCCGCGATGATGAAAAGCTCTATTCACAGTACATGAAGCCCAATAACTTTGATACCACCTTGGTACAGGGCGACCGAATTTTTATGTACTCTTCCGGGTACTTCAAATTGCGTAGTTTTGAGACCAAACGTTTTTCCATTGCTTTGCTGTTAGGCGAAGATTTTAACGATTTGGTACTCAATGCTCAAACGGTTCAGCAAATTTACAATTCGGGCTACCAGTTCGCCAAACCGCCTGCCAAACCCCATCTTACTGTGGTACCGGGCGATCGCAAAGTCACTTTGTATTGGGACAATGTGGCGGAATCTTCTTACGATCCCATTGCGGGCGAAGTGGATTTTGAAGGATATGTAATCTATCGAAGCACCAGCCCGGATTTTGCCGATCAGCAGACCATCACCGATGTGAACGGAAATAAATTTTTGTTCCAGCCTTTGAAAAATGCGCAGGGTGCGGATGCCCGTTTTGACCTGGTCAACGAATATAAGGGGCCAAGCAAAATCCCGTTCCCCAGACGCGGTATTTCCTATTATCTCGGAAATAACACCGGTCTGGTGCACATGTATGTGGATAGCAACAACGTAATTAACGGGCAAACTTACTACTACGCGGTGGTGTCTTATGACCACGGAGACGACTCTTTGGGCATTCCGCCCTCCGAGTGCTCCAAAATTATTACTTTTGATCCGACTACCAACACCTACAAGTTTGATATGAATACGGCTATGGTTATTCCGCGCAATCGTGCTGCCGGCTATGTGCCACCGGAAGTGGTTAACAACGCGGTAGTTCCCGAGCCCGGAACCATTGCCACCGGTAAATTCCAGATTCGCATCATCAATGAGATGGCTGTAGAAGACAATAATAAATTCCTGATTTCTTTCTCCGATTCTACCGGGCAAAAGACCTTTAGTGTGGAAGATTTATTGCCCAAAGAAGAAACCTTTAAGTCTTTTTACGGACAGTACGTGGAATTACAACACAAAAACATCGATCCGCAAAGTGTGAAAGTGACCAATTTGGACGGATCGATCGTTTACGAAGACAGTGTGGATTTCTTTCTGGATGCCAGAGCAGGGCGCATTCTGGTTTACGATCCTCAGGATCATCCCGGCGCCCGCATGGAAGATAATGCGGAATACCGCATTAGTTACACCAATTATCCCATTTATCACAGCGTGTACTTTCACGGAGAAGAAACCAATCCCTATTTTGACGGATTGCAACTCATTATTGAAGAAACGCCGTTTAAATTGCGCAGTGAAAATACGGGGTGGAGCGAGTCGAGCAAAGCCACCCTGGACTATGTACTGGCTCCCAACAATGCGGCGCACGATCCGGCCGATTTCCTGATTAAATTTTATGATACGATCGTGGATACCAGTCTGTCTCTGGGAAATATGCCCGGTGTTCGGACGAATTTTACCATCACCAATGTCGATAAGGGCAAACCGGCACGCTTCATCATTCTGGAAAAGGTGAAAAGAGACACCATGTGGAATGTGGGCGAACCGATCTTCATTTTAAACGGAGATGAAGGGCTCGACAAATCGTGGACGGTCACCTTCAAATATCCTGCAGAAGGGGATACGGTGCTGCCGGGTAATGGCGATGAATTTTACATTTCGGTGTACAAACCGTTCCGTATTAGCGACAAATTTTCGTTTACCACCAATGCGGCACATATTGATCCGGTAAAAGCGAAAAGCGATCTGGACAAAATTCGTGTTGTTCCGAATCCTTATGTTGCGACCGACATTATCGAACCGAAGAATTTTATCAATCGTGCGGCGCGCGGATATCGACGGATTTACTTTGATAACCTGCCCAAAAAATGCACGATAAAAATCTTTACCACCAGTGGGGAATTGGTGCGCGAACTGCATCATGATAGCACCATTGACGATGGAAAAGAATACTGGGACTTGCTGACCAAAGATAATGTCGAGGTCGCCTATGGGTTGTATTTTTACCATGTGGATGCACCCGGTATCGGTCAAAAAATTGGTAAATTTGTAATTATTAAATAGTGCGGAGGCCATACATGTTTACTCGAAAATTGATTATATCCGCAGTCGGTGTTGTATTTTTGCTGGCAACGACTTCGTTTGCCCAATTGAATAGTTCTTCCACGATGTCCAAAGTGGGAACAACAGTGGCGCAATTTCTGAAAATAGGCCCCAGTGCACGGGCCATCGGCATGGGCGGCGCTTACACCGCCAGCGCCGGTGATATTAGCATGATTCACTGGAATCCGGCGGGACTGGCACGGATGAATTCCAGCCAGGTGCTGTTTACGCACACCAAATGGATTGCCGGGACAAATTTTGATTTTATGGCCGTTGGGTTAAATCTTTATTCGTTTGGAACCCTGGGGCTGATGGTCTCTTCGTTTACGTCCGGAGACATGGCCGTGCGTACCGTGGATATGCCGGACGGAACCGGTGAAATGTTCAATACCGCCGATTTGATGATCGGGCTAAGTTATTCCCGAAACCTGACCAACAAATTTTCCATCGGTGGTACGGTGAAATTCATTCATCAACGGCTCTGGCACATGACGGCCAACACCGTGGCGCTGGATATTGGTACTCTGTTTACGACACCATTCTATGGAATTCGTCTGGGTGCCAGCATGTCCAATTTCGGGCCGAAAATGCGTCTGGATGGCCGGGATATCAAATTTGCCAACGATCCCGATCCGAATGAACAGGGCAATGTGGAATTTGTGAATGCCCAATATGAGATGAAGTATTATTCCATTCCCCTTAATTTCCAGATCGGGTTGGCCAAAGATTTTGACATGGGCCATCGCAATCGTCTGACCATTGCCGCCGATGCCATTCATCCCAACGATAATTACGAAGCGGTTAACGTAGGGGCCGAGTACAGCTTTAACGAACTTATCTTTTTGCGCGCCGGTTACAAATCGCTTTTCCAGAAAGATAGCGAAGAAGGCCTTACGCTGGGTGCCGGACTGAATTATCGTTTGATGTCTACCGTGGTGCTGCAAATCGATTATGCCTATGCCGATTTCGGTGTTCTGGAAGATGTGCAGCGTTTTAGTATTTCGTTGCGTTTTTGAGCGAAAAATCAGAAACTCTTTTATTACCGGCCTGCCTGTCAGGCCGGTTTTTTTGTTTGTGGGGAACCGTGCGCGCAAGGAAATGGTTGAAACAAAAGCAAATGAGTGCGAACTTGTTCTGTGAATTTAGAGCGCATTAAAAAATGGGTATCAGTATGAAGTCGTTTTCTTTCTTTGTTTTAGGCTTTGCTCTGGTTTTACTGTGGAGCTGCCGTTCTCAAAAATCGTCGGACTATTTGGCCAAAGTTGGAAATCGTTACATCAGTGTAAAAGAGTTTAAAGACGCTTTTGAATTTAATCCTTATTTGAACCCGCGTTTCCCGGCAGATTCGGCCAAAAAGGTTCTTTTAAAAACATTGGTTGCCGAGAAAATGCTGGCCCAGGAAGCAGCTTTTTCGGGCAGGGCGAAAAAAAGAATTGCCGACTTGGTTGATGAATACCGTCGGGAGGCTTTGATAGAAGAGTTCTGGAATGAAGTGATTATGCCAAAGGTTAAGGTTAGTGAAAAAGAATTGAAGCGGGCCTACCACAAATCCAAAGTTAAAAAGGTTGTGCGCTATTTGCTTTTTACCAATGCCAGCGATGCTCAAAAAGCCGCGGAGCTGTTGAAACAGGGACTTTCATTCGAAGAATTGGCCCGGACGCGTGGCTTTACCAAAGAAACCATTCCTGAAGATACCATTACTTTTACCGGCCGGTTGCCCAATATCGAAGATCAGGTTTTTAAGATGAAAATTGGGCAAATCAGCCCGCCGGTTAAAGAAGGATTGTATTATTTTATCTTGAAAGAAGTGAGAATGGAACTAGATTTATTTACTTCAAAAATGGATTACGCCCAAAAACGTGCTTCATTGCTAAAAATATTGCATCGTCGCAAAGCCGAAGAAGAATTCCGCAATTATCTGGCGCAGAATGTTCCGTCTCCACCGTATCGGGTGAACGAACCCCGCTTCAAAGATCTGGTCAAAAAGCTGGAGGCCTTTGTCTTTAAACAAATGGGGCCTGCGTCGAAAGACCTGTTGCCGGATGATCTCTATTATTCCTTTGACCAAAAAAACGAAGCCATTCTCAAAAAATCCATCGTATCGTTTTACGACGGAAGCACATGGAATGTGCAAACGCTGCTAAAACGGATGATGCTGGCTCCCTATCCCATCCGCTTTGACAATCGGCGTACGTTCCGTGAAAGCATGTTGTTGAGCCTGCGTCACGTGCTGGATGATGAAATTCTGGTTAAGCAGGCCATTCAGCATGGGTTGGAAAATAGCGCTTACGTCAACGAGCAAAGCAAAATGTGGAGCGACTATTTGGAATACAAAAAAGGATTGGCACGGGCTCTGCACAACAAAGACCTTTCGGACGTCAAAGCCATTTACGCCTATTTGAACACAATAAAGCACAAATATCCGGTGCAGGTTAATTATGCCATTCTGGATACTTTAAAATTAACGCCGACCGGCATGGCCGTATTGAAACAGCATTTCCCGGGACGGCTGGCCGTGCCCGTTTTGCCCTTGTTGCCCGACTGGCACTGGGAATGATTTCCTGTTTTTACGTACAGCAGTTATTTGGGAATCTCACCATGCGTTGCGCAAAATCGTAAGCAACGCGTGGTAATTGCTTGAGTCCTTCCTTTGATTTATCAGCACGGAGAGCCATTCGTAAACCTTGAGCAAAATCGGCTTTTTACGGCCTTAAAAGCTCCATCCGATTTTTTTAACTTACGGGATTTTCAAACACAAATTATCTTTTCTATTGTTGTCCGTTTCCCGCAAAAATCATTTTGTGCGCAAATTTGAGAAAGCCATTGTATTGTAAAAGAAATTTGAAAATAATCGGGCGACTTTTTGGCAATATTGAAAAAAAAAAGGTAGGAAAGTAAAAAAATAATAGATATTAATGGATTTTAATATTAAATTACGGCAAAATCTGATGCGCAAAAGAAATATTTAGCGTTTTTGATCGATAGTTACGTATCAAAAAAATAAACCACTAAAAAAGGAGCCGGCCATGAAATGGATTACCGGGATTTTATTGCTTTTTTTGGTAAGTAATCTTTGGGCCTCCGATCATTCCAAGTACATTAAAGGTCCGTTTAAAACTCCGCAAGATGTTACCAAGCAATGTCTTACCTGTCACGAAAACAGTGCAAAAGAAATTATGAAAACCACCCACTGGACCTGGGACACGCCGCCTGTAAAGGTGCCCGGGCACAAAGGCTTGCATCGCATCGGCAAAAAACAATCGTTTAACAATTTTTGCATCAACATTCAATCGAACTGGCCGCGGTGTACCAGTTGCCACACCGGTTATGGCTGGAAAGACAAAACATTCGATTTCGGCAAAGAAGAAAACGTCGATTGTCTTATTTGCCATGCCGATCCCAAAATTTACAAAAAGAATCCCAAAGGTGCCGGCTATCCGAAAAAAACGGTGGATTTGCTGGCAGCGGCCAAATCGGTCGGGGAAGATTTTCCCAATCGCCAAAACTGCGGTTCTTGCCATTTTTACGGCGGTGGGGGCGAAAATGTAAAACATGGCGATCTGGAAGCCCTGTTGGCCCATCCCTCACGGGATGTGGATGTGCACATGGGCTCTGGCATGGTGTGTCAGGATTGCCACATGCACGATCATCACCAGTTTATCGGGCGCGGTTCATCGGTTTCCGTAAGCGATTCTTCCCATTTGCATTGCGAAGATTGCCACGGGCTGACACCACATGAAGACGAACGGATTAATTTTCATGTGCGAACCGTTGCTTGCCAAACATGCCATATTCCCACGTATGCCAAAGGCAAGGCTACGAAAATTTGGTGGGATTGGTCAAAAGCCGGCATGGACATTAAGCCCGAAGAAGAATATGGCCGTGAGACCTTCATGAAAAAGAAAGGCGAATTTCACTGGGGCAAAAATTTACGTCCCGAATATGTGTGGTACAATGGCAAGATGGAACGCTATTTAATCGGTGATACCTTTGACCCGAAAAAGGTTTTGTACATCAACAAGCCAATGGGCAGCGTGCACGATAGCCATGCCAAAATTTATCCCTTCAAGGTTATGCGCGGAAAACAAATTTACGACACCAAATACAATTACTTAATCGTTCCGCATTTGTGGGGCGGATACTGGAAATATTTCGATTGGGATCGCGCGGCCCGCGAAGGCATGGAAGTGGTCGGGCTGCCTTACAGCGGACATTACGGCTTTGTGGAAACGAAAATGTACTGGCGCATTAACCACGAAGTGGCTCCCAAAGAAAAAGCTTTACGATGCATGGACTGCCACGGGAAAAACGGACGCATGGACTGGGAAGCTTTGGGCTATGACGGTGATCCCATGCAAATGGGCGATCGCAAACAAGAAGGCCTCATCAAAGAATATTCGCAACCTGAAAGCAAATCTAAATAAAGGGTAAAGCTATGGAAAGGTCTCGTGATATTTGGACGGTGATTTTTCTCTTTCTGGTGATTCCATTCATTGTGAACGCGGCAAATTCTCCTAAATCTTTGCATCCCCGAATTCAGCTTCTGGATCACAACGGAATTCCGGTCATCAAAAGCGGTAAACCGATCAGTACGGAAAAGACGTGTGGCGCCTGCCACGACTATCGGTACATTACCGCACACAGTTATCACGCCCAGCAAGGGAAAAACGAATTTTTTACAAAGGAAAATCGCCCCGAAAGCTTGCCGGCCTATGTGCTCTCTCCGGGAATGTTCGGTAAATGGTGCGGTTTGCCCAATCGCGTTTTAGCCGCCCACGGAATAACGGATGTCGCGGATTTTGATTTGGGAACTCCCGAATGGGTACAAAAATGCGGTACGTGCCATGTGGGGGCCGGACCCTCCGAATACGATCGAAATAACCGGCGTCTGGATTCTGTGGATCCGGCGACGACGAGCAAATTTGATCCGGATTATCATTATGTGGATGCCCGGAGCGGAGAACTAAAATCGTGGGATTGGCGCAAAAGCGGTGTGATGGAAATGGACTGTTTTTTGTGCCACATCGATAATTTTGACCGGGTAAGTCGTGACCAGATGCTGCGTCAGGGTAAGTTCGCCTGGGCGGTTACGGCTACGCTGGGTAAGACGGGCATTGTACAAAAAACGGCCTCCGGGTGGACATACAACCGCAAAAAGTTCGATGCCCAGGGCTATGTGCAATGCGATGCGCTCCATATTATTGATCCCGAAACGGAAAACTGTGCGCAGTGCCACGGTTTTGGATCCAGTGGACGCGAAGCTATTAATCCGTTCTTTTCCAAAAATGTTTTACGCGGCACCTTAAAAATGGGGCGCGTCTA
>CAYXUS010000258.1:0-3517 GCA_964468415.1 uncultured Caldithrix sp.
CAGATTACCAAACATGACGACCAAGCCGCCAGTAGGCGCGTAGGGATTTTCAATAGAACGAATGACCCGAGGATTTTTGATTTCGGCATGCGCTACGTTTTCGCCCAGCGTTTTACCGGTTACCGTGGGGCGGCTTTCATCGATCACCCCGCCCAGCCTGATCAGCTCCTTCAAAATAGCGGAAATCCCCCCGGCCGCGTCCACGTCTTCCATGTGCACAAAAGGCGTGGCCGGACTCACTTTGCACAGGTAGGGAACCTTTTCCGCCAAATCGTTAATATCTTGCAATTCGATGTTAATACCGGCCTCGTGCGCAATGGCCAGAGAATGCAAAATGGTGTTGGTGCTCCCGCCCATGGCCAAATCCAGAGCAAAAGCATTTCGAAAACTTTGCGGAGACAAAATATCCGAAGGTTTCACGTCTTTTTTGACCAATTCCACGATGCGCTTTCCGGCCTGACGCGCCAGTTCTTCGCGTCGCTTGTCCACAGCCACAATGGTACCGTTGCCCGGCAAGGCCAGGC
Source organism: uncultured Caldithrix sp. (assembly GCA_964468415.1). Lineage (GTDB taxonomy): Bacteria > Calditrichota > Calditrichia > Calditrichales > Calditrichaceae > Caldithrix. Next base: position 525 of record CAYXUS010000258.1, read on the forward strand.
CCAATGCTTCCAACAGACAGTTCATGGAATTGGCCGTAAACATGCCCGAACACGAGCCGCAAGTGGGGCAGCCGTTCACTTCCAGCTCTTTCAATCCCGAATCGTCAATCTCGTCACGCAGACGCCGGCCCACGCCTTCGAACACGGAAATCAAATCTACCGGCTGACCGTCCGGCAAATGTCCGGCTTTCATGGGCCCGCCGGAGACAAAGATCGAAGGTACGTTTAAACGCACGGCGGCCATAGCCATGCCCGGAACAATTTTATCGCAATTGGTCACAAACACCACGCCGTCCAGTTGGTGGGCCTGTACCACGGTTTCCACACTGTCGGCAATCAGTTCGCGGCTGGCCAGCGAATAGCGCATGCCGATGTGGCCCATGGCAATCCCGTCATCCACGCCAATGGTGTTAAATTCGAACGGCACGCCACCGGCTTCGCGCACGGCCTTTTTAACGATTTGCCCCAGGGCGTACAAATGCACGTGCCCGGGAATGAGTTCGGTGTACGAATTGGCAATGCCGATAAACGGCTTGTTAAAATCATCATCCGATTGAATAACGCCCGTGGCGCGCAACAAGCTGCGGTGCGGTGCTCTTTCAATCCCCTTTTTAACCCGATCGGAACGCATGTAAACCTCCTATTCGAATATTCCAAACGAATACACTACTTCTTCCCGGGCTCAATCCCGAAATCGCAGGTTTAACATGGTTATGGGAGAGTTATGTTATTTTTGGATCTCGGGATTGAGCGCTATTAGCCAATTAGTAGAATGCTAATTAGAATTAGGCTAATAATAATCCCGAGAAGAAGGAGGGTATTCGGAAGGTTAATAATGTTTACAGGCAAAATACGAGCAACTACGCCGGTGGACAGCGGCGCATTAAAAGGAGTGGTGATATTTTGCATCGTATTTTGCATAATTATTCAGATTTTTGTTTTTTTATTTCCGGCAAATATACGGCGGGTCTCTAAGTTTGTCAAGAAAATTTACTAAGGTAAAGAAAAAAAATGGCACCAGCCTGTACCGATGCCATTTTAAAATTGAAACCTAAATTACCCGTTTAACTTTTTCTCAATTTTTGCCCAGCTGTCGCGCAGAGTTACCGTGCGGTTAAACACCGGATGCTCTGCGGAATGATCCTTGAGATCGGCCACAAAATAACCCTTGCGCAAAAACTGGAAATGCGCCCCGGGATGCGCATTCTTCAAATCGGGTTCGGCCAGAGCGTGTTTAATTACCTGTAAAGAGTTCGGATTAATATTGGCGGTAAAATCCTGGCCTTCTTCCACATCTTCCGGGTTTTCTTTAAGGAAAAGGCGTTCGTACAAGCGTACTTCAATCGGTACGGCATGCGCCGCAGACACCCAATGCAGGGTTCCTTTAACTTTTCGCCCGTCCTGTGTCCATCCGCCCCGCGATTGTGGATCGTATGTGCAATGCAGCTCAACCACCTCGCCCTGATCATTTTTAATCACCTCGGTGCAGGTAATGTAATAGGCATGTTTCAGACGAACCTCTTTACCGGGAGCAAGGCGGAACCATTTGCGCGGCGCTTCTTCTCTAAAATCTTCCCGTTCAATGTAAATAACCTTAGAGAAAGGAATTTTACGCGTTCCGGCATCCGGATTTTCGGGATTGTTGTCTGCATCCAGTTCTTCGACCAAATCGTCCGGATAGTTATCGATGATCACCTTTAACGGATCCAGCACCACCATGCGACGTTCGGCGCGTTTGTTCAGATCGTCGCGTACGCAATGTTCCAGCAAAGCGATATCCACCACACTATTACTTTTGGCCACCCCAATACGGTCACTGAAATCCCGGATGGCTTCCGGAGTGTACCCCAAACGACGCAATCCGGCGATGGTGGGCATGCGCGGATCGTCCCAGCCGGTTACGTACCCTTCTTCTACCAATTTTAGCAGTTTTCGTTTGCTCAGTACCGTGTAATTTAAATTTAAACGGGCAAACTCCACCTGCCGCGGATGGTACACGCCCAGTTCGTCCAGGAACCAATCATACAAAGGACGATGATCTTCAAATTCCAGCGTACAAATGGAATGCGTAATGCGTTCGATGGAATCTTCCAGGCCGTGCGCCCAATCGTACATGGGATAGATGCACCACTTATTGCCCGTGCGGGGATGACTGGCGTGAATAATGCGGTACATGACCGGATCGCGCATGTTTAAATTGGGCGATTTCATATCGATTTTGGCCCGCAGCACTTTTTCGCCGTCTTTAAATTCGCCGTTGCGCATGCGCTCAAACAAATCGAGGTTTTCTTCCACACTGCGGTTGCGGTAGGGGCTTTCGATGCCCGGTTTGGTTAAGGTACCGCGGTATTCGCGAATTTGTTCGGCATTCAAATCGTCCACATAGGCTTTGCCTTTTTTAATCAACTGCACGGCATATTCGTACATTTGCTCAAAATAGTCCGAAGCGAAAAACAGACGATCTTCCCAGTCAAAGCCCAGCCAGCGCACGTCTTCGATAATGGAATCGATGTATTCCTGATCTTCTTTCAAAGGATTGGTGTCGTCAAAACGCAAGTTGCACAAACCGTCGTATTCTTCGGCCAAACCGAAATTTAAGCAAATGGATTTGGCATGCCCAATGTGCAAATAGCCGTTTGGTTCGGGCGGAAAGCGTGTGTGCACCCGATTAAACCGTCCCGATTTCAGGTCTTCATCGATAATCGCTTTAATAAAATTCGTATTTTTTTTTGTGTTTTCTTCGGCCATGCGGATTTCCTTTTAGTTTTCTTTTTAATGAATTGAGAAATTAAAAATTTTAGCGGTAAAGACAAAATAAAAAAGTGAACGGGCCAAGCACTTTTATTTGCGAAAAGAATCCTTTTACTCTACCTTTTAAAAAAGTTTTTGGACTGGTAATATTTATCGACCCTATTTTGCCCGGAAATTTCAATTTAAATCGCAGCGCACTTTTCACAGGGCAATTCAAAATGTGACGTCTGCATTCATTCTAC
>CAYXUS010000259.1:0-4408 GCA_964468415.1 uncultured Caldithrix sp.
GATTTTGATCCCGGCTTTAAGGCATCTTTTTGGCGGAGCCGGAGGGGAAAAAATAATTTTTGTTCTCTTCGCTTTGGCAAGCGGTGCCCTGGGAGGGCTGGGCTTTTCACTCCTTAATCGCTTACAGAATATTCGGGCGAAAGGTGCGGTAAACGCAGGTGCAATGTATGCCTGGGATTTGATAGGGTCTTTGGGAGGCTCGCTGGCAAGCAGTTTAATTTTAATTCCACTTTTCGGGATTCAGGAAACGGCCTGGGTTGTTGCTCTTTTTAATTTGTGGGCTTTTGCTGCTGTGGCCTTGATGAAGCAGAGAAATTAAACGCATTTAGGGATTAAAAAATTTGCGCACGGCCTCGATGGGGCTTTTCCGGGCTTCGGAAAGAGGGCCCACAAAAACGGCTTGTCCTTTGTCTAAAAACAAAATGCGATCGGCAATGCGGTTAATGCTGGCTAATTCATGGGTCACGACCACCAGAGTCATGCCTAACAGATGGCGCAGATCTAACAAAAGGCGATCCAGCGAGGCGGCCGTAACCGGATCTAATCCGGCACCGGGCTCATCGGCGAACAGAATTTGCGGATCCAGGGCAATTGCTCTGGCCAAAGCGGCCCGCTTTCGCATGCCACCGGAAAGCTCGGAGGGCATCAAATGTGCAGCCTGAGGCAGGCCGACCAGGCGTAATTTCAGCCGAACCAAATTGTTGATGAAGGGCTGCTTGAGTTGGGTGTGTTGTTCCAGAGGGATGGCCACATTTTCGGCAATGGTAAGCGAATTGAGCAAAGCACCGTTCTGAAAAAGCACGCCTACTTGCCGCATTAATTTTATCGCCTCTTGCTCAGAAAGCTGCAGCAGGTCTTTGCCTAAAAGTTGAATGTCTCCGGAAAAGGGGCGCATAAGTCCGATTAAATGTTTCAAAAGCGTCGTTTTGCCGCATCCGCTTGTTCCCAGAATAACCAAAATCTCACCCCGAAAGACATCAAAAGAAATGTCTTTCAAAATAATGGTATTCCCGTATCCGCTGGTTAAGTGGCGTACCTGAATGAGCGGTTCCATTAAAAGGCCGGCCCTCCGAAATAAAACAACAAGCCTAACAAACTATCGGCAACAATAACAAAAAAAATGGAAGCCACGACCGAAGAGGTGGTAACCCGGCCAACACCTTCGGCACCGCCTCGCGCTTTAAAGCCGAAATAGGTGGCCGTAAAAAGGATGATGACGGCAAATACCACGCTTTTGGTCAAACCGGTCAAAATGTCTTTGTAGCTTAACGCCGACAGCACTTCTCTGAAAAAAGGCAGAAAGTCGATTTGCAGATACGTAAAGCCAATGATTGCTCCGCCGATAATGCCGATTACATTGGCAAAAATGGTCAGCAAGGGTAAAGAAATCAAAAGGGCGTAAAATTTGGGAATGATTAAATAGGGCAAAGGGTCAACCCCCATAACTATCAGGGCATCAATCTCTTCCGTAACTTTCATGGTCGCGATTTCAGCGGTAATCGCCGAGCCGGACCGCCCCGCAATTAAAATGGCAGTAATCAAAGGGGCCATTTCGCTCACCATGGCCACGGCAACCAAATCGGCCACGTAAATACTGGCACCGAATTGCCGTAATTGCGCCGCTGACTGCAAGGCCAGAATGAACCCAATCAAAAAAGAGATCAAGGCAATAATAGGCAAGGCGTTGACGCCGACAAGAATTCCCTGATGAATGACCTCCCCTTTTCGTCGCAAGTGCTTGCTAAAGAACGCCACAAAGCTCCAATAAAACAGATCGGAAAAGAGCATCGTCGAATCTACAAAATACCGCCATCCCTCGTAAGCTTGCTCTCCCAGACGTTCAAAAAAATTCTTTGAAGCAACCGCCTTCGCTTGCGGCGGGGAAGGGACATTTTGAAACAGAAGGAGGGTGCGCTCAATTTCCGGAGACAGGTGCAGGTTGTGCACACGGATGCCTTGCGCTTCGAGTTTTTCATGAAATTGCTGAATAAACAATGCGCCGGCGCTGTCTATTTTTTGGACATGGCTAAAATCGAGGCCCAGCTCCGGAGAAGTTAAGCTTTTTGAGAACGATTCTAGATCTTTCTCCAGGGCGGAAAGCGATTGGTAATCGATCGTTTCCGGAAGCGTAAATTCGGCAATTCCCATAAGTTACTTTTTCGCCTGATTTAAGGTGGAAACCATTCGGGCAATAAAAACATCGACTTCGTGGTTCAAAATATTATTAACCGTTGCCACGAAATCATTCATTCCGCTCTTTTTGGGAAGAGGGGCTGTTCGATCGAAGGAATACTCCACGACGATTTTGCCCGAGGCAAACTCTTTTAAGGCAAGGGTCATTTTTACATGCGCAATGGCCTTTTTGGTGTAAAGACCGGGTTCTTCCCGCTCAATCATGTCGATGGTACCGCCAATCAGATAGTCGGGAGCATAATTTCCCAACTCCATGGAAATGGTGCGGAAGAGGTGAAGTGCCGTTAGGCGACGCCACACAAAGTAGCGTAATCCGAGATCGGGAGAATCGCCCCACAAATGGTACACATAATATTGGATTTCATTACTTTTGGAGCGCAAAACAATGCGTTTGCTTTTGAAAGCGGGACGAACGGAAAAGGCATCGACCAAAACCGAATAGGGCATGGTCCGGTACTGCACGGAATCGGCAAGGACCCCGCTCATGGAAGGTTCCAACAGGTAATATTTTTTCAAAATCCGCTCACGTGCGCATCCTCCGAGGGTTACTACCATGAGCACAAACGAGAGCAAAAGAAAAATACGAATGTGATTTGATTTAATCTTTGAGTTTGTCATCAGGGGGATTCTCCGGCTTACTTCCACCAATTAAAACAGAAGGATCTTCGTCAATTTGTTGAGCGGCGCTATTCAAATAGCGAATGGTTTGATTTAACATTTCCATGCTCTGGTTTAGCCGCAAACTATTTGTCTTAACCAGCAAATCCATTTGGCTAAGCAGGCTGTTCAGTCGGTCTACGGCAAAATTGATTTGTTCGTCAAGATGATAAATGTTGGATTTGTTGAGTTTGTCCACAACCTCGGCAATATTGCGCATGGTTTGGCGCAAAGTGTCGGAATTGATCATGTTTTCCAGAGCAAACGCCGTGTGTTTGGTCGCGGCAGAGGCCAAAGCAAGATTGGATAAAGCGCTGTCGAGATTGGTTAGAATCCGCTCTACTTTTGGCTCATTGCGGCTTAATAGCCGATTTACCCGTTGTACGGTCGATTGGGTTTCGTCCACTAATTTGAAAATTTTACGCTGGTTGTTGGGCGCCGTGAGCTGGATGAGATTGTTCAAGATTAATTCCGTTTTTTCCGCAAGAATTTCCGCCTTTCCTGTGATTTCTTCAGTTAACGATTTTCCGGGCTTGATGAAACCTCCGGGTTCCAAGAGCGGCGCCTCCGGCGTTCCACCGCGCAGCTCGATGATTTTTAGTCCGGTAATGCCCACGGAAGAAATATTAGCCGTCACGTCTTGTTTAATGGGGGTGCCTTTATTAACGGCAATGGTTACGATGATTTCGCTGATGTTTTTGGGGTTGATCTCGATTTTTTGTACCGAACCGACACGCACGCCCAGGTATTTTACCGAACTGCCCACATCCAGGCCGGAAACGGAAACATTTTTGTATTTAATGTAGTAAATATCTTTTTCTTTGAAAATCCGATCGACAGAAAGGAGAGCGATAAAGCCTATTAAAAGGAGCACGCCGATCGTGATGAAAATACCCAGGCGGATTTTTTGGGATCTGGAAACCATGGCAACCACCGTTTTTTATTGCGAAGTTAACGATAAGAACGGAGGAATTCAAACGAAATAAGTTTGAACAAAAATGTTTGCCAAGAAGCAAAAAACTAATTATATTTGACACTCATTAAAAATGGTGGTAACAATGGCGCGCGTTGTTGACAAAAAGAAAAAAGTAAAAGAGAAAAAAGTAGAAGCCATAATCATTGGCAAGAAAAATATCACATGGTTTCTTGTCGGTTTGGTGATGATAATTTTAGGTTACTTTTTCATGGCGCAACCACCTGTGTATGGCTTTATGTCGTTGCATTTAGCGCCGATTATTTTAATCATTGCCTATTTGATCGTGTTCCCGATTGCGATCATGATCAGAGATAAAAAGCAAGAATCGTAAAGGGCGATTAGCTCAGTTGGTTTAGAGCATCCCGACAAGTCGGGAGGGTCATAGGTTCGAAAGAACCCAAGGTGCGAGTTTTGAAATAGTAATAAAGCATAATATCGGGCGATTAGCTCAGTTGGTTTAGAGCATCTGCCTTACAAGCAGGGGGTCGTAGGTTCGAATCCTACATCGCCCAAGAAAAACCTCAATATACAATTGTTGCTTAATAATATAAAGAACCAGGATACGCTGGTAAATACCAAACC
>CAYXUS010000260.1:0-3340 GCA_964468415.1 uncultured Caldithrix sp.
AATATCTGCGAAATCTGCGTGAGAGCAATTGGTTAATTGTTGAATGGTTATTCGTTATTCGGTACTTCGGTGGCCGTAGTAGGAAAAGAGTTAAGGGAAAAGGGTTAAGGGTTATCTGTGCCAATCTGTGCAGATCGGTGGCCGGAAAGGTTGGTTCGTTGAATGGGGCGCTCGGGAGGAAGGGTTAAGGGTGCATGGGGTATCTGTGCTAATCTGTGCAAATCGGTGATCAAGAAATTTTCACCGAAAGAAAATCGGCATTTAGGTGTATATGAAAGAAAAGAATACCGCCGAACGTATTTGGCAACAATTGCGCGCCTACGAGGGCGATGTCCTTGGCTACTTAAAAGGTGCGCTGGGCGACGGTGAAATCGCCAAAGATTTGTTTCAGGAAGTGTATTTGAGCGCTTTGCAACATTTGCACAGCCTGGACGAGAAACGTTCTTTGAAAGCATGGCTGATGACCGTGGCGCGCAACCGCGTGCTGAATTATTTTAGGGATTCTTCCCGTCGTACGTTCCTTACGGTTAACGAATCCACAATAGTAACGGAAAATCAGGCTGCGCAGTACGACGATGAAGCCATGCGCTATGCGTTAGAGCATTTGCCCGAACGTCAGCGCACGGTTTTGCTGAAGCGCGAATTGGAGGGCATGTCGTACGAGACGCTGGCGGCCATTATGGGACTAACGCCCGCCGCGGTCACCTCGTTGTTGAAGCGGGCACGGGAAAATTTGAAGCGTTTGTATCGCCTGTACTTTTTACCCGATTGGGTGCGGGACAATCCGCACAAATTACCGATAGACGATTTGTTGCGATTGGTACCGCGGGAGAATACGGTACGCGATGTGTTATTCGAGATGCAAAAGGAAAGTCAGCGCTATTTTACGCAGGTGCGATGGCGTTGGGATGACCTGCACGAGCGATTTTTTCCTGAAGAACAGTTGAATCGTATTTTGTCCGGTTTGGGCGATTTGCGTCAGGCGCGTGTCTTGGATGCCGGAAGCGGAAGCGGGAAAGTGGCCGCAAAAGCAGCTTTGCGCGCCGGGGAAGTGGTGGCAGCCGATTTGAATGCGCCCATGCTCGAACGTTTACGGGAATTAAAGCGAACTCTCACGCTGGCCTCTTTAAAACTCGTGCGCTGCGATTTGCGTCGTTTGTGTTTTAAAAGCGAATGTTTTCGCGTGGTTTTTGCCGCGCTGGTTTTGCACCATTTGCCACGGCCCGAAGTGTGGATTAAAGAAGCCGCACGCATTTTGCAAGCCGGTGGCTTTCTGGTGGTTGTGGATTTCGATCGCCACGGCAACAAGGAGTTTGCCGACATCATGCACGATTTGTGGCTGGGTTTTCCCCCGGCTCTGGTCGAGCGTTGGGCCCGACAATCCGGTTTACGATTGCTCCGTCAGCAAGATTGGCAGTCGTCCGAAGGGATTCCGGTTTATGCGCAAATTTTCGGAAAGAAATAAAAACTGACAGATGAATGAAGATGGAGAAGGCAAGTGTGACGGCTGGGAATTGGAAATCGGGAACTTGTTCCATCACGGAAGTGATCCCTTTGGGAAAAGGGCTCTTTCGGAGAAACCGATGGGATGGTGCCAATTTTGCCGGTTAAGCATTTAACGAGTAACGATTCAACTAATCAATAATTCAACCATTTAACCAAACAAACAACGGCCCCTGCATTCGAACAATCAACTAAAAAATAGAAAGGACCAAACATGGTAGAACATCATGTCAAAGATTTGAATTTAGCCGATCAAGGCAAGAAACGCATCGAATGGGCTGACAACGACATGCCCGTGCTCAAGAAAATTCGTGAGCGTTTCGAAAAAGAAAAACCGCTGGCCGGAAAACGCATGTCGGCCTGCCTGCACGTTACGGCCGAAACCGCCAATCTGGCGCGTACGCTCAAGGCCGGTGGCGCCGATCTGATTTTGGTGGCTTCCAATCCTTTGAGCACGCAGGACGATGTGGCTGCTTCTCTGGTGCGCGATTACGGCATTTCTGTGTTCGCCGTCCGCGGGGAAGATCACAAAACGTACTACGATCACATTCACCGCGCTATTGAGCACAATCCGCAGGTCACGATGGACGACGGTGCCGACTTGGTTTCCACGCTGCATGCCGAATATCCGGACAAGTTGAAAAACGTCAAAGGCTCCATGGAAGAAACCACAACCGGCATCATTCGTTTGCGGGCCTTGCATCTGGACGGCGCCTTGTAAATTCCCGTAGTTGCCGTGAACGATGCCGAAACCAAGTATCTGTTCGATAACCGCTACGGTACAGGCCAATCCACGGTAGACGGTATTATTCGTGCTACCGATTTTCTGATTGCCGGGAAGAAAGTAGTGGTTGCCGGTTACGGTTGGTGCGGCAAAGGTTTTGCCATGCGCATGAAGGGCATGGGCGCACAGGTAATTGTTACCGAAGTACATCCCATCAAAGCGCTGGAAGCCGCCATGGACGGTTTTTGGGTGATGCCTATGAACGAGGCTGCCAAAATTGGCGATCTGTTTGTAACCATTACCGGTGACATCCACGTGCTGCGCAAGGAGCATTTCGAAGTGATGAAAGACGGTGCCATTGTGGCCAACAGCGGTCATTTTAATGTGGAAATCAATATCGAAGATCTGGAAAGTCTGGCCAAGGAAAAACACGAAAACGTGCGCAACAATGTGGACGAATACGTGCTGGCTGACGGTCGGCGCATCTTTTTGCTGGCGCAGGGACGTTTGATCAATCTGGCCGCCGCGGAAGGGCATCCGGCCAGCGTGATGGACATGAGCTTTGCCACACAGGCTTTGACTACCGAGTATGTGATTAAAAACGATCTGGATGTAAAAGTGCACGAGGTGCCTGAAGAAATCGAACAATGGATTGCCCGTACCAAACTGGAAACCATGGGCATTACCATCGACGAGCTCACCGAGGAACAAAAGCACTATTTGGCCTCGTGGGAAATGGGCACCTGATCCGCTTGTACAAAATTCTAAAATTACCGGAGGCTGCTCGTCAGGGCAGCCTTTGTCTTTTAGGGAGCATCAACCGGCAAAGTGCCTCTTTGAGGCCGGAGATTTTTTCCATTGTCCGGAAAAGATATTCGCAGAGGAAAAGAATCGGCAACCACCGGGCGGCACCGCGCCGGGGAGAATGAAAAAGGAAAAATGAAAAAAGAAAAAAGAAAAAGGAAAAAGGAAAAAGTCCGCCGGTGCCTCGATACGTCCCGATGAATCGGGACTACTCGGCAACCGGCTTCACCCGCAGGGCGGCCACTACTGCCACACACCCAAAAGCCCCCCTTTGAGGGGGGCAACGGGGGGGTAAACATTGCAACAAAT
>CAYXUS010000261.1:0-9926 GCA_964468415.1 uncultured Caldithrix sp.
CGAGCGGGATACGGTTGGGAAACAATTGGTACGGTCCGTCGATTCCATAAGCGCAAACATTGCGGAATCCCATGGTCGTTTTCATTATCAGGATAAAAAGAATTTTGGCTATTATGCCCGTGGATCTTTTGAAGAAACGAAAAGCTGGATTCGAAAATGCAGAGAACGAGAATTAATGTCCAACGAGGAACTGGTTCAAATTGAAACATATTTAAACGAACTGGGGCCAAAATTAAATGCATTAATTAACACATTTAAGAAACGGTAATTGCGGAACAAAATCTATGCTTAACTGTCGATAGTTCCCAATTCCCAGTTCCAAGTTCCCAGTTCCAAGTTCCCAGTTCCAAGTTCCCAGTTCCAATACCTGGTTCCTAATCTACGTTAGAGCATATAATTGAATACAAAATGAAGGAGGAATAAGAATGGCGAAGTACAAAATTGCCTGGTTACCGGGCGACGGCGTTGGCAAAGACGTAATGGAAGCGGCACGCATCGTGCTGGATGCACTCAAATTCGATGCGGAATACATTCACGGTGACATCGGTTGGGAATTCTGGAAACACGAAGGCGATCCCCTGCCCAAGCGCACCATCGAACTAATGAAAAACACCGATGCCGCGCTCTTTGGCGCCATCACGTCCAAGCCCAAAGAAGAAGCGGCCAAGGAACTGGACGACCATCTTAAAGACAAAGGGCTAGTCTATTTTTCGCCCATCGTTCGTTTGCGTCAGGAGTTCAATTTGCACACCAATTTGCGTCCCTGCAAGGCCTACCCGGGCAATCCTTTAAATTACAAAGAAGGCATCGATCTGGTCATCTTCCGTGAAAATACGGAAGGTCTGTACAGCGGCGTGGAATTCCATCCCATCCCGCAGGAAGTGTTTGATGTGCTGGAAAAGAATCACCCGAAGATGGGCAAATTCCGCCAGTACGGCATGGAAAACCTGGCCATGTCCACACGCATTATGAGTCGGCAAAAATGCGAAAACATCGTACGGCAGGCCTTTGAATACGCCAAAAAGCACGGGCGCAAATCCGTAACCGTGGTGGACAAACCTAACGTGTTGCGCGAAACCGGCGGACTGATGGTGCGCACGGCCCGTCAGGTAGCCAAAGACTACCCGGACATCCCTTTGTACGAAACCAACATCGACGCACAGGCCATGTGGCTGCTGAAAAATCCGTTCGATTACGACGTGCTGGTGGCCGAAAATATGTTCGGCGACATCATTTCCGATCTGGCGGCTCAGTTGGTGGGCGGATTGGGCTTTGCCTCGGCCGGTAACATCGGCGACAACTACGCCGTGTTCGAACCGACTCACGGCTCGGCACCCAAATACGCCGGACAGTACAAAGTGAATCCCATTGCCATGCTGCTGGCCACCAAATTAATGCTGGACTGGCTGGGTGAAACCAAAGATGCCCAACGTCTGGAAAATGCCGTGGCTGCCGTCATTAAAGAAGGTAAAGTGCGTACCTACGATATGGGCGGCAACAACACCACACTGGAAGTGGCCGAAGAAGTGGCAAGAAAATTGTGAAAACAGAGTTAACGGAGAGAACAGAGAATTAGGTAGAGATTTTAATTAATGATTTAAATGGATTGAACCACGGGAAGGGAATGCCGGGATTAATTGCGAAATTAATAAGGGAAGCATAATCATGCATGGGATTGATTTTGAACGGACTAACAAGCTAACGGAACACATTATCGCTTGGCCATTGGAGTTCATAAAAATCCCGGTCCCGAATTTCTGGAATCTGTTTATGAGGATGCCTTTTGCATCGAACCCGATTTTCGTGGAATTCATTACCAGCGGCAAATGGAAATCGACATCGAATACAAAGGCCATTTTATCAAAGGACAGCGCCTGGACTTAATTGCAGAGGATTCGGTGATTGTTGAGAATAAAGTCGTAGGCGAAGTTTTGCCGATCCATAAAATGGCTCTTCTGTCCTATTTGAATGCGGCCCAAACGCGCGCTGGTTGATTGATCAATTTCCACGAAAAACTGCTGAAAGACGGAATTCACCGAATATTGTTGCCGGCAGGTTATATTACGAAACGTTGAATCGGTAAGTACAAGACAGAAGGTAAATCCACGAATTACACGAATGGGCACGAATTTAATTAAAGATGCGCGAATCGAATTTCCGGTTATTTGGGTAATTTATGCTTTGTAAAAAAATTTTAAAACCTTTTCTCCGCTTTCTCTGTTCTCTCTGTTCTAAAAAGATGAGGAGCAAAATATGGAAAAACAATTCATCACTTACAAGTTAGCCGAATTCACCAAAAATTTAACCTACGAGCAGTTGGACGAACAAACCGTGGCCAACGTCAAGCGCTTTTTGCTGGATTCCATCGGTTGTGCCTTTGGCGGTAGTCAAACACACGATGTAAAAATCATGCTCGATTTTTACAACGAAATCGGCGGCAAAGAAGAAGCCACGGTGATCAATTCGCCCCAAAAATTACCCATGATTCATCAGGTTTTGCTCAACTCGTTGATGATCCGCGCTCTGGATTACAACGACATTTACTGGGAAGAAGACCCTTCGCATCCCAGCGATTTGATTCCCGCCGCATTAACCCCTGCAGAATATCTGCACAAAAGCGGCAAAGACCTGATCACGGCCATTGTGCTGGCTTACGAATGGGAACAGCGCTTGTGCGAATTTGCTCATCCCGGTGTGCGCGAAACCAAATGGCATCACGCCACACTCACACAGTTTGCCTCGCCGCTGGCTGCCGGTAAAGTACTCGACCTTTCGGTGGAAGAGCTGGTTCATGCCATTGGCATTTCGGCCAGTCATAACCACACGCTGGGCGTGGTGACAGCCGGAAATTTGACTATGATGAAAAACACGGTGGATCCCATGGCCGTGCAGGCCGGATTGTACGCCGCCCTGCTGGCGCAACGCGGGTACGAAGGCCCGGCACATGTGATTGACGGCAAAGAAGGACTGGTGGATGTGTTTGTAAACAACACCTTCGAACTGGAAGTTCTCACGGACGGTTTGGGCGAATCGTTTCGCATTAACCGTTGTTCCATGAAGGCCTTTCCCACCGAGGCGCTGACGCACACCCCCATGTCGGCCGTAATCAAACTGATGCGCGAGCACAACATCAAAAAAGAAGATATCGAAGAAGTTACCATCGGCACGGTAGCGCGCGCGGCCGATATTCTTTCCGATCCGTCCAAATACGATCCGCAAACCCGCGAAACGGCCGACCACAGCCTGCCTTACTGCATTAGCGTGTGTATCGTGGACGGCACGGTAACACCGGCTTCGTTCAGCAAGGAAAAGATTTTCGATCCGGAAATTCGTTCTTTTCTGCCAAAAATCAAGGTGGTGGCCAAACCGGAATTCGAAAAGACCTTTCCCAAATTGAAACAGGCCAGTGCCGAAATTCGCACCAAAAACGGCAAAACCTATTCCATTACGCTGGATTATCCTCTGGGTGATTATCGCGAACCGATGGATCGTCAAACCCTGCTGCAGAAGTTCGATTCCATGGTTCTGCCGGTAACGGGCAAAGAACGCCGCGATGCCATTGTGGAAGCCATCGATCATCTGGAAGAGATTGAGGACGTGGCCCAATTTATGCAATTGCTCAAATAAAAATCAAAAGCCCCGGGAAACCGGGGCTTTAATCTTAAAGAAAATTTTATCGATGCGGTCATTACCGGTTTATGCAGCTGGTCAAAGAATACGGGAGCGATAAATACAACCAAGAGTTGGATTCATGAGCCCATTTTGTTCCCATGATATTTGCCCAATTTTCAAAGAGAAATCATACTAAATAAAAAGTCATTGCTGTCCAAAACAAATTAGATTTTGGGCAGCAATTAGTCTTATTAATTAAAAGAGGCAAAATGCCTCTTAATGACGTACCAGAAATTTTACCCCTCTGAGATTAAAATGCGATTTAATCTGCGCAAAATAAATACCATTCGGCAGTTGGGGTAACCGGATATCGATTGTTTGTTTCCCTGCAACCAGATCAAAAGCGCTACGGCTGAATACTTTTTGGCCAAGTATGTTATAAATCGTTATGGAAATCCGGATATTTTGAGGTGAAGTAACGGACAGTTTTAATATTTGGTTATTAACCACATTATTAGCTGTTACCGTAAAAGGAGAGGCTTGAACAGAGGAGTTCGCTTCAATACCAACAGTTTTTAGCGTAATGGTTATCAACTGAACCGTGTATCCGGGAATAATAAATTGAGATGAATTCCACTCTCTGCCTGTTTTACCATCGTCATTATCGTCCACCTGATAGATTTTGATATTTTGAAAGTTCTGAAGGTTTACCGGTTTACCTTCAAGAGCAAGGGAAAATCCCTGGGAATGGCTCTTCAGATTGGCAATGAGTACGGCGTATTCATTATCATTTTTTGCAGCCAGAGCCCACAAGGTATCGCCCTGGTCATTCACCGAGGGAACGGGACCCTGCAAAAGCGTAGGGAATTGGTGATAAATCCGGGACCAGAAGCGGAAGGCATTTGCCGTAGGTTTGGCCGATCCGATCGAATCACCATGGAAAAGCGAAGACCCTCCGATTTCGGTCGATGGGTCGTGAGGGTCATCATTCGGTGAAGAAGCATGCTGGGGCGATCCCCGATAATAGCAGGCAAGTTCCACATCCGTATATTGCATGGCAATCCATTGTCCGGTAAGAATTGCCGCCCCCTTTTGTTTGTTGTAAATCGAATCCCGGCTTACTTTATTCATGCCAATTAGTTGACCGTTGACATATTTGGTGGTGGAGGTACCGTAGGCATCCACATATTGCTTTACCCCTTGGAAAAAACCCGTGCCGGCCCAGGGAACATCGGCAAAATCACCTTCGCCATCTAATAAATCACGGAACTGATTTGCCGCCTTCATGTAGGAGACCGGATCATTGTCCCAAAAGTGCCAGCCTATCCAGTCGGGCTTAATGTAATGATTGTAAAGTTCGGTTAAAAATTCGACGGGTAATGAATGTTGTTCCCCATTGATCACATCAAGGGTTGATTTGGGGACAAATCCCGGGCCGCCAATTAAAAGATGGGGGAAATGGATTTTAAGCGAATCGTAAGCCTTGATCCAAAAATCGTAAAACTCTTGATTTGACCAGCTCCAGAAATGCGAACCGGGAAATTCCGTCCAAATGTTCAGATAGGTTAAAACATTGTTTCGGCCGTTAAAGTGGTCATAATGATCCACCACGTGAAGAGCGGCCCGAATCCAATTGATACGTTCCAAAGAATCACGCGGGCCTTTGTAATCGTGTCCGTTCAGGCAATTCCCGTATTCTCCACCCAATCGAAAAAAAGGGATGAAACCACCGTCTAAATAACTTTGAAATTGCTCATCGCTCCCTTCAAAATGCAAATTTTGCGGATCATCCGGATTGCAGCGCCAAGAAGGGTACGAGCTGGTATCCGAACAACGAAACATACGCTCCATGTCCAGCCGGTCATCATAATAATCGTTATTGCGCACAAACATGACGCCGATATCCTGATATTGGGAGGTAAGATTAGGCAGATCGCTATTTTCACAGTTAGGGTCCGGCCCGGCGATAACACCTAACAAAGGCATAACTCGGGAATCATTCGGATCCACGGTTGTGAAGATTATTTCGTGAATTTGAGCGAAGCAAAAGGAAACAAAAGCAAGGGTTAAGCCAAAAACCAAAAAAACTTTGATGTTTAACTTCATTTTTTCTGCCTCCAAAATGGAAATAATCATTTGTGAAAATTTATTGTTATGAATGGATATATTTTTTTTCGTTCAATAAAAAAAAATCTTAAGATTGAATCATAAGATTTTAAAGCGATTTAAATCTGTATTCAACAGACCCGCAGTCTACTAGACAGGACAATAAATTCTAACGCGTGACAAATAGACTTACTTCCGATTAAAAAAGGAATGCCTTTGCAAAAGCGTTGCTCCGGGACGAGTTTCCCCCAAAAACCAAAAGCCACTTGGGCAGAAATCCATTACCAAAATAATGCAAACGTCCCGGAGACGTTTAAAATGGTGCAAATGAATACACGTGTTACGCCGTTTCAGCTTGTAAAAATTTGATTGTTATCCGTATTTAGCCCCAACACCCTTCAGATAAATGCCCGTTATTTTTTCTTTAACACCACTTTTTGATAATTCGCTTTGGCAATCTCTTTTTCCAGCTTGCGAAGTGCATCGTATTGCGTCGGCGCCAAAAGCGTTTTGGTCAGGATGTATTTTCGTTTAAAAAACAAGGTGCCATCTTCGCGCTTTGCCATGCCACAAACAAAACCGGCAAAAGGCGTTTGCTTGGATATTCCCTCGATTAATCCTTCGACCGCAAAATTTTGCGGATCAAATTGAATGGTTGTCATGTCGGCCACCACAAAAGGCTCGCTAAATACAATCGGATATTCGCGTTTTTCGTCGATAAAGCGATCCAAACTGGAAGGCAGTTCGAAAAGCGTCGGATTAAAAATAAAAAGCGTAGGCGTTGACGAAGCGAAATTTTCTTTCGAGAAATCGAACTCCACGCGAAAGGTATCGGCAATTTCCGCGGGATTCGTAAATTTCAGATTCGAAAGTTCAATATCTTGCGTGTTGGAATTAAGATAGCGCGTCATGACCTTCTTCATATCTTTGGAACTGGCATCCTTTAAAACCGAACGAATGCTGAGATTGTGGTTACCTGTGTAAAACAAAACCGCGTGCCCTTCCACACTACCGTCATTATGAATATTTAATGTAATGTCCCGTTTGGTAACATTGTTGAGAAATTGACTTTGGGGAATTCGGGTCAATGTCGATTTCCCGTTATTAAAAATTACCAGGGCATATTGTCCTTCAATGGAAGGGTAAATTTCCCCCAGCGGACAACTGGAACCGGTAGCGTCCAGCCAAAAGTTTTTGCCGTCACTGGTTTCCACAAGGGTGAGCATGTGGTTGAAAAATTTCAATGAATACAAGACCGGCTTGGAAATAATTTTGGAACGTGTGGCGACCAAGGCCGGATACGCCTTAATACCCTGCGCTTTCAACAGGTTCACATTGAGCACCGTCATGTCCTTACAATCGCCATACTGATTTTGAATGATCGTATTCACGTCATGAGGCACGTAGCCGCTTTTGCCGATATCAAAGGCCAGGTAGTGATAATTCTTTTGCGTATAGTAAAAGATACGTTTGATCTTTTCGATTTCGGAAGTGGCCCCCCGGCAAATTTCATTGGAAAGGGCGACAACTTTCGGATCGTTTTGCCGATTCATGTATTTTTTTAAGGTTTTCCAATAGGTTTTGGAGACATCGTTCCATGAATCGTACTGCAAATCCACACTCACATAACGCGCGATATCAAAATAGGGCGGTGAATTGGGTTCGTCTTTTAAGGCTGGGATGTCCCGTTGTTCCCAATAATAAATGGAACTGCGGTCTTTGTCCGATTTTTGAGTCAAAATATTCTTTTCTTTTATGGGTTTGCCTAACACAAAGTTGTTGGGAAAATAGGTCCAGTTGTTCCCATAGCGGAAAAAGATGGCAGGAATTTCAACGGAATATCGGCTGTAAATTTTGGGAGTGTCTTCTTGAACAAACCAATAATCCCCGACAAACCAGCCTTCGTAATTGACGGTGTAGGTATATTGCAAAATTGCACCGGGCTCCACACCGGGAAAGGTAAAACGCACCGATTTTTCCTCGGAAACTTTGGAAGCCGATTCGTTCAATATGGTTGGGTGGAGGTCCTTCTCGGTAAGTTTAAGGACGGTACCATCGGGCTTAATAGTAACTGCGGAAAAATCTTTAAGACGCATTTCGTCATTTAAATAAATGCTTTGGCGGGTCCAATTCTCCGCCTTGTCATTAAAATAGAGCACCGCTACCTGTACCGTTTTTTCCACGTTCACATCCCATTCCGAATCCAAATAAAATCGATTCTGAATATTTTCGTAAAGAACCACCGCTCCGGCGTCCGGGTAATCATCCTGGGTCGGCAGTTTTTGGAGATCGGAAACTTTAAGGATATCGTTTACGCTTAATATTTTGTTTGAGCTGCATGCCAGGAAAAAAAGTAAGGCCACCAACATGCCAAAACGGGCAACACGTTTCATAAAAGCTCCTCCCTGCGGTTACATTTAAACGAAAAGGCTATCAGGCTAACCAAACGGATTTTTCTCTACCGAATTCAAAGGCAAAAAGGCGGGACGTCTCTGAAACAGGCAGATATTAATAGACCATTCCCTTACGCTTACAAAAAGAACGATTGTATTTTAAATAATTTGAACACAAAATGAGTTTGATTAAACTTGTCCTAAAGCGGAAGGAAAAAATTAAGCATGAAAATTAAGAAATAAAAATTTTTTCTTTATTTCTCCAAGCATTAAACAGCCGCGTCCGCAATCAAAACCAGGGCGGCCAGAGTGGTAACAATGAGAATCGCCGGACGCAGATAGCCTTTGTCCAAAAAACGTACGGCTTTTTTGGAAAACAGGAAGCCGATGAGAACGCCGGGAATGAGCAGAAGTCCGCGATAAATATCTTGCAGGCCAAACTTGCCGACCACGGCAAGCGAAATAAGGGCGACAACGGTTCCGAGTATGAAAATCGCGGCTAAAGTGCCGCGTAGTTTTGCGCCTTTTTGGTGCTGGTAAACCAGAGCCATGGGAGCACCTCCAATGGCCGCCACGGTTCCCATAAAGCCGGAAACGATTCCCGCACCCAAAAGGTTTTTGGGCGTTAACGAAAGCCGCAAACCGGAAACACTTAACACGACGGCAAAAATCACCAACGCGGCAAATAACGGTTTTAAATGTTGTGCGGGAAAAACGGTTAGGAAATAGGCCCCGAGCATACTGCCCAGAATCCGCCCACCGGAAGCCCAGGAAAATTCACGAAACCGCACTTCGGAGCGATCGCGCAGATACATGAGCGTGGTTAGGGTAACCGCGGCAAAAAGCAACGGTCCGGGCACCAACTGTGGATCGATGAGCACC
Source organism: uncultured Caldithrix sp. (assembly GCA_964468415.1). Lineage (GTDB taxonomy): Bacteria > Calditrichota > Calditrichia > Calditrichales > Calditrichaceae > Caldithrix. The sequence continues at coordinate 8,994 of CAYXUS010000261.1, forward strand.
AGCAGCGGAACGGCGAACGGCCCCAATCCGAAACCGACAGCGCTTTGCAACATGGCACCGACAAAGGTAATGCCGAAAATCAAGCCGAGCTGTAACAAAGAATAGCAGGCCATCCCTGGTGGATTCCTCCTCGCATTTTCAGATTACGGCGTTACAACCGTAAATTGTCCTATCGTTTCACTGGTTTTCGTATTCTTCCACTCTGTCTTCCATGACCACCAATTCGATGCCGGCCTGTTTGAACAACTCCCGTGTTTCCTGCCCGGCATGGTAACGCCGTTTGGCCACCACCTTTTTAATGCCCACGCTAATAATCAGCATGGCACACACACGGCAGGGTTCCATGGTGCAATACATGGTAGTGCCTTCGATGGGAATGCCGTAGCGCGCCGCCTGAGCAATGGCATTTTGTTCGGCGTGAATGGTTCGCACACAATGGGTACGAATTTGTCCGTCTTCGTCGATGACCTTACGCAACAAATGTCCCACCTCGTCGCAGTGGGGAAATCCGGGGGGCGAGCCCACGTAGCCGGTGCACAAAATTCGTTTGTCTTTAACGATAATGGCGCCGCTTTTGCCGCGGTCGCAGGTGGCGCGCTGAGCCACCTCGTCCACCAGGTGCATGAAGTACTCGTCCCAACTGGGACGTTTGGATCTTTTCTCACTCATGAATGTGTTTCCCTCTATTTTCAATAACTCACTCTTCCAGGGCAACGTAAACATCATTCCATCTCAAACACATCGCCGACGTTCAACAGTTTTACCCGATCCTTAAACACCGTGAATAAACGGTGGATGGCTTTAAAACCCGTGCAATGCAAGGGCACCACGTAATCGGGATTGAGCAATTCCAGATTCTCGACAATCAGATTGATGCGCTCTTCGCTGGCGCCGCTCAGATGCATGCCCCCAACCACGGCGTACACGTGGTTG
>CAYXUS010000262.1:0-8701 GCA_964468415.1 uncultured Caldithrix sp.
TTTGGCTGCCAATGGGCACCAGCAGGCGTCCGCCGATCTTTAATTGTTCGAACAAATGTTCCGGAGCCTGCGGAGCGCCGGCCGTAAAAACAATGGCATCGTAGGGCGCGTGCGCAGGCCAGCCCCGCGAGCCATCACCAATACGTATTAAAACCCGGTAAGTGCATCCCAGTTGTTTCATGCGGCGTTCGGCAAGCTGCGCCAATTCACGGATCTTTTCCACCGAATACACATGGCATCCCAACCGGCAAAGCACCGCGGCCTGATAACCGGACCCCGTGCCAATTTCCAGAATTCGCTCGCCTTCTTGCGGATCGAGAATTTGTGTCATCAAAGCCACCGTAAAGGGATGCGAAATGGTTTGGCCAAAGCCAATGGGCAAAGCTTTTTCGTCGTACGCCTGCAATTCAAGGCCGGGCGCGACAAAATAATGGCGCGGCACTTTACGCATTGCTTCCAACACGCGGGAATTGCTAATTCCGTTCTGCCGTAAACGCTCGATCATTTCTTGCAACTTTTTGTCGTAAATCATTTTTGCAGAAGCTCCCTGGCAATGATGGAAAGAAAACGAATGGTATCGTTGACGTGCTTTATGTACGATTTTTCACCGTTGTAAATCGTGGGAATGGGAACAAATTGCATGGTAAATCCCTGGCGTGCCGCCTTAACAATAAGTTCGGTTTCAATTTGAAACCCGTTCTCCGTCAGGGCAATTTGTTCGAGAACCGCCCTTTTTAACAGGCGAAAACCGCATTGGCTGTCGTAAATGCGTTGTCCGGTAACCCACGAGGTAATCAACGAAGAGACCGTATTGGAAAAGATGCGTAGTGCAGGCATCCGACCGACTTTTTCCGAACGGAATCCGATCCAGATATCGGCGGAATTACGCCGCGCATTTTCTAAAAATTGCGGGATTGAAGCAACCGGATGCTGGCCGTCGGCGTCCATCAGTAAAAGGAAGGAACTGCCGCTGTTTTTCAGAAAATAATCGATTCCGCGGCGCAACGCACTTCCTTTTCCCCGATTCCGTTCAAGGCGAAGCAACGTTACGAAGGCGTTTTCTTCCGCCACCTGCGGTGTACCATCGGTGGAACCGTCATCCACGACCAGCACATTTGCGGGAGGCTCGGTAAGCGCTTTGATTTGTGTCAGAATCGATGGAAGGGTCTTTTGGGCATTATACGCAGGTATTAAGATATCGTAACGAATGCTCATTCAATGATTTTCCTTGATCTCATCTACCCAAAGGTAAAAAGGGATTTTCAACGAAGCAAAAAATAAAGGGGATTGAATGACTCAATCCCCTGCGTTTGGTCGGAGCGACTGGATTCGAACCAGCGACCCCTTGAACCCCATTCAAGTGCGCTTCCAGACTGCGCCACGCTCCGATCAAAATCTAATTTAAAAATATTCCGCTTTGAATGCAAATGGTTCGGCGCCTAATTTTTGTCTTTTTTGCGCCGTTTTTTCCAGGGCATCTGCCCCGCCTTTTTTCTCTATTGGATGCAATTTTAATGCGCCGGGTTACCGGACCCTTCTGTTTTTTTACAGACTTTAATGCGCATTCTTGTAAGACCAGCGCTTCTTATCGCGAAAGTCTTCTCCCCAGTGTAGTTTGTTGCGCAAGGTATCGTAGAAGCTGCGTTCCTTCATTTTGATCAACTTAACCCGAAAATCGGCTTTGAAAATATCGAAACACGTCCCGCTGGGATAGCCGTCAATCAACTGCCCGTCGCGAAACAGCTTCACTTCCTTAAATTCCGTGTACACATCCAGATGAATTTTACTGGTGTCGGGCACAACCACCGGCCGATTGGTTAGCGAATGCGGACAAATGGGATTGATGATGAAGGCATTGGTTTCCGGCACCATAATCGGCCCCCCGGCAGACAACGAATAGGCCGTCGAGCCGGTTGGTGAAGAAATAATCAGTGCATCGGCAATGTACGAGTTTAAGAGACAACCGTCCACCCTGGTTACAATTTCGATTACCCGGGAAAAGCCTGCTTTGTCGATCACAAAATCATTAAAGGCAAAATAGCTCTCTCCGGTCTCGGGAATTTCGCATTGCAGGAGGGAACGTTCTTCAATGAAATAGTTCCCTTTCAAATAGTTTTCCAGATGGGCGCACAACTCTTCGGGCAGAGTTTCGGCCAAAAAACCAAGGCCGCCCAGGTTAATGCCCATAATGGGAATTTCGCGTTGCCCCACCAATTGTACCGTACGCAACATGGTTCCGTCACCCCCGAGGGCCAGAATCATTTGCGCGGAATTGAGCAGTTCATCCAAAGAAACGACTTTCAAAAACTTAAACTTATTGTTTAAATATTTTGAACCGGAGGGACAAAGCAGGAATTCAACATCAAATTGTCGGGATTGCAAATTTTCGTTTTGCCAGTTTTCAAGAATTTCCAGCGGAACGACAATTTGCTCTTTTCGCGGATTAACCACGATGCCGATTACGTGTTTTTCTTTTTTCATTCGTCACTTTCAGAAATCATTTAGCGTAAAATTGCCTTCACCATCTTTGGATAGTTTCTTGACTTTTTTCTCGGCAGTTTGCAATTTTTTCAGGCAAAATTGCACCAGCTTCTGCCCTTCTTCAAAGGCTTCGATGCTTTCGTCCAGTGAAATTTCGCCGCTTTCCAGACGTTCCACAATGCTTTCCAGCTTTTCCAGGGCCTGTTCGAATGTCAACTTCTGTTCGCTCATTTTATTCTATCTTTGTAATTTTACTGACAATTTTTCCCTGAAATAACTCCGTCGTCAGGGTTTGATCGGCACGTGCCTCGTGCGAAGACTTCACTACACGTCCGTCAATATACGTAATACTGTAACCTCTTTCCAGCACTTTCCTCGGATTTAAATTGGACAACCGCGCTGCCCATTGATCCACGCGTTGCTTTTTGAGCAAAAGGTCGCGTTGCACGTTTTTGTTTAACTGCGTGTGCAACTCGTCAACGCGCAAACTCAACTGATGCAACAAATCTTCGGGACGGCGCAGGCCGTAGCTACGCTGCAAGGCCAGCACCTGTTGACGATATTGGGCGATGCGATTCAGAACGGCGCGTTCCATTTGCCGGGCGTAGCGCAACACTTTTTGTTTTAATTCTACGTAATTGGGTACGGCCAATTCGGCGGCCGCCGAGGGCGTCGGGGCGCGAAGGTCGGCCACAAAATCGGCAATGGTAAAATCAATCTCGTGACCCACGGCAGAAATCACCGGAATTTTCGAATCGAAGATGGCCCGGGCCACCACTTCTTCATTGAAAGCCCAGAGGTCTTCCAGCGAGCCACCGCCTCTGCCGACGATTAAAACATCGACTTTCGCAAACTGGTTAAACTCATGAATTGCCTGGGCAATATCGGCCGCGGCTCCTTCGCCCTGTACCTGTACCGGACGTAAAATAATTTGCACGTTTGGCGCCCGGCGTGTGAGCACGTTAATAATATCGCGAATTGCAGCGCCTGTTTCGGAAGTTACCACGCCAATTGTCTGCGGGAACTCCGGAATGGGCTTTTTGTGTTCGCGGTCGAACAGCCCTTCGGCCTCCAGCTTGCGTTTAAGCCGCTCAAATTCCATTTGCAGTCGTCCCAGTCCGGCCGGCTGGATGCGCAGAATATCAAAATTGTAACGTCCGCCGCGTTCGTACACCCGCACGTTTCCCAGCGCCTGCACGTGCATTCCGTCTTCCAATTCAAAATCAAGCTCGGCCACGCGGGAACGCCAGATTACCGCAGAAATCTGCGCAGTCGCATCTTTTAAAGTAAAATAATAATGGCCCGAAGAATGGGCCTTAAAATTAGACACTTCTCCTTCGAGCCAAAGGGTAGGAATGTTTTCTTCCAATAAAAATTTTATGGTTTGCGTTAGCTCGCTTACCGTAAAAATACGAATTTCGTCTGCCAGCATACGATGGCCTTTATGTAAATAAAAAGAAAAGGCTCATGTAAAATGAACCTTTTAGCGGATTTTCTTTTTATGACGATTTTTTCTCAGGCGTTTTTTCCGCTTGTGGGTTGCCATTTTTGCACGTTTTCTTTTGCGTCCGCAAGGCATGTTCGATCGTCTCCTTTCGTTTGGTTACGAATTTTTCAGATGTTCTTTTGCTTGTTTAATAAATTCCCGTGCACTTGCTGCCTCCCGGGAATTCGGATAAAGTTTTACGAGCGTTTCCCAGCTTTTGACGGCACCGTTAAAATTGCCCATATTAAACTGGATAACGCCTTTGTTAAATAGTGCCAGCCGGTGATTGGGCTGCACACTTAATGCTTTGTCTACGAAAAATAAGGCCGAATCCAATTTTTGCGTATTGAAATAGGCCACACCCAAATCGATCAATACTTCTACGCTTGAGGGAGCAAAAGCCAGAGCGCGTTTGTAATTCGGGATAGCCAAATCAAAAAGGCCGATGTCAAAATAGTTATTGGCCAATTCGGTCAACAACCGCGCATCATTCGGATTTGTTTTCAACGAATCTTTAATGGCCTGAATTTTAGCCATCTTTTCCATGCTGGGATGGTCCGATGGCATCTCTTGCCCGCTTGTCTGCGTTTGCAGGGCAGCCACCTTTTTCTCCAATGAGATGGCATTTCTTTTCAAAATCAAAAGAACCAGAAATAAGGCCACAAGAAAGCTGAGCGTTAATAACAAATACGAATTTGTTTTTGTTCCCTTATCTGCCGCCGTTCCTTTCTTGCCGGGAGCTTCCGTTAAAGGAGCACCACAATTCATGCAAAACCTGGCGGAATCAAGATTTTCCGTTCCGCATTTCGGGCAAATTTTTGCGATAATCCGCTCCTTTGTGTCTGTAATCAAATTAGCTTATAATTTTAATATTTATTACGGTTAAAGTCAATTTAATTTTTTGAGACCTTAATTTTGTCACCGGGTCGGATGCGTGCCGAATGCATGTGGTTCAGCCGCTTCAGCTCTTCAATGGTTAAACCGTACTTTTTCGAAATATCCCAAAGCGTATCGCCGGTTTTTACCGTGTAATACGTGCCCGAGTCATCAAGACGGACATATTCCTTTTTAGCCGTGGGCGTCCCTACCCGTTTATTGACCCAAATAACCAACTTTTGTTTGGGATAAATATACTCGCCATAGCGCAGTCCGTTCCAGGCGCGTATGTTTCGGGCGCGTGTGTGGTACATTTCCGCAATGCCGCCAATGGTATCGCCGGGTTTAACTTCGTAAATTACCTTTTTAGCCCCGGGGGCATGGCTGGCATAGGAACGCCGGCGAGTGCTTTTCCTTTTGTGGGAACTTCTCTTTTTCGCCCGGCTGGCGTAGTAATACGCTTTGTTTTGAGGCACCGGAATCAACAAATAATGGCCGGCCCGAATGAAGCTACCGCGCAATTTATTAATCGATTTGATGACAGCAATCGATGTGTGATAACGCCGGGCAATGGTGGAAAGCGTTTCCCCGGAACGAATACGGTGGCGCACCCAGGAGCGCTTTTTGGAATCGGGAATTTTGGCGTATTCCACCTTAAAACGTTCTTTTTTGCCTTTCGGTAAATACAGGGTAAAATCTTTAATACCGGGAGGGGTTACCCAGCGCAATACGGCGGGATTGATTTCCCGAATGTAGCTGTAAGTCGTGTCCACCAATTTGGCAATCACGTTCAAATCGACCGCTTCGGAAATAAGAATGCTGTCCACTTCCAAAGGAGGTTCCTTTTCCACGTAAAAACCGAATTTTTCCGGCTGCTTGGCAATAATTACCGCCGCCAGGAAGGTGGGCACGTAATTTTTGGTTTGGCGCGGCAGGCGACGCAACTTCCAGAAGTTGCGGGTGTGGTAGCGCCGAATATTGTATTCGACCTTTTTAGGATTGCAATTGTAGCCGGCCATGGCCAAATACCAGTCACCAAAGCGTTCGTACAGATGCTTTAAGTGCCGCGCGGCCGCTCTGGTTGCCTTGAACACATCGCTGCGCTCGTCAAACCACCAATTGTGGCGCAAACCATAGTGGCGCCCCGTAGAAGAAATGAACTGCCAAATTCCCACGGCTCGGGCATAGGAACGCGCCCGGGCATGAAAGCCGCTTTCGATCATGGCCAGATAGAAAAGATCTTCCGGCACTCCTTCTTCTCTTAAGATCGGTTTAATGATATTCTCGTACCGTCCGCTGCGCTGCAGCCATTTGGTAAAAATTCTTCGTCCCTTGGTCTGAAAATACTTAATGGCCAGACGCACTTTGTAATTTAATGTGATGGGAATGGGTCCGCTGGAATCGACCACAGTTCCCTCGCCGAAGAGCACCGAATCGGGGAAATTAAGCTCTTCTAATTTTGTGATGTCTTCCCGTACTTCTTCCGCCTCCAGTTCGCCCTGATTTTCCGAATAAAGGGTCTGGTATTCCTTATCCATCTTTTGAATCAGAGTATCGTAGGCCGTCCAATAAGAAAGCGTATTGCGATCTTCGTCACTCAATTCGGCAAGTTGCTCAAAAGCCTGATCAAAATAGATTTGTGCACCCGTCGTGTCTCCGACCTGCAATTTTTGAATAGCGTCTTTGTAGTAACTTTTCAGAGAATCCATACGGCTTGCCAGATTCCTTGAGACCCACAGGCTATCGGGCAAAGAGGCGGGAAGAATGCGTTGCGGCACAAACGCCGTGTGACGGGTTTGGCGAATTTGACAGGAGAAAAGAATGCCAAAGATGACGATTAAAAAAATTCCGTTTCTAAATTTCATGCGAACTTCCTATTTTTCTGGTTTGCTTTCCCTGATTCTTTTTATAATGTTCGTAGTAGAACGCCCTTTTATGAGCGGAACGGTAAATACCTTACCGCCGTTTTCTTCCACAAAATCGCGTCCCACAATTTCGGAAAGCCGATAATCATCGCCCTTTACCAGCACATCCGGCTTTACTTTGCGGATCAATTCCAGGGGGGTATCCTGCTCGAAAATGCAAACAATATCCACCATTTCCAATCGCGATAAAATAAACGCCCGATCGTCCTGCGCCATAAAAGGGCGGTCTTCCCCTTTCAGGCGCCGCACCGAAGCATCGGAATTAAGCCCAACAATCAAAAAGTCGGCAGCCTGGGCTGCTTTTTCCAGATAGGCCACATGCCCTTTGTGAAGGATATCGAAACATCCGTTGGTAAAGGCAATGGTCGCCCCGGGAAATTTCGAACGCAGTTGCGCTACTTTTTCTTCTATTGCGGAATATGGAATAATTTCATGCATGGATCAAATAATTCGCTTTAATGGTTTCGAGCAACGCATCTTTTTTAATGGGCACGATGCCCACCTCTTCGCAGACCAAACCGGCTGCAAAATTGGCAATTGTGGCCGCTTCTTTCAAATTGGCACCGCCGCACATGGCAGCCGTTAAGGTACTAATGACGGTATCCCCTGCTCCCGACACATCGGCTACATGGCGGGTGCGCGTGGGAATGTGATTGCTATCGCCATCTTTTTCAATGAGCGACATGCCCGCACTTCCGCGGGTGATTAAAATGGCTTGAGCGTTTAATTTTTCCAGCAATTCATGCCCGGCCTGCTCAACATCGGCATCGCTTTCCACGGGGTGCCCCAGGGCATGAACGGTCTCTTTTAGATTGGGTTTAAACACCGTTACATTTTTGTATTCCAGAAAATTCACGAATTTCGGATCCACCGTCACGGGAATGGAATATTGGTTTGCTTTGTTTACGACGTGGCGAATTAATTCTCTGGTAAGAACGCCCTTGTTGTAATCTTCCAGAATTACCGCATCGGCCTGCCCGATAAAGGCATCGAAGCGTTCTTTCAACTGCCGAATGATGTGCGCATTATCGTAGTGGATTCGTTCGCGATCGACACGGGCGATATGTTGATGCTCCCCAATGATGCGCGTTTTGAGCGTTGTGGGTTGCCCGTCTGCCACAATAATTCCTTCGGAAGGCATGGCCTGTTTCCGAAAAAGTTCGAGCAAGATGTCTCCGGCCCGGTCGTTTCCGATTACGCCTAAGGTAATGGGCACACATCCCAGATGTTTTAGATTGTAGGAGACGTTAGCGGCACCCCCAAAGTGGTAAGATTCTTCGGCAATTTCCACGATGGGCACAGGTGCCTCGGGCGAAAGGCGATTTACCTTGCCCATCAGGTATTCATCGACCATCAGGTCGCCAATAACGATGATCTTTTTGTTTTTAAACGTATTGAAAATTTTATTCAGTCTGCCTTGTTCAAATCGAATCAACCGTATCTCCGTTAGTGCTTTGCCCGATTATTAAAAATTCGAGGGCGTTTTTTTACGAAACGCCCTCACTTTCTCGAAACGCCTTAATTTAATAAAAACTCGAATTTATTCAAAAAAGAAATTATTAGCGAGGGTACGAATGGAAATGGTATTAAAATAAAGACGGTTAAAAATTACGTCAACATCGGATTCAATTTTTGGGCTGGTGGGTTCATCCGTTCGCCCCAATAAACTGGGGGCTATTCTCACATCATCCCTGACGGGGTGTTTTTGAATTCGGTAGTAGCTCACTAAGCCACAAGGTTATTCATTTTTCATCCCTTCGGGATGTACTCCGCGTTGCGCGCGGAGTTACTCACCTTTCATCCCTTCGGGATGTACTCCGCGCTGCGCACGGAGTTACTCACCTTTCATCCCTTCGGGATGTACTCCGTGTTGCGCGCGGAGTTACTCACCTTTGATCCCTTCGGGATGGGGGCTTTGGCATGCCCATGCCCC
>CAYXUS010000263.1:0-27283 GCA_964468415.1 uncultured Caldithrix sp.
TCGTTACGTGCAGGTGCGTTACAAAAAAATGAATTTGACCGTGGGAAATTACTACGAAATGTTTGGCAGAGAGCTTACGCTGCGTACCTACGAAGATCGCAATTTGCGCGTGGATACTAATTTGGACGGTTTGAAATTCAATTATTCGGGACGCAAGTTAAAGCTAAAGGCCATTGGCGGGCGCATGCGCGACAAATACAACCGGCGCAAAAATTGGCTTTGGGGCGGTGATGTGGAAATAAAAGCGCTTAAAAATATGAGAATCGGTGCCAGTTATTTGACGCAAGACCAGTCTTCACAAAAGTCGCTTTGGGCTGCGCGTTTAAGCTATACCCGCGATATGTGGGATTTTTATGCGGAAACGGTGCGTCCTTCCTGGTATTCGGCATTTAGTTACTACGCTGCGCTCAATTTGTATTTTGAAAAAGTTTCTGCCACATTAGAACTTAAAGATTACAACCACATGTCTTTTTTTAACGCCTACGGAACCGAGTACAATGCGGCACCGTCTTTGACGCGGGAACATGAATTCTCCATGTTAAATCGTCATCCGCATGCCTTAAACCAAAATGACGAACGTGGCTATCAAATGGAGATTAGCTACACCCCGACTGACCCGATTCAAATTGTTCTGAACCACAGCCAAACGTTTACTCATGCGGGTAAAAGCTTTTTCAAGGAATATTACGCAGAATTGGGACACACCGTTAACGACAGGCTGGAGTACCATCTGGCCGCGGCCTGGACGTTCGATTTTACAACCAACACCGACAATATTACCCCGTTGGTCGATGGCAGTTACAATCTGACCGACCGGGATCAAATCCATTTGAGCCTTCAACATCAACACACAAAAAATCGCAGCGATTTAAGTGAATTTGACAGCGAATTAGGGTTACTGGAAATTTCGCATTCGCCTTTTGTAAGTTTTGCGTTGGTGGGGGAATACACCAACAAGTATCAGCTACGAAATGTGGAAATGAAACGCCATGCCTGGCTTTACGGGATGGTTTCGTTTACGTTCTGGCACAACCAACGGCTGTCCGTACTCTATGGCTCGCGCCGCGAAGGGTTTATTTGTGTGGGCGGTATTTGCCGTTACGAGCCGGAATTTCAGGGGGTTGAATTTAAGCTAACCACACAATTTTAAATTGAAATAAAATTTGGTATATTACTGCCGCGGCGGGGATATTGGACATTGTTTCCACTGCATGTGGTGAGTAACAAATTTTTTGCTTTCTTCCGAAAAAGCATAAGCGCAAATGTCTGGAAGTTTTAAAAACCCTGCTTTGCTCCAAAGCCAACGCTATTACATGAGAAAAAGGATGAAACTTAACGGAAAAGCGATAAAGTACAAAATACTTTTTACCGACTTTGACGGAACGCTTTTTTCCAAGAATAAATCCATTTCGCCGACGGATGTGCGTATTTTACAGCAATTGGGGCAAAAAGGTGTCACCCGCGTGATTGCTACCGGACGCTCCTATTTTTCGATTCGTAAAGTTCTTCCGGAAAATTTCCCCATTGACTTCGTTATTTTGTCTTCCGGGGCGGGAATTATGGAATGGCCCGGCAAAAGGCTGCTAAAAACCTTTAGTTTTTCTGCCGGGTTAAGCGCAGCAATCACGGCTTTTCTTGTAAAGCATGGTATTCCTTTTTTTCGGCAAGATCCCTTGCCCCACAATCATGGTGGCTATTATTATTTGAATCACACTCAAAATGCCGATTTTAAACGGCGGCTGAATTTGTACCGGAAGTACCTTAAGCCGGTAGAAAAAGTTCCGGATCATCGGCCGGCTTCCCAGTTTATTATCATGGAACAGGAAGAAGAAAGTATACGGGAGTTGTTTGGAAGCCTTTTGTCCCAAATACACCTAATCAAGGCCACATCACCGCTGGACCATCAAACAATATGGCTGGAAATCTTTCCTGAGGCCGTTTCCAAGGCCAATGGGGCGCAGTGGTTGTTGGATCGTCTTGGAATTTTAGGAAAAGAAAGCCTGGCCATTGGGAACGATTTTAATGATCTGGATTTACTGCATTGGGCCGATGGCGCTTTTGTCATGCCCGACGCTCCTTTGCAATTACGCAAGCTGTTCCCCGTACTTACGCTTAAAGACGGATCTATTCTTTCCCCGTTGTTTTCTTCTGATTTACCCTGACCGATAATTTTCCCGCGAGGTTTCTCGCTTTGATGATATTTTGGGATTAAAAAAGAAAAACCCCGAAGCATCCACGCTCCGGGGTTTCTCGTTGTTGGGCAGGGTATGTCGAGTTATTTAATGAACATTACCGCTTTGGTCTTGGTAACGTTGTTGGTTTTCAGTTGATAGAAATACAACCCGCTGGCAACCTGATGTCCTGCATTGTCTTTGCCGTTCCAGACGAATTTTTTAACGCCTTGCGGCAGAACACCGTTGTAGAGCGTGCGTACTTTTTGTCCCAGCACGTTGTAGATAATCAGTTGTGCAGGACCAGTCTGGGCCATTTGCACTTTAATGGTTGTGCTCGGGTTGAACGGATTCGGATAAGCATCGTACAGCTGATCGGATTTAACCACCAGATTGTCTTTTTTATCGGGAATGGCGGTAACTTCAACGGTGGTTGTGGCTTGTAAATCTTTCACCTCGACGGTGGAGTTTACATCGCCGTCTTTCGTAGTAACCAGGATGTCATAGGTACCATCCGATTCAACGGGCAGGTCAAAAGAACCGTCTTCTCTGATGTAGGAGTAGCCGGTCCATTCATCCGTACCAGCCGGTTTGGCGTAAACGATGCCACCAACCAGATCGGATTCTTCCGTTGCTTTGGCTAAGCCCTGAGATTTTACTTTCACCCAACCTTTGATCTTGGCCAGCAAGATGCGGGTCGGTTTCTTTTCTTGCAATACAAAGTTCAGGCCGGTTACGTCAGCACCCTGGATGTAAATCGGATCGGCCTCGCTCCAGGTGTGAGCGTCGTTGTAAAATTCCGGCAAGTAATCATAGCCACCCCAGGCCTGCAGGTAAACCACACTACCATTGGGGAAGATGGGATCGAAGGCATAATGACCGGTAGAATCTACCTGAACGGTGATAACGCCAACGTTGGTAGCCGTGGTGTAGGCCGTTACCGAACCGGTCGTGATCGGTTCACCTTTTTCGTTCAACAACATACCGGAAATGCTGTAACCATTTTCGGTATCGATGGTATCCAGAGCAAAATTAATGTTTTGCACATCTTCATTGGCATGATAGATAATAGGATCGGCCGTTTGCAGGGTCGGTTTGTCGTTGTAGAATTGAGCAAAGAATGTGGAATCTTTCCAGGCAAAGCCTACCAGAGAATCTTCCTGCAGCATGGTGTAACCTTCAACCCTGTAATTACCATCGGCATCGGTAGTAGCTTCCCAGGTTTGCCACAAGTTGCTCAGGAAATTGTAGCTAACAAATACCACATTGGCACCTTCCAGCGGCAGGCCACTCTGACGGCTGGTTACCGTACCGCTGATGCTGAACGGTGCAACCGTGGGCTCAGGCAGGTTAAAATCGATACCACTTACATCGCTGTGTACGTCAACTTTGGTGGCTTCTTTCGGAGTGAACACGCTATCGTAAAATACCATGTAACGATAATCATCGAAATAAGCAACGCAACGAATCACATATTTGCCCGGAGCTAATTCCATGGAATAGTCACCGGTAAGGGAATCCGGAATAGCCATGAACGGACGGCTCGGATTTAAAGGATGGGCATAAATTCTAACCATCTCGTATTTGTCGGCATTGCTTACGTGACCCGTTAAGGTTTTGAGTTCTTTCATTTCGAACGCAGCTAAGGTGGTATCACCGGTTACTTCAAAAGCGTCCCAGTAATTCAGATAGCCGGCTTCTTTGTCGGCAGGGATGTACACAACATATTTGCCGGGAAGCATTTTAAGCGAGAAATTGCCATCGGCATCGGTGTCCGTGGAATAAGAAGCCCAACGCAGCATTCTGGGCGGAACATGGAAATAAACTTCGTATTCACGGAAGTCATTCAAATTTACACTGTCCGGAATTTTCAGAAAGTAAACCGAAGTTTCTACACCTTGATCGTGGAAGACCACACTGCCGTTAACGTTTAACAGACCTTCCTGCATTTGCAGATTAATATTGTGGATTACAGGAAGTTCTTTTACTTCCACTTCGTCATAAAACGGTTTGTACAAAAAAGTGTCGGGACTGGTAATCGTGTAAGTGTTGTTTTTAAAAACCGTGAACTGAAAATTCCCGTGATCATCCGTCATTTTGAGCATGCGGAATGCTGATGTGTCATTCTTGAGCGTGATCAACAGCATAAAATTGGGCACAGGAACCGAATCTTCACCGGCGGTTACCTGACCGGTAATGAGGGTGGTAAAACCCATGCTTTGTGCCTGGCCAATGCCCATGCTCATAAAAACGAGCATCAAGCTGGCAACAATGGCGAGTAACGTAGAGTGCTTTCTCATAAAACACCTCCTATTTTGGTTTGTTGTACTTTACTTTTTCCTTCGCAACAATATCTACAAGTATTGTGCCAATTTTATGAGAGAAATTCCGCTTCGATGGATTGTTCATAACTTCAATAATAACAATGAAATGTTTCAGAGTAGATGGAGAGATGCCCGATGGGGTGCAAAAATTAGATATGCAAAAAATACGCAGTATGCAAAAAATGCATAGAATAAACTAAAAATGTTTGGTAATGTTTAAAGAGATGGCCTGGTTGTTTATGTCCGACTTGATGCGTAATTCCCAGCTTTTTTGCAAATCGAAAAGTACGTAAATGTCCCACACGGCAAAAGCCGCGATGAATAGGTTGCGAATTTTGTACATACGATTGTAAGAGTCATAGAGTCGGTCGAAATCGGCTCCTTCCTTTGCATTCATGTAATCTTTTCTGTTCTCATTCGTCTTGATGGCCGTGTAAGTAATTCCCCCCAACAAAAGAGAAGAAAGTCCCGTGAACCAGATTCCTTTTTTGTGAAATTTTTGTTGTAAATGGCCGGAACCGGGTAGCAGCAGGGAAAAAGCGGTTGTCGCAAAAGGAAGTGGCTTTATGGCAAATACCTTTTGATTTGCAGAGGGCGGAGGGGTATTGGCCGGCACAATCGGGTGATGCGCCTGAATTTGTTTTTTTACATGATTAAAGAACTCAATAATTTTGGGAGAAGTATCTTTCGGATCAAAGGCAAATTGGGGATCGCATTTGATAATTTCCATAATGATTTTTTTCGCCTGCGCCGTATCGGCCAGGGCATAGGCGGCATTGAGCATATATTTGTAAATTTGCAGACTGTCTTCTTTGGTAACGTACGGATCGGATAAAAGAAATCGTCCTTTTTCGATCACCTGTTTGTATTTAAAAGCACGAAAGTCGCGGTCCAAATTTTGGATTTGGCGCTCAACGTGTTGTTGTGCAAAGAGAGAAACGGTAGCGACAAGGAAAAGAAGAGCAACTAAAGCCGAACGCATAAAAAATCCTAATTTAAACATTACAAACAAACAAAAATACAAAAAATCGAAATACAAAAAAAGCCTTTAAGCGCACAAAAGAACGTCCAATTATTTTGCGGCCTCTTTGAGTGCGATAAATTTTTGTACCTTTGTTTTTTTTCTGAAATCAATCGTGTCGCGCCAGGTACGGTAAAACTGATTCTTTATTTCGATCACATGTTTTTCCCGGGTCAAATAAACGGGTTTTTGCAAAGGTGTTTCGCCGATGTATTTACCATCGATGTACACTTTGCCCCAGGGCGACACTTGCAAATCGAGTCGGGCAAAAATGGAATCGAGGTTAAAAGTTAAGGTGTAGCTTTTTTGCGCGGGGATGGAAACGGTATCGGCAAACGAGGGATAAAGCGGGTTCTGCAGCCCCAGAACATATTTCCCCGGTTTTAGGCGCAAGGGCCGGGTCATGGGTGTGGAATCTACCAGTTGGTAATTTAGGTAAATTTTGCACCAGGGGTAGGTTTGGATGAGCACCTGCGTGTAGGGAATAATCTCATTTTTGGGCGGTAGAACGGTGTGGGGTGCAGAATCTTTTGCCCTCCTTTCGGGATTCTTTGATGTTCGATTTTCGGATTTGCGCAAATCAGGCGCCTGGGCCGAGTCGGTGAGCGAGCTTTCCGGTAACACGGCAACCAGACTATCGCTGTTTCCGCTTGCGGGAGACCCCGAGGGGGCGTGTTTTCTGAATAGGAAAAAAACGATGAGTACCAGCAGACCGGCTCCCAAAATGACAGGAAGCCATCCGACGTTCTTTTTGCGGGACGGGGGCGGAAGCGTTTTTCGGGAAAGGGTTTCCGAACCTTGCGGCGTGCGAAATTTTTCCAGCTCTCTAAGAATGACCTCTGCAGATTGAGGCCGTTTTTCCGGCTCTTTTGCCAGCATTTTTTGAATGAGCTGACAAAACCATTTGGGTAGTTCCGGACGAATGTTGCACGGATTTTCCGCTTCTTTGCTTAAAATTTGCGAAAAAATTTCTCCGATGCGTGGCGCCTCAAAGGGATGCTTTTTGACGGCTAATTGGTAAAAAATAATCCCCAGGGCAAATACATCGCTGGCCGAAGTAAGCGGAAGGTTGTTGATTTGTTCCGGCGACATGTAAAGCGGGGTGCCTAACAGAGAGCCTTCGGTTGTCATGTGGAACAGGGCATCGTGATAGGCTATGCCAAAATCTGTGAGTTTAATCTGACCGGTTTTATTTACAAGGATGTTTTCCGGTTTTAAATCTCTGTGAATGTACCCGTGGCGATGTAAAACGGCTACGGCTTTGGCAATGTTGTAAGCAAAATCGATTATTTCATCTGTACTCAGGGTGTGGGTGTCCAGATATTCTTTGAGATTGCCTCCATCTACGTATTCCATGGCGATAAAGTACAGGTCGTTTTCTTCTCCGAAGTCGTAAATGGAGACAATATGTTCGTCATTAAGGTCGGCCACAATTCGGGCTTCCCGCTCAAAGCGTTGCAAAAGATTGGCATCGGCACTTTTGAAAATTTTGAGGAAGGTGGTACGCCCTAATTTTTTGTGCCGGGCTTTGCAGATGAGGGTCGGGCCGTGTTCCGCAATAATTTCCAGAATTTCGTAATTTCCGATTGATTTGATTTTCATAATCCGAGCTCTTTGGCTTTAAGCTGAATGGAGCGTAAAGAAATATCCAGGCTTTTGGCCGCCTTGGTCCGGTTACCGTTAAACAATTCCAGACGTTTTTTGATGATGTAGTTCTTAATTTCTTCCAGAGTTGCTTCGTTTTCCAGATTTTTGGGAAGTAAATTTTGCAGGGGTTGTGCATCCAGATCGTCAAACTGAATATCTTCTGGCTGAATTACATTGTCGGAAACCAGAATGCTTGCCCGCCTGATGAGGTTTTCCAATTGGCGTACATTACCCGGCCAATCGTAGTCCATAAGCTTTTTCAGCGCCTCGTTGCTAATGCGCAAATTCGGATCGATGTTTTTCAGGAATGTTTGCACCAGCAGCGGAATGTCTGATTTGCGTTCCCGGAGCGGAGGCACGTTGATGCGTACCACATTGAGGCGGTAGTACAGATCTTCCCGGAATTTTCCTTCTTTGATTAGTTGGTGCAAATCCTGATTGGTTGCTGCCAAAATGCGCACATCGGCTTTGCGAATAATGGTTTCGCCCAGACGTTTAAATTCTTTGTTTTGCAATAAGCGCAAAAGTTTGGCCTGCAGCTCGAAGGGCAGGTCGCCAATTTCGTCCAGAAAAAGCGTTCCACCATCGGCAGCTTCAAACAGACCGATGCGGTCGGATGTGGCTCCGGTAAAGGCGCCCTTTTTGTAACCGAACAATTCGCTTTCCAGAATGGAAGCAGGCAAGTTGCCGATGTATTGCGCAATAAACGGCTTGTCTTTGCGATCGCTTAAATCGTGGATGGCGCGGGCGACCAGCTCTTTTCCCGTACCATTCTCTCCGGTGATTAAAACCGAAACATCGGAGCGGGCTACTTTGCTGATCATGGTGAATAGCTGTTTCATGGCCGGAGACTCGCCGACCATCGTGGGAATGTGCACATCCCGATCCAGTTGGTTGCGTAAAACAATATTTTCGCTTTCAAATTTCTTTTTAACGATAATTTGCTCCAACGCCAGAGACGCAATTGCCGAGAAAAGAGAAAGAAATTGACGCGCGGCTTCATTGAAGTTCTGGCGATTCTTGCGGCTGTCGAAATACAGAATTCCGTAAACCTGGTTTTTAATAATCAGAGGAAAAGCCAGAATGGAATGAATTTGATTCAGGATTACACTTTGTGAATGCGCGTACTGTTCGTCGGTCAGGGTGTCAAAGGATAATACGGCCTGTTTGCTTTCCAGAACCTTTCGGAACACGGTTTGCGAAAATTGCACTTGCTCGGGGCTTTGATGATCTCGCGTAATGATGCTGCGCGGCACAAAAGCGTCATTCTCCCGGTCATAAAAAATGAAAGCCCCGACTTCCGCGCCTGTTTCATCGATGAGTTGGTTAAGGAGCGTGTCCAGCACGTTTTCTTCGTCGCTTAAACTCGACATCTGGCGCGTAAGCTTGTAAATGGAAGCAAGATGCTTTTCCGTTAATTTATCGTATCGCTCTGCAGGTTCGACTATGTGATTATTCATAATAAAAATTGATGTAATATGACTGACACAAATTCCCTAATTTGTCTTCGATCTCGAGCCGCCAGCTGTAACGTCCTTTGGCTAAATTTTTAACGGTGAACTGACTTGCATCACCTGAAATTCCCCGGTAATACGTGGATTCGAATGAGGGAAATTTCAGGAGTTCGATATTAAAAACGTAGTCGAAGGTCAATTCGGGATTGACCCATTGAAACACCACGCTATCTCGCACGGTTTCGCCGTCCGCCGGATGAAGCAGTTGCAGTTCGGTCTCAATTACCCGGCGAATGGTATATGGCCCGTTTATGATCGAATCGCCATTTAAATTTTTGACGATCAAGAAGAAATTAAGTTCCGGTAGCTCGGCATTTGTGAGCTCCGGAGAAATCTGTGAAACATAAAAATCCCTTCCGAAAAGTTCGTCGTTATTTGGATCGCGGGTTAAGTCAACGGAAAAATGGTAGTCGCTATTAAAAAGGTAAACTGCCTTCAAATCCAGGGGGCTGTCTGCATCGTAGATATGGGATTGAATGCTTAAACTTGTGGTCGAAGGCGTTTGTTCAAAATTATTATAGTTAGAAACAAAGTGTACCGCACTGATTTCCGGCATGGCATTTAAATAGATGGTGTGCACATCGTTGGTTGTTTCATCCAACGTTGTCTCTTTGGGGAAGCAACCGTTTGCCGTTACGGTTATTTCCAGGGAATCGACAGGGGGATGCTCGAAGATGACTTTTCCGTTCCGGTTGGTAATTAAAAACAGTCCCAAGTTTTTTACGATGATTTGGGCGTCTGCAATAGGCTTAAACGGAGGATACAAATGGTGCACGGTTATGGTTGATGTAACATGGGGATTGTTGGTATAATTACTGGCTTTGGGATCGAACGGATTTTCACGAGGCGCATCGCAAAAATTAAGCAATAGCAGAAAACCCGAAAATGCCAATAGGAAAATGATTTTTCGCACCATAACGTAATCCCGTAATTTCAGAGAATTTTAGATCGACTAAAGTTAACAAAAAAATTAATTTATTAAAATAAAAAAATCACAGTACGGCGATGGATTTTAAGAAAAACCCGGTTTCCCGATTTAAATGGTTAAACGAAATTTTAAAGTAATTGCCGAAGGTGCTCTCCGAGCCATTGTTTAAGGCGGAAGGAAATCGCATGCACCACAAGGGCCGCTTTGTACCCCGTGTCGATGGGGATGTCTTGCAGGCTCCATTCCTTAACGGCCCGGGGATCGTGCGATGTTTCCAGTAGTGCGGCGGGTTCGCCGGGTGTCAATCGTACCGAAAAACGGTGTAAAGGAATGTTGAGTCCCCGACCGCGGGCCTTAATGTACGCTTCCTTGCGCGTCCAACCGTTGAAAAAGGCCTCGCGTTTTAAATGATCGGGTAGGGCGTTGATCTGCTCGATTTCGTTTTGCGAAAAAAAACGGTGCACCAGATGCAGCCCGTCAAAATCGGGCTTCATCCATTCGATATCCGTGCCCAATTCCCAACGGGGATGAAAAGCCATCAGGGCCAATTCATGGGAATGAGAAATGTTAAAGCAAATTTGCGGAAGCGTCCCGTCCGAAATTAGCGATGGTTTACCGAACCGATTGTAAGTAAAACGCAGCTTGTCCGGTGATTGGCCGGTGTAGGCCGCTAACAGAAGCCGCAGTTGTCCCCGTGCACTGATGAAATTTTTACGATGCTTTTCGAATTTAAAGCGGGCGGCACGCTCTTTTTCATCGGTGGAGAGCAATGCGGTTAACGCATGCAGAAAATCTTGAGAGATGTGTAACGGGACACGCCAAACATGAACTTCATCTTCAGCCGAAAAGCGGAAAGAATCGCTATGCCAGGGTTGCCAGTCCTGCATTGGTTTAGCCGTTCAAATTAAAATGTTTGTTGATGTCTTGCAAAATGGCCTGCAGCAGGGTCATTTTTTGCTGTAACAAATAAAAATGGTCGCCGGGGAACATGCGCACATTGAACGTTTTGTCGGTAAAATCTTTCCATGCTTCCAGGTCACTGCGTGGCGCGCCGGGATCGCTGATACCGCCCATGGCCGTAAGATGCGCATCCATTTTTCGGACGGCAGTGGGCTGGTAGGTTTCGCACACTTCAAAATCGGCCCGCAAAATGGGTTCCATGAGTTCCATCAATTCCCGATTTTCCAGTACTTCGTGCGGTGTACCGTTGTATTGGCGAATTTTGGCCAGAAATTCGGGCTTGGGCAGTTGGTGGATCGGTTCTTCCCGTTCGGGAAGGGTTGGCGCCCCATGCCCCGAAAGGAAAACGTGAATGGGAATCTGGGCATTCATTTCCTGTAATTTGAGAACCAGCTCGTAGCCCAGCAAGGCGCCCATGCTGTGCCCGAACAGGGCAAACGGTCGGTCTGCCGAAGCCGCAACCGCCTCGGCCAGGGGCGGAATTATGTCATCGATGCGCCGGTAGAGATTTTCCGTTAAACGGGAACCGTGTCCGGGCAATTCCACGGCACGCAGTTCCACGGCCGGAGGCAGCAATGAAGCCCAGGCGCGAAAACTGTTGGAACTGCCTCCGGCAAAGGGCAGACAGTACAGAGCCAATTTTGCCTGTGGTCTGGGCATCGGGACCACAAGCCATTTTTTTACGGAAGTTTCTGTAAACATCATTTTAAAATTACGAATTAAAAATTTTGAATTACAACTTACCGGATCAAAGTTAAACGGTGCGATGGTAAAAGGGTTATGGGTTCAGAGTAAAGGGCTAAATAAAATGGTAGCGGATTTACTCTTTACCCTTTCCCTTGAACGTTTTAGTTGTCGGCCGATTCTTCCATTTTTTTGCGCAGGCTCAGCGGACGCATGTCGGTCCACACTTCTTTGATGTAAGCCAGGCATTCTTCTTTGCTGCCCGTTTTTCCTGCGTCTTTCCAGCCCAGAGGATTTTCACGATCGGCCGGCCAGATGGAATATTGTTCTTCGTGGTTTACGACTACTTTGTAGATGGTTTTGTCTTCACGATCTTCGCGAGCCATATTCCATTCCTTTCTATTTATTATTTTTGTCTAAATCGATTTCACCGGGTTGCAAATAGCGGATTTTGTAATAGAACCCGGATTTTTCCATTTCTTCTCTTTCTTCTTTCTCGGTACGATAGGCAATAAATTTACGATAATGCGGACTCAATGAAACGAGAATGGCCAGTGCCAGAATAATCGTTCCGGAAATGACAAACAACAAAGGAATATTCTGGTTTAACAAATCGGCCACCACACCGCCCAGTCCCATGCCCAGCGGGGCAATACTGCCGGTAATGGTGGTTACCACACCGAAAACACGTCCGCGGATTTCGCTTGGCGTGGTAATTTGCATGATGGATGTAATATTCACCATCACAAATCCGCCGAACATTCCCTGCAAAAACATAATGGTAATGGCCTGATATTGATTGTGGGCGTAAGCCAAAGCGATAGTGGTCGAAGCTTCCAAGATCGTAAATAAAATGATCAGGTTTTTGCGCGTATTGCCACTCATCCGAAAAACACCCGCAATGCCGTAGCCAATGGTGGTACCAATGCCATAGACGATGAGCATG
Source organism: uncultured Caldithrix sp. (assembly GCA_964468415.1). Taxonomy (GTDB): domain Bacteria; phylum Calditrichota; class Calditrichia; order Calditrichales; family Calditrichaceae; genus Caldithrix. The sequence goes on from CAYXUS010000263.1 coordinate 12,196, forward strand.
TAACCGAACCAATTGAAACCTACGCCCAAATAATCTTTGACAAAAAAGGGCAGCAGAACCATGACGGGTGCGGAGAAAAACGAGATGAATACGGAAATGAACACCAGATGACGAAGACCTTTACGGCTCCAGATGTAATTAAAACCTTCGACAATATCGTTTTTAAAATCGAGAAATTGTTCTTTGACGGTTTTGCTTTTTTCCGGCAGCTTTTGCGGGATGTGAATAAAGCTTTCGCTAAAGGCGGAAAAGATGAACGTAAGTCCGTTGAAAAGGGTAAGCAAAGGTGCGCCGAAAATTTGCAGGAGATTGGCGCCCAATCCCTGGCCGATTAAGCGGCTGATTTGGCGTGAGAATTGGCCGATGGAGTTCGCAGCCTGAATGCGATCTTTGGGCACGATGTCCGGCAAAGCGGCACCGATGGCCGGCCCGAAAAAGGAGGTAATGGAAGCTGAGATCAGGCTGACGACAATCAATGCGGAGACGATGATGGGGCTGTCCTGAGGCAAAATGAAAAAGATCACCGACAGGATGATGATGGTAATGCCGTTTAACAGGTCGCTCCAGACGATAATAGCCTTACGCGAATGCCGGTCGGCGTAGGCTCCGGCGATGGCACCCAACAAAACCGGCGGGATGCCCGCGGCCATGCCCAGCAAGCCAACCAAACTTGTGGAGTGAAAGGTCTCGGTGACCCAAACGATCATAGCGAACAGAAAAACCTGCGTCCCGATGCGGCTGACGAATTGTCCCTGAAAAAGGAGCAAATAATTACGGTTAAATAGCTTTTTGGGCTTGGTCAGTTGAACGGACGAATCTTCTTCCGCGTTTTTTACGGCAAAGGTTTCTTTGTGAATGACTTCCGCTTTCATATATTAAGTACTTTTGGTCGTTTTTAATTAAGTAATTGTAAATTATCAAAATATTCGTAAAAATGCGAAAAATATTTTATTCGGTTTTGTAGCCGAACGTATCGAAATATTTGGCCCACTCCGTTTGCAACCGTTGCTTTAAGTTTGGAGCAATGGGTTTATGATTGTTTTTTTTGTAATTGGAAATGGATTTTAAGTATTCTTCCAGTTTGGGTTTGGTTGCTTCAAAATTAGGCAAACTCAATTCCCGGTGAATTTTTTCGATCCAGCTTAGTTTGTCTTTGATCAGCTCTTCGTAGGGCAGTTCGATCAGGTTGCCCGCAGGAATGAGCTGTTTTTCCCGAAGATAGGCATCGTAAATGGTTTTGTAATTACGGATGATGATGTCGTCGTATTGATCCACCGGTGGCTCTTGCAAGGCGGTTAAGGGCAAAAGCGAATCGTAGAGTTTGCGTGTGGATTGGTACACTCTGTACGGGTTACGGTAGATGTGAATGAATTTGGCCTGCGGGAACAAATCCAGTAAAATTTTAATTCGTGCCGTGTGCACCGGCGATTTTAAGATAAGTGGTTTGTTGTAACGCCAGGTGAGTTTTTTGTAAAAGGTGATTAAGGCGTTTTTCCACTTTTCAAAATCTTCCCTGGGCGCTTCTTGAAAGGTATGGTAGCGCGCATAAAATGTTTCGTTTTGGGGAAAGGTCCATGAAATGACCGGTGAACGCAGGCTCATGATGGCAATACCGTTTTCGTCTTCGCCGGGGGAATCGAACTGTACGTTGATGTTGTCCATCGGTCGTTTGTACGATTGTTTTTTTAGCTTTTCAATGTGCTTTTTGACGCGTTCTTCGCGAATCAGAAAGGTGTGCGGGTGTGAAATTTGCAGGGCATTGGCATAGGCAAAGGCATCGTTTTGGATCATGAGAGAATGGAGCATGGTGGTACCGGAACGCCAATGTCCCAAAATGAACACCGGGGGTAAGATATCGACTTTTTCATACTCAGAGGCGAACAGTTCTTCTTCGCGTTTTTTGCCTTTGGTGTTTTGCCGGCTGAGTAGGATTAAAAACAGGGCGCGCTTCATGTATTTGAAACGAAATGTGATTCGGTTCTCGGAATGAAGCTTTATCCAGTCTTGATAGGTAATGCCTAATAATGCATCCATCGTTTAAGTCCTTTTATTTCGGTCAGACAGAATTTCACGATTGCATCCTAACCCGGTTAAAAGCGGATGCCTGGTTGCCGTTCGTGGTCAGGCTCGGTTGAGTTTGACCACTTCTCGTAACAAATTTTTAAATATACGGGCAATTTGTTTTACGGTACGGGCTTTCATCACATTTTGGGAATAAAGGAAGCGAATGTGTAATTGTTGCCCGCTGGCAATGCCGACCAAGTAGAGCTGGGCCGGACGTATTGCCTGAGGATGTTGTTCCGGACCGGTCGATTCCGCAGCCAGCCGAAAGGGTATTTCTTTGATTTGCTTTTCATCCACATTCATGCCCTGATCAAATTGTCCCAGATAGTTGAAGTTGATTTGCGGCTGGGGAATTCGGGCCATTTCCCGACGAATATCCGCATCGTCGGTTGCGTAACGCAACAGGCCGTAACTTAGGCCGTTCATGGGCACTTGTTTTAATTGGCGGTCAATGGTTTTAACCATTTCCGGCCAGGTGGATTGTGTGTCTTGCAGCACAAAGGGATAGGCTACGGTGAACCAACCGAGAGTGCGCGAGACGTCCACGTCGTCGAACGGAGTGTTGCGCCCGTGGCTGTAAAGTTCAGCCAGGTATTTCCCCTCTCCGGCCCATTGTTGCAAGGTGCGGGTGAGTACCGCTAAAAACAGGGCGTCGATGGAAACATTGAGCTGCGCCGGTAGTTCTTTGACGAAACGCTGGCTTTCTTCGGGCGTAAGCGAGAAGGTAATGTGTCTGGACGAACCGAAGGTGTTTTCTCCTTTGGGGTTGTCCAGAGGCAATTCGGCAAAATTTTCTTTTGTTAAAGTTTGCCAATAAGCGAAATCGTTTTTAACGATTTGAGCGTTGGCGAATTGTGCCAGTCGCTGTGCCCAGTTGGTGTACGGGGTTGACGGCGGAGGAAGTTCGGGTTTTTTCCCTTGGGCCAATGCGCTGTAGATGCTAACAAAATCGGGAATGAGTGTACGCCAGGAAATACCGTCGAATGTCAAATGGTGAAAAATGATCAATAGGCGATGGTGCGCTTTGGGACCGAAGTCCATGTATTCAAACCGAAAGAGCGGAGTCTGCCGAATGTCAAAACTTTCTTGAGCCTGCGCGGCAATTTCTTCGATAACTTTTTTGCGTTTGCTTCCTTTGACGTTTTGCAGATGGTGTACGTGAATTAATGGTTGCGCTAATGAGTCAACGACAAATTGCTGCCATTGGCCGTTTTCTTTTGTAAAGCGTAGGCGGAAATTGGGATGCCATGTGCCAAGTAAGCGAATGGTTTCTTCCAAAATTGAAGTGTCCAATGGCTTGGCCAGTTGAAACATCATGGCCGTATTGAAATGGTTGATTTTGTCTTCGCCCATTTGCTCGAACAGACTTTTTTGTACCGGCGTCAGCGGGACAGGGCCTTTGACGAGTTCCGCTTCTTTCTGGTGCTGATCGGCGACCTGGGCCAGAAAAGCAATGGTCGGGTTTTCGAAAAAGTGCTTGGGTGTAATGCGCAAACCGTGTCGTGCCGCTTGTGCAATAACCTGAATGGTTAAAATGGAATCGCCGCCCAGATCGAAAAAGTTGTCTTCCGGTGAGATGTCTGTGCGCCGAAGAACGTTTTGCCAAATATCGAGCAGGATTTTTTCGTTCTTATTTTGCGGCGATCGAACTGGCTTGTCTTGTGTCCTTGCCTTCTTTTCATCGGTAGCAAAACGGATTTGCCAAGGGAATAATCCGTCTAAAAAACTTAGTTGGTCTTTTAACGCTTTGGTATCGGGTTTGTCTTCCGACTCGGGCTGAATGATTACGTTAAGGAGAAAACCGGCGGATTGCCGTTCGAATTTCCAATGGACTTCCTTTACCCCGGGCAGTTCTCTTAAAGTTTTATCTATTTCTTTTAACGCCAGAGGCTGGTTGTGAATGATTATGTAATTTTCGTCGGGTGGCAGCAATTCAATGCTTTGCTCGGTTTGAAAACGTGCTTTCCAGTTGGTGTCGAACCAACGTTGATCGTTTCGTTGTATGAATCGCCGGGCTGTTTTTTGCGGATTTTTGTAGTAACCTGCGGACAGCAGATCGCCGCTGATGTATAGGCGTCCGGCCGTTTTTAACGGCACGGGTCGGCTTTTTGAGTCAGTGACGGTAAGTCGATGGCCAGGCAGGGGAGAACCGAGTGTAAAAAGCGATTCGGCAGTCGGTTTGCGGTCGGTATAGGCGGTAATGTATCCAATGCCTTCAGGCATTTGAAAAAGAGTGACGCATTGCACGTTCTGCGGCCAATTGAAAGGCGCGGAAGGAATAGCCGGGTAGGCGTCCGGGATAACGGTTTTTAACCGTTTGGGACTGGCGGCTGCCAGTCTTTCGATGGTAACCAACGGCAGATGCGCTACAGTCGGATCGATTTGTTTGATTTGCTCAGCTATGTTCTTCGATTTCGGGTTAAGGAAGAAAAATTTGGCCTGCGCCTGAAATGTTGCGAACATTTCCAACATTCCGCTAAGCTGCCAGTAAGGGGCAATGGAAACAAACGTATCATTCTGCGAAATATCGAGCAAATGACGAAGAGAATCCGCTTGTGTCATGAATTGTCGGGCGGTAACCGGAACAAAAAACCAGTCGTCATCTTCGTACTGAGGGATGAGCATGACGATTTCAGGGAAGGAAGTTGAGCCTTGCGGGGGCGCCTGATGGCTATCAGGCGCTACGCCTAGCGGAACAACGACGGGCACGTCGACAGCCGGCTGGCTGTCGGTAAGCAGGAGAACGGCTTTAGCCGTTTTTAGGGTGCTTGCCAGCACCGTATCCGTCAAATGGGGCGGTAAAGGTAAAACGGTAGCGCCTACTTTCCAAGAAGCGAAAAGACCACGCAAAAAATCGGCCGGATCCGAACTCTGGATGGCAATAATCGGATGTTCCCCGGTAAGTTTTGGCTGAATGCGTTCAGCCAAAACAGCAGCTTCACCGCGCAATGCGCTGATCGCAATCAGCGCTCCCTCGTCCCGGGCATTCTCACCCAAATAGCCCTCAATCCTCCCGAAATCCACCTCCGCCGTTCCGTCTGCACTGGTAGCAACCAGTGCCTTCTCCTCCGTGGTCTTCTTTCCAGGATACAGTGCTTCGATTTTCTCTTCCGGATTTTCCGCCACCTGTGCTGCCAGTGCCTCAAACTGTTCACTCAACTGCTCGATTGTTTCATCGTCAAACAAGTCCGTATTAAATTCCAGGCTTCCTTCCAGGTGATCCCCGCTTTCGATCATGGACAGCGTCAAATCGAATTTGGCCACGCCCGTTTCGGCTTCAAACGACTCGAACCGCAAATCCGAAAAAGGCATCTCCGTACTGCGTTCCCCGGTATTCTGCAATGTAAAAACCACCTGAAACAACGGACTATGATTCAGCGCCCGTTCCGGTTCCACCGCATCGACTACCATTTCAAACGGTACATCTTGATGCGCATAAGCTTCCAGTGCGGTCTGTTTTACCTGAGCCAGCAACCTTTCAAACGTCAGCTCATCCTCCACACGTGCACGCATGACCAGCGTATTGACAAAAAAACCGATCAGCGGTTCGATTTCCGCCCGATTCCGGTTGGCAATGGGACTACCCACCAGAATATCATTTTGTCCCGTTTTGCGATACAAAAGCGTCTGAAAAATCGCCAGCAGAACCATGTACAGCGTAGTTTCGTAGCGCGCGGCAATTTGACGCAATTTTGCGCTTAATTCCGCCGAAAGCGCAAAAGAAAGCGTCTTCCCGTTAAACGTTTGTACTGGCGGACGCGGACGATCCGTAGGCAAATTAATCAGGCGCGGCGCACCGGCCAGTTGATTCTTCCAGTAATCCAGCATCTTTTGCAACGTTTCGCCAGCCAGATACTTACGTTGCCAAACAGCAAAATCGCCGTACTGAACCGTAAGCTCCGGTAAAGGTACCGGTCGATTTTCAAGCACACCGTAATAAAGAGCTCCCAGTTCTTTAATCAGAATATTCATCGACCAGCCATCGGAAATAATGTGATGCATGACCATGATCAGCGCGAAATCATGCTCCGCTAAATGCAGCAGCGTTACCCGCATCAGCGGCGGACGGTCCAGTCGAAACGGCTTGCGGGTTTCGCGCATTAAAATTTCATGCGCCTTATTCAAACGATCCCGCTCCGGCAACGAACGCAAATCGATCTGTGTGATGGTGAAATCAACCTCCGGTAGAATCTTTTGGCGACCTTTACCCTCTTCGGTAACAAACATCGTGCGCAAAGTTTCGTGGCGCTCAATGATCTTGCGGAACGCCATTTCCAGAGCTTCGATATTTAGCGCCCCGCGAATGCGTACCGCCGACGGCAAGTTGTAAAATGGGCTTTCCGGTTCCAACTGGTCCAAAAACCACAAACGTTGTTGTGCGTACGAAAGCGGCAGTAAGCCCGAACGATCAACCGGAGTGATGGGTGGCAGAGAAGCCGTCGAAATGCCGCTTTTGTGCCGAATAATCGCCTGTTCCAGACCGATGACCGTCGGATTGGAAAAAAAGTCGGCCAGGGGGACTTCCGCATCGAATTCCTTGCGAATCCGTGAAACGAGTTGGGTTGCCAAAAGCGAATGACCGCCAATCTCGAAAAAATTGTCCTTAATGCCGATGCGTTCCGTTTTGAGTAAATCCTTCCAGATTTGCACCAGAGCTTTTTGCACGTCCGTTTGCGCTTCCACAAATGTCTGCTGTCCGGCAGACTGCAAATCGGGTTTGGGCAAAGCGCGCCGATCCACTTTACCGTTGGGCGTTAGCGGCAGCTCGTCCAGCAATACGATGGCCTGCGGCACCATGTAATCGGTCAAATACTGGGCTGCAAATTCCTTGATTTCTTCGCCGGTTAGTTGCGCGCCCTTTTTCACCACACAATAGGCAGCCAGATATTTTTGTCCCGGATTGTCTTCCCGCACAATGACCGCCGCATTTTCGATGTGCGGATGATTTTGCAGCACGTTTTCGATTTCACCCAATTCGATGCGAAAACCACGTAATTTTACCTGAAAATCGATGCGGCCCAGAAATTCCAGATTTCCGTCCGGGAGCCAGCGCACCAAATCACCTGTTTTGTACAAACGTTCGCCCGGTTCCGTGGCAAAAGGGTTGGGCACAAAACGTTCCGCCGTCAAATCCGGGCGATGCAAATAGCCCCGCGCCAAACTCAGGCCTCCGATGTACAACTCGCCGGGCACGCCAACCGGCAACGGAATCATCTCCGAATTCAAAACGTAAATTTTTACGTTACCGATAGGCTTGCCGATGGGTACGGTTGAACCCTGCGGCTCTTCGGTGACAAAATAACGCGTAGCGCACACCGTGTTTTCCGTGGGACCGTAAGCATTCAACAAACGTACTTTGCGATACCATTTGCGCGCCAGAGCCACAGAGCACGCTTCGCCAGCCGAAACCAGGGTTTGCAATTCCGGCACCTGCTCGGGATCGATGATGGAAGAAACCGACGGAGGAAGCGTTACCGTGGTAATGTGGTAACGATTCAGCGTGGTCACGATGTCTAAAATTTCCTCGCGATCCACCAAAACCAGGGTTGCGCCGCTAACAAGCGTCGTAAAAATTTCCGAGACCGAAGCATCGAAGCTGAACGAGGCAAATTGCAATACCCGCCGCTCCGGTGTTAAATCGAAGTCTTTAATTTGTTCCAGCGTCAAATTGACCAGCCCGCGATGCGAGAGCATGGTACCTTTGGGCTTACCCGTAGAGCCGGAGGTGTAAATCATGTAAGCCAGATGCTCCGCCACGTTCACCGGCGGCAGATTGCGATCTGCCGCCTCCGGCAAAACATCCCCCAAAGCCTCAAACGTAAAAATCTCCACCGAATAATCCGCAAAGAGTGGCAGTAACCTTTCCTGTGTCAGCACGATATTCACGCCCGAATCCTGCAAAATGTAGGCAATCCGTTCTTCCGGGTAGCTCGGATCAATGGGCAAATACACCCCGCCGGCTTTCAAAATGCCCAGCAAACCGATCACCATCTCCGGCGAGCGTTCCACCGAAATAGCCACCGCATTTTCCGCTCCCACGCCCTTTTGGCGCAAAAAAGAAGCCAGCCGATTGGCCTCTGCGTTGAGTTCCGCGAAAGTGTAATGCCGATCTTTGTATTCCAGCGCCGTGGCCTGCGGCGTTTGCCGCACCCGCTCTTCGAACAAGCGTTGAATCACGGCCGGTTCGGGCAGCGGCTCGGCCGTGCGATTCCAGTCGTACAGCAAACGTTGCTTCTCTTCCGGCCCGATCAATTCGATGCGTTTTAAGGACTGCTGCGGTTGTTCGACCACATGCTGCAAAAGCGTGGTAAAATGTCCGGCCATGCGCTCGATGGTCGATTTATCAAACAGATCGGTATTGTATTCGAATTCAAACAGATAGCCCTGCGGGCCTTCCATCATCACCAGCGTCAAATCGAATTTGGCCGCTCGTTCTTCCGCCTCCACCACTTCCAGCCGAATGGAAGGAAACGACAGACTCTCGCCTCCCGGTGGCGTATTCTGCAAAACAAACATCACTTGAAAAATTGGCGAATGACTCATGTTGCGTTCCGGCTGCAAAACCTCCACCAATTGCTCGAACGGCAAATCCTGATGCGCGTAAGCGCCCAGCGTGTTTTCCCGTACCTGCCGTAATAATGCCTCGAAAGATTCCACCAAATTAAAATCGGCGCGCAACACCAGCGTGTTCACAAAAAAACCGATCAAATCTTCCGTGGCCGACTGCGTACGATTGGCAATGGGCGTACCCACCAATATTTCGTCCTGATTGGAATAGTGGTGCAGCAGCGTCTGAAAAGCGGCCAGCAGCAACATGAACGGCGTAACGTTCTTTTGCCGCGCCAGCGTGTTCAGTCGTTCGCTCAAATCTTTGGGCAGTGTGCCTTGTACCACGTCGCCGTTAAAAGTTTGCACCGCCGGTCGGGGACGGTCAAACGGCAAATTGAGTACCGGCGGATTAATGCCGATCTTGCTCTTCCAGTAATCCAGTTGTTTTTGCAGAATTTCGTCCTTCAACCAACTGCGCTGCCAGGCGGCGTAATCGGCGTATTGAATGCGCAACTCCGGCAAAGGCGAAGGCAGACCCTTGACAAAAGCCTCGTACAGCACACCCATCTCGCGCATGAACACATTGGTCGACCAACCGTCGGAAATGATGTGATGCATGGTGAACATGAAAATGTGCTCCCGTTCGCCAAGCCTTACCAGTTGGCAGCGGAACAACGGCCACTGATCCAGCTTGAACGGTTTCATGGCATCTTCGTTCAACAAGCGCCGAACCGTCTCTTTGGGATTGGTCTCACCGCGTAAATCGATGATCGGCAAACGAAATTCCCATTCGTTTAAAATGACCTGCACAGGCTGTCCGTCACGATTCACAAAAACGGTGCGCAAGGCTTCGTGCCGACGAATGATTTCCTGCAACGCCTTTTCCAGCGCTTCTGTGTTAATTTCGCCGTGAATGCGGACTGCTGCCGGAATGTTGTAAAACGGACTGTCCGGTGACAGTTGATCCAAAAACCACAAGCGCTGCTGCGCAAACGAAAGCGGCAATTCACCGTCCCGCGGAAAACGACGCAGCGGCGGAATTTCCATGCCTTCCGATTTTAAACGGGCCTGTTCGATTTTGAGCACCAGTTCGGCCACAGTCGGTGCCTCGAACAAATCTTTCAAAGGCAGCTCCACGCCAAAGGCATCGCGAATGCGCGAAATGAGCTGGGTAGCCAAAAGCGAATGCCCGCCCAATTCAAAAAAATTGTCGTGCACACCGATTTTTTCCGTGTGCAAAATCTCCTGCCAGATGCCGGCTAAAATTTCTTCGTCCGCCGTGCGCGGCGCCACAAATTCGGCCTGCTCCTCGCTTTGCGTGTAATCGGGTTGGGGCAGGGCTTTGCGATCCACCTTGCCATTGGGCGTTAAAGGCAGCGTCTCCAGCGTAACAATCCAGCCGGGCACCATGTAATCGGGCAAATGTTGCCGCAAATAATCGCGCAGAGTAGAAGCGTCGAACGTATTTTGATCCTTGGGAATGACGTACGCCACCAGACGGGGATCGCCGGGAATGTCTTCCCGCACCACGGCCACGGCGTCTTCAACGGAAGCGTGCTCTTGCAAAACGCTCTCGATTTCGCCTAACTCGATGCGGTAACCGCGAATTTTAACCTGCGTGTCGATGCGCCCCATGAATTCCATCTGGCCGTTTTTCAAGTAGCGCACCAGATCGCCGGTTTTGTACATGCGCGCCCCCGCTTTGTCCGAAAAAGGATCGGGCACAAAACGTTCCGCCGTCAGGTCGGGGCGATTTAAATAACCACGCGCCACACCCGCACCGCTGATGTACAATTCGCCCGGCACCCCGATAGGCACGGGATTCAGGCGTTCGTCCAGAACGTACACCCGTGTGTTGGGAATGGCCCGACCGATCGGCACCGAGCCGTTGCCGCGCCATTGATGCGCTTCGAAAACCACACAACCCACCACGGTTTCCGTGGGACCGTACTCATTGAAAAGCAACGTTTCCGGCGCGTGATCTTGCCAGAATTCGATTTGATCCGCCGTCAAATTTTCTCCGCCGATCACAAAGGCATGCGTCAATCCGGCCGCTTCGTGCGGCGGAATTTGCAAGCTCAACAATTCCAGATGGGCCGGAGTGATTTTAAGCAGACTGAAATCGCGGTAGGCCAGCAGTGTTTTACCCAGCGCGTCGATTTCGGCCTCGTCCGGCAAAAGGTAAACGGTTTTTCCCGTTACCAGCGGGCTGAACAGGGCCGTAACCGTAGCGTCGAAGGCCAACGTGGAGTGCACCAGCGAGCCGCGTCCTTTGTGCACCGGGTAAGCCTGCACCACCCAGTTCAAATAATTGGCCAGACCCTGGTGGTGAATCAGCGTGCCCTTGGGTCGTCCCGTGGAACCGGAAGTGTAAATCACGTAGGCCAGTTGCTGCGGATGAATTTCAATCCCGGGATTTTCATCGCTTTGCGTGCTGATGGCCAGCCAATCGCTGTCGATTTTCAACAGTTCGCACCGGTGGGGCGGCAACTGACCGATCTTGCTTTCGCTGGTAATAATCAGGCGCAAACCCGAATCTTCGATCATGTATTTCAGACGTTCGGCCGGGTAAGCCGTTTCCAGCGGCACGTAGGCTGCACCGGCTTTGAGAATCCCCAAAATGGCCAGCACCATTTGCGGCGAACGCTCCACGGCTACGCCCACCAGCGTGTCTTGTCCCACACCCTTTTGCCGCAGGTAACGAGCCAGTTGGTTTGCCCGGCGATTTAATTCTTCGTACGTCCAGCGTTCATCGTCCAATTCCGTGGCAATGGCCTGCGCGTTTTCTTGGGCCTGTCGTTCGAACATGTCCACCACCGTACCACTCAGTAGCGGAAGAGCTTCTTTGCCGTTCCAGGCTTCCAGAAGTAAATGCCGTTCCTCTTCCGAAATCAAATTCAACGCATCTACCGGCGCATCGGGCGTGTGCACAATAGCTTCCAACAGGTGATTAAAATGTTCGATGAAGCGTTCCATGGTGTCTTCGTCGAACAGATCGGTGTTGAATTCCAGTGCGCCGCCAAAGCGATCGCCTTCTTCTAACATGAACAGCGTCAAATCGAATTTGGCCGTCTTGCTGTGCGCTTCCACCGGCTCCAGTTTGAGATCGGAATGGGCGGCCTGCACGGTTTGCGCCCCGGAGGTTTGCAGGGCAAACATCACCTGAAAAATGGGGGAGTGGCTCAAATTCCGTTCCGGCTGCAGCGCATCCACTAATTTTTCAAACGGCAAATCCTGATGCGCGTAAGCCGCCAGCGAGGTCTCCCGCACCTGCTTGAGCAGTTGCCGGAAGGTCGGACGCCGATCGAATTTGGTGCGAATGACCAGCGTGTTGACAAAAAAACCGATCAAACGTTCCACTTCCGGATGGTTACGGTTGGCAATGGGCGTACCCACCAAAATGTCGTCCTGCCCGGAATAGCGGTAGAGAAGCGTTTGAAAGGCGGCCAGAAGAATCATGAAATCGGTGGCGCCTGTTTGTTTGGCCAGTTGTTTTAATCCCTGCGAAATTTCCGCCGAAACGTGGAAAGTTTTGTACGAACCGTTGAATGTTTGCACGGCCGGACGCGGTCGGTCGGTGGGCAGTTCCAGCACGGGCGGCGCGTCGGCCAATTGTTCTTTCCAGAAATCGATTTCTTTTTGCAGAACCTCACCCTGCAACCAGTTACGCTGCCAATAGGCAAAATCGGCGTACTGAATGCTCAGCGGCGGCAGTTGCGGTTCGTCGCCGCGGGCAAAAGCGTCGTACAAAAGCGCCATTTCGCCCAACAGCACATTGCTCGACCAGTTGTCGCCGATGATGTGGTGCATGTTCAGGATAATGATGTGTTCGTTCGGCCCGGTTTTCAGCAGTTCCACTTTGAACAACGGCAGCGTTTCGATGTCGATCGGCTCCCAGGCCCGTTCGCTGACAATGCGCGCCACTTCTTCTTCGCGTTCGTCTTTGGGTAAGCCGCTCAAATCCGTCACCGGAATGCGCACCTCGAACGGCTCGTGAATGCGCTGCACGGGCTGGCCGTTTTCATTGTGAAAGGTGGTGCGCAACGATTCGTGCCGCCGAATGACGTAATTCAAACTCTTTTCCAGCGCCTCGATTTTCAGTTGACCGATAATGCGGTAAGTTTCGGGCAGATTGTAAAACGGGCTGTCCGGCTCTAACTGCTGCAAAAACCACAAACGCTGCTGGGCAAACGAAAGCGGCAATTCCTGATCACGGGAAACCGGCACGATGGGTGGAATTTCAATGCCCTGACTGGCCAGTTTCAATTGATCGATGACCAGAGCCAGACTGCTCACTGCCGGTTTTTCGAACACGTGGCGCAAAGGCAAATCGATGCCGAAATTTTCGCGAATGCGCGAAACCAACTGCGTGGCCAAAAGCGAATGCCCGCCCAGATCGAAAAAGTTGTGATTGGCGCCTACCTTTTCCACGTTCAAAAGTTCGCTGTAAATTTCGGCCAACACTTCCTCGGTGGGCGTGCGCGGCGGTTCGTATTCCTGCTCGATGGCTTCCTGCAGCAGGGTTTGGTCCGGGCGGGGCAGGGCACGGCGATTAACCTTCCCGTTGGGCGTCAACGGCATTTCGTCCAGCCAGACAAAAGCCGAAGGCACCATGTACTCGGGCAGCTTGTCCAGTAAAAATTGGCGCAGCTCTTTGTTGGTCGGCTCCTTGCCCGGTTGTGGCACAAAACAGGCGATGAGCTTCTTGTCGCCGGGCGTGTCTTCGCGCAAAACCACGGCTGCGGTTTGAATGTCCGGATGCTCGCTCAGGGCCGTTTCGATTTCGCCCAGTTCGATGCGAAAACCGCGCAATTTTACCTGATCGTCGGCGCGGCCCAGAAACTCGATATTGCCGTCTGGCAGGTAGCGGGCCATGTCGCCGGTTTTGTACATGCGGGCGCCCGGCGTTTTACTGAAGGGATCGGGCAGAAAGCGTTCTGCCGTCAAATCGGGCCGATTCAAATACCCCCGGGCCAGACCCATGCCGGCCACGTACAGCTCGCCGCGTACGCCGATTGGCACCGGTTGCAAAAAGTCGTCCAGAATGTAAATCTTCATGTTCTGGAACGGCCGTCCGATGGGCACCAGACGATCACCGGACAAATTCAAATCACGGCTTTCGAAATACGTACTGTCAATGGTGGCTTCCGTCAAACCGAAGGAATTGATCAGCCGCGTTTCCGGCCCGGTAAACGCCAGAAATTTTTTGTACTCGCTTACGTACCAGATGTCCGATCCGGCGATCAGATCGCGGAAAAAGTCCAGTTTTTCGCCCGTTTCTTCCAGATGGGCGATTAAATTGCGTAGCACGGCCGGTACGAATTCGGCAATGGTAATTTCTTCTTTGCGCATCAGGGCGTACAATTCAGAAGCTTCCAGCAAAATTTCCCGTGGGGCCAGCACCAATTTGCCGCCGGAGCACAAGGCGCGCGTCCAGTCGCCGGAAAACACGTCAAAAGAAAAACTGGCCATGTTCAAATGTGAACGCGCCCGGCTGCGCAATTCGTACGCCTCTTCCCAGGCCAGGTACGCATTGACCAGCGAGCGATGTTGAATCATGGTGCCCTTGGCCTTACCGGTGGATCCCGAAGTGTAAATCATGTACACCAGATTGTCGGGGTGCACGGGAAAGGCCGGGTTGTCGTCCGCAAAGTGTTCCGTATGTGCCTGTTCTTCGTCCAACAAAAGCACGCGACCGTGGTATTCCGCCGGAATTAAATCCTGCAATTCTTTCTGGCAAATCAGTACCGGAACGCGGGCATCCTGCAACATGTAATTCAAGCGTTCCTGCGGGTAAGAAGGATCCAGCGGCAAATAAGCGCCGCCCGCCTTGAGCACGCCCAAAACCGCCTGCAACAGGTGCGCCTGCCGGTTAAGCATAATGCCCACCACGGTCTCCGGCCCCACACCTTGCTCGTGCAGATAGCGCGCCAGTTGATTGGCCCGGCGATTGAGCGCTTCGTAGGTTACGGCTTCGCCCGGAGCCACCACGGCAATCGCTTGCGGATTTTCCGCAACCCGGCGCTCGAACAGGTGATGAATGCACACATCGGGTTCGCGCGGCGCCTCGGTGGCGTTCCAGTCTTCGATAATCTGTTTGATTTCATCCTCAGCCAAAAAATTCACGGTGAGCACAGGCTGTTCGGGACGCTCCGTAACGGCTTGCAAAAGCTGCTTGAAATGACGCAACAGACGTTGAATAGTGGCCCGCTCGAACAGATCGGTGTTGTATTCCACGTCGATGACCAGTCCGTTGGGATTTTCGGTGATGGAAAAAGTCAAATCGTGTGTGGACGTGCCCATGTCCACATCGATTTGCTCAAAGGAAAGATCGCCCACCTGTGTGCCTTTCATGGGCGCGTTTTGCAAAATGAGCATCACCTGAAAAAGCGGCGGGTAGCTCATGTCGCGGCTGGGTTGCAGGGCATCCACCAGATATTCGAAGGGCAAATCCTGATGATCGTAAGCCGCCAGA
>CAYXUS010000264.1:0-13791 GCA_964468415.1 uncultured Caldithrix sp.
GCTTCAATGAGAACATTGACCCTTGTCACGCCTGATGCGACCCCAGTGTGTTGGAAAAAATCCCGGCTATCTTTCCCTGAGGCTTCGGCGAATAAATTTCGTGGAGCTTTTTACGTAGCATGCTTTCCGTCAGCCCACGGACCAGTTTGCCATTTTCCGCGTACGAAACCATGCCCGTTTCTTCGGAAACCACAATAATAAACGCATCCGTCTGCTCCGAAAGTCCCAACGCCGCCCTGTGTCTGGTACCCAACGCCGGATCGATATTGGGATTTTGTGACAGAGGCAATAGCGCTTTGGCCGCCACAATAATATCATTCTGAATAATCATTGCCCCGTCATGCAAAGGAGAACGCGGATTAAAAATAGAACTGATCAACTGGCGGGTAACCTTGGCCTGAATAATGATCCCGGAATCAATAATCGATTTCAAACCCATGTCTCGCTCGATTACGATCAAGGCGCCGAAATTTTTGTTCGACAGTTCCATGACTGCACTGACAATTTCATCAATAAAACCCATATCCCCGACTTTGACAATCTTCTGAATCAGCCGGCTTTGCCCGATGAACACCAACAGGCGGCGCAATTCCGGCTGGAAGAGAATCACAAAAGCCAGCACCCACACCGTCTTCAAACTGGACATAATCCAGGTCAGGGCCTTCATATTCAGCAACTCGCCGATGATTGATACCACAATAATCACCAAAAGGCCGGTAAACATCCGAATGGCCACACTGCCCTGCAAAAAGATGTAGAGCTCGTAAAAAATAAAGGTGACAATCAAAATATCGATCACATCAATAATAGTAATTGGAATAAAACCGATTTTGAAAAGCATGCTTTCCCTACCGTTTTAGATTCCGGCGATGGCCTGCCAAATTTTCAACGCATCGTTAGTGGCGGCCACATCGTGCACGCGCAGCAAATGTGCTCCGTTTTGCACGGCGATCACCTGTGTCGCCAAACTTCCGAACAAGCGTTCGTCCACTTCTTTGTCTAATATTTGTCCGATAAACGACTTGCGTGAAGTACCCATTAAAATGGGCCGATTTAAAAAGGTAAAATCTTTTAGGTCTCGAAGCAATTTTAAATTGTCTTCCAGCCGTTTTCCGAAGCCGATTCCCGGATCGATCGCCAGATGTTTGATGCCCTGCTCCTGCAAAAAATTCAGACGCTCCTCAAAATAGGAATAGATTTCTTCGATCACGTCGGAATAGTGCGGGTTTTTCTGCATGTTTTTGGGCATTCCCTTAATGTGCATGATGATGAGCGGCACGGCAAACCGTGCCACCACCCGGGGCATGTTTTCATCAAAGCGGGCGCCCGAAATATCGTTAACAATGTCGGCTCCGGCCTGCAATGCCTGGCGCGCCACTTCGCTTTTGTAAGTATCAATCGAAATCAAAATATCCGATTTTTGCCGCAAGGCTTCAATTACAGGCAAAACTCTTCGCAGTTCCTCGTCCAAAGGCACGGGTTCTGCGCCCGGCCGGGTCGATTCGCCGCCCACGTCAATGATTTGCGCTCCCTCTTCGGCCATGCGCAGGGCTCGCTCTACTGCGGCAGATACGTCAAAAAATTTTCCTCCGTCACTAAAGGAATCGGGCGTTACGTTCAAAATACCCATAATGATCGGCCCGCGATCAAAGTACAAGGTTCGTCCTTCTCCCCACTGCCAGGGGGGAAGTGCGTTGTGCTGCAAAAAGAAGCCTATTCTTGTCCACTCCTCCTGCAATGCGGGAGGAAGCGGCCGGGAAACCGGCTCATCCGTAAGTTCCCCGAGTTTAAAAAGGAGCATTCCTTGTTCCGCATCAACTTTTAACACGCGGTGTTCGTTTTGGGCCAACCAATACTTTAAAGCAAGTATTTGCTCTTTGTCTGCCACACGCCATTCGAACAAAAGATTGTCCAACCAGGCCGCAGGCACATTCACCCCAAATTGGCGGTTTACTTCGTGTATTCTATTGGGTGTGGTCAGATGAATCACTCTTAGCGGCATGTTTTTGTTTCTCCATTTTGGCCAGAACCGTCTGGATGCCGTACATCGCCTCGGTGGCGTATTTGTCGTCGTCCCCGGTCTGGCGTTTAACACGTTCACGAAAATATTTGAGGGCCGAATCCAGCTTGCCCATACGGTTGTAAATCATGGCTACGTACAAATACGAATCGCGATGCTGAGCCATGTGAATGGCTTTCATGAACAGCTTAAGGGCCGTACTGTCTTGTTTTTTCAAGAAATAACAGATGCCCAAATTGTAATAGGAATTGGGGTCGTTGGGAAATTCTTTTTGCAATTGTTGAAAAATGGGCAAAGCCTTGTCAGGATGATGCGTTTGGGTGTACAAAAGCCCCAGCAGGCTGCGCATTTCCGGATCGTTGGGCTGAATTTTCAAAAATTCTTCGATAACGTCAATTCCTTCCTGCGAAGAGCGTAAAGTGCCGATGCCCGCCAAATAAATCTCATTAGCCAATTGGTAAACCGCGTCGCGGTACCCCGGATCAAAATAAACGGCACGGCGCAACACGTCGATGCGGCTCTGGTACCCAATATCCTTCAAGCGTTCCGGCAGCAAAAAGCTTAGCTGGAAATACACCCGGGCATTTTCCGGGTCGTCCACGTAGGCTTTTTTCAAGAAGACTTCGGCATCGGAATATTTTTGCAAACGGATGGCCATTCGCCCCAACAGAAGGTCGGTCAACGGCGTATCCTGATGTTCTTTAACGATCGGCACCAGAATGGCACGTGCTTTTTCAAACTCGGGAATGGTAATTTTTACGTATTTCATTTTTTCGAAATCGACCGGTCGTTCCAGGCCCTTCTTAACCCAGGCCGCGGCGGTTAGCACCTTGGCCGGCACATCCGTACGTTCTTTAAGGCGCTCAATCACTTTGTCGTATTGGCCATTTAACAAATCCAATCGCGCCTGCAAGAGAAATCGATCCCAGGTCATGGATGTCGATTTTATCTCTTTAAACAGATGAAATTTGTTCTGAATTGCCGCGATCAGCGGACTAAAATCAAGGGTATCGCTCTGCTCAAAGGTGTACTGCTTTTTCCTTTTCAGATCGGTTACGGTACACACCACCTTTTTCTCCTGAAACGTAGTTTCAATCAAATAACGGGGTTGCATGGCCCGGGCGGCGTGCATCCAGTTTTCGTAACGGGCGGCCCTGGCCGGGGTCAATGTTTCGTACAGCCAGTACCAACGGTGCACCAGATACTGATCGGAAGTATTGTTGATGCTCTGCCGGGTAAAGGCATCGGCAAAGGCAAAAGCCAAAGGCGTGGGAGTAAAACTCTGAGCGGTTTTAGCGGGCAAAACCACCACCCGCATTTGGGGTTTTGGGGGCTGCATGACAAACCAGAGTGCAACGTACAGCAGCAAAATGACCACATTGGCTGTGATCACATTCTTTTTGAGCCGATCCCGTGAAATTAAATCGGAATTTCGGAAAAACCAAAAGGTTAAATTGACAACAAGCAAGATGAAAAGTAAAAGATAAATCCCTCCCGGTACTTCGGCGGACAAAAATTTTACAATTTGGTTCATGGCGCTATCCTTCCGCTAAATTTGTGGGCTTACTTTTGCAAACGCCTCAAACTTCAAAAGTTTCCAACCGGCTTTGAAACGCCCATCGCAAATCTTTTTATTTTCGGCCACAATTGAATTTTCTCCAGAAAATTCGTCATTTTTCGGGTTTGCGACAGAGTGCCTTTTACAGACAAAAAAAGCGCACAACCTTTAAGATTGTACGCTTCGAATTTCACGATTTTACCATTTACGCTTCGGTCGCATTTTCGTCCGAGGCATCGGGTTGCGTGTCTTCACCGGATGGGTTTTCGGAACCCTCGGCCGGAGCCTGCCCTTCGCTGTTTTGAGCACTGGCCACATCCGGAGCCGCCTTCTCCCGGGCCTGCGCAGAGCTCTCTTGCTTGGACTTTGTTTCAGGCTCGGCATCTTCGTCTTTGGCAGCAAAAGCCGGACGTTCAATTTTTTCACCGCGCAAAATGGCATCGATTTGTTCGCCGTCCAAAATTTCGAATTCCAGCAATGCCTTCGCCAAAGCGTGCAATTTATCGATGTTGTCTTGCAGCAGTTTTTCCGCACGCTCTTCGGCACTTTTAACGATGCGCATCACTTCCCGATCGATCTCTTCGGCGGTCTTTTCACTGTAATCCCGATGCTGGGCAATTTCACGTCCCAAAAAGATTTCTTGTTCTTTTTTGCCGAATGTTACCGGACCGATCTTTTCGTTCATGCCCCATTCGCAAACCATCTTGCGGGCCAAATCGGTAGCGCGTTCGATATCGTTGCCTGCACCGGTGGTTAACTGTTTGAATACCAATTTTTCGGCAGCACGTCCGCCCAACAGCTGGGCCAACATTCCTTGCAGATAATCGTAGGAGTACGTGTGCCGTTCGTCCAAAGGCAGGTAGGCCGTAACCCCAAGTGCCCGTCCGCGCGGAATAATGGTTACTTTGTGCACCGGATCGGTTCCCGGGATAAGTTTGCCCACCAACACATGGCCCGATTCGTGGTAAGCGGTAATTTTTTTCTCCTCTTCGCTAATCAGAACCGATTTACGCTCCATGCCCATCATGATGCGGTCTTTGGCTTCTTCGAAATCGGCCATGGTAACTTTATTGCGATTTTTGCGTGCGGCCAGCAATGCCGCTTCGTTGACCAAATTGGCCAGATCGGCACCGGAAAGTCCGGGCGTACTGCGGGCAATGGCCTGCAAATCCACCGAGCTGTCCAGCGGTACTTTGCGCGTGTGCACTTTAAGAATACCTTCCCGGCCACGCACATCGGGACGATCGACCACAATCTGGCGATCGAAACGTCCGGGACGCAACAGGGCCGCATCCAGTACATCGGGACGGTTGGTGGCGGCAATCAGAATCACGCCTTCTTTGGTGTCAAAGCCGTCCATTTCCACCAGCAATTGGTTAAGGGTCTGCTCGCGTTCATCGTGCCCGCCGCCCAAACCAGCGCCACGATGGCGTCCTACCGCATCAATTTCGTCGATAAAAATGATACAGGGGGCGTTCTTGCGGCCAATCTCGAACAAATCACGCACCCGACTGGCGCCCACACCCACGAACATTTCCACAAAATCGGCACCACTCATGCTAAAGAACGGCACGCCGGCTTCGCCGGCAACTGCTTTGGCCAAAAGTGTTTTACCTGTTCCCGGGGGGCCTAACAGCAAAGCTCCCTTGGGGATTTTCCCCCCGAGGCGTGTAAACTTTTGCGGATCTTTCAGAAATTCGATGATTTCCTGCAATTCCATTTTGGCTTCGTCGCAACCGGCAACATCGTCGAAAGTGACGTTAATCTTATCTTTGGTAAGCAGTTTGGCCTTACTTTTGCCAAAATTAAAAATACCGCGCGATCCGCCGGAACCGCCCTGCATGCGACGCGCAAAATAAATCCACACGCCCAAAATAAGCACCCAGGGCAAAATATTAATCAACAAAATAGACCAGTCGCTCGGAGGTTCGGTAAAGCGAATGTTAACGCCGTATTTCTCCCATTCCTTCATCACCGAGCTGTCCACAAAGGGCAAAATGGTGCGAATGTAGCGTACTTCTTTAAACCCCTTGCCCGTGGGGATACGTGTTTTTTCTTTCAGCGTTCCGCGGAAAGTGTTGTCTTTTAGCGTTACTTCGCCACTGATAATTTGCCCGTCTTTGAGCAGCTTTTGGTAGGTATTGTAACTTACCGTGATTTCATCGGAACGATTGTTCGGCCACAGCGTGCTAAAGGCAATGGCCGCCAGCAAAATCATAATCCAGATCAAACCGGTTTTAGACGCTTTTTTCCATTGGAATTCGTCGTTTGGCGGCTGATCTTTTTTATTTTTGTCCTGAAAAGGATTTTTGGGATTTTTATCTTCCATAGTGAGCTATTTTCCTTTCACTCCTGTTCAATGTAGTAAATGGAACGTAAATTACGCTTCATCTGGCCGTCATCCAGGCCGTAACCAACCACAAATTTGTCTTCGATGTCAAAACCAACGTAATCGATGGACACATCCACCTTTTTCTTCTCCGGTTTGTTCAGCAATGTCACGAACTTGAGTTCTACCGGATTAAACGCTTCCAGCATTTTTCGCAAGAATTGCACGGAAAGTCCGGAATCCACAATATCTTCGACCACCAGCACACTCCGCCCGTTAATATCGGCACTGAGTGGCTTCAAAATTTTGATGTGTCCCGAAGATTCCCGACCGTTCCCGTAACTGGAAATGCGAATGAAATCCACCTCCAGATCGGTATTAATGTAGCGAATAAGGTCGGCAAGAAAAATAAAGCTGCCGTTTAAAATACCGATTAAAATCGGCATTTTACCTTTGAAATCCCGGGTGATTTGCTCGCCTAATTCTTGCAAACGTTTTTGAATCTCTTCTTCCGAAATCAATACTTTGTACGATTCCGGCACAATGACGGATTGATCGTATTCCATTTTATTTTCCTATTTTTTTCAAGGTTAAACGATAAATTTTCTTACATTCTTCCCTTACCCGGTAACGCTCGTCCAAACGTAAACCGCAAAGCCACACGATTTCGTCCCCGTTGCAAAGAATCGGGATCTCGTGCTTTTCCGGGCGATCGATTTTTTGATCGACAAAAAACTTTTTTACTTTCTGGCTGTGCCCCAGACCAAGCGGATAGAAGCGGTCGCCAGGTTGCCAGTAGCGCACACGCAGAGGAAAGCGCAGAGACGTTCCGCAAATGTATTCCACATTGGAGTCGGAAGAGAACCTTACCTCCTCGGGTGCCACAAATTCAACGTGTAGCTCGAATTGACCGAAACGGACGGTTTCTCCCGCAAATAGTGGAACGGATTCGGTTTGCTCTTGTTCCAAATAAAAAAATGCTTTCGCGCGCCCTTTAACCAGCCATAAGTTTTCCATCACATTCAGGCGCGCCCCTGTTGCCGCTTCAAGAATAAAGGAATCGATTTGCCCGGCGTATGCTCTGGAAATTGAGTAATTTAAGGGATAATAAGCAGAAATACAATAATCGATGGTACGAAAACGGTAGAGACGGTGTAATTGCGCGTATTTATCGAGCAAAAGCACGTGTTTGCCCTCTTCTTCGCTTAAAACTTCGCCTGCTCTGTGTTGCCATTCGCTTTCAAACAACCGGTAAAAATCGGCCAGATTTTCCAGTGTACGGGCCAAATTCTGCGAGACATCGTCTCCGAAAACCACGTAAAAAAGCGGCAGCAGTTGCTGTCGAATACGGTTACGTAAATAATGCAAATCCGCATTGCTCGAATCGAACACATAGGGAACGGAATTTTCTTTTACGTAGGTTTCAATTTGACGTCGGGAAAAGCGTAAAAAAGGACGAATAAACGCCCCCCGTTTGACGGGAATTCCCGTCAAACCGCGCAAAGCCGATCCTTTACCCAGCCGCATCAAAAAGGTCTCGATTTGGTCATCCAGCGTGTGGGCCGTGGCCAGCCGGGCCCGCGGAACGTCCTGCAAAAGTTCCTCAAACGCCCGGTAACGCGCATCGCGCAAAACCTCTTCGGACGCCGCGGAGGGCATTCTCTGCAATCGTTTTACCACCAATTCCACATTATTTTGTGCACAATACTCCCGTACCAATTGTTCGTCGCGATCGGCCTCCGCGCCACGCACACCATGATTCACATGAACAGCCCTGATGCGCAACGGGACATACGTTTGAGAGAGCGTTAAAAATGCGTGCAAAAGAGCCATCGAATCCATTCCGCCGGAAACGGCGACGTACACAAGATCATTGGGGGAAATTAATTGATTTGCCTGACAGAAGGAAAAAAGTTGCTTAATCAAAAGAGCATCTCGGATTTTACCGAATAAAAAAAGTAGCGGCGCAGGGACTTGAACCCCGGACACGAGGATTATGATTCCTCTGCTCTGCCAACTGAGCTACGCCGCCATCTTAAAAAAACAGGCGATCGTGTGCGATCACCTTATTTTAGTAGCGGGGGCAGGATTTGAACCTGCGACCTTTGGGTTATGAGCCCAACGAGCTACCTGACTGCTCCACCCCGCGATCAAATTGAGTCCCTAATATAATACCATTTTTTTGCTTTGTCAATATCTTTTTCAGCGCGTTAAGCAATTCGTTTTCCCGATCGATTTCCACCTGTAAATCCACGGCAGCCAAACGCACACCAGCTGCCTTGAACTCGGCCTCCAGCACTGGAAGAAGCTCCTGAATTTTGACCAAATCCTTCTCGGTGCACAGCAGCCATTCCGCCTGTAAATGCCGCGCCCGGGCGATGAGATGGGTGATTTCATCCTCGGTGTAAATATGATGATCCCTGAAGGCAAAGCGGGCCAGGACATCTGCCCCGTGCTCCTTGAGCATGGCAAAAAATCCCTGTGGACGGGCAATGCCGGCAAAGGCAACACAGCGTATTTCGGACAGCATGTCCGCATTTCCCAGGGGTTGCAAGTACTCGTCCAGCAACCGGCCGAAATTGAAGTGCATCTCAAACTGGCGTTCCACCGGTACCCAGGAAAGCCTTTGCGTTTGGCCGGACTTTCCGCTGAGCAGTAAAAAGTGGGCGCGCTTCAGGCGCCAGGGAAATTCCCGTAAAAATCCCGAGGGTAAAGGAAGTTTCTGCCACAGGGAAGAAGTTCTTTTAAATAAAACAATGTCGATTTGCCGGGCAACCCAACGATGCTGGAAACCATCATCCAGAATCACCAGATCGGCGCTTTCGGTCACTTCGAGATGATGCAGGGCCTCTTTCCGTTTCTCGGCCACAACTACCATTTCGGGCCGGGCCTTGTGCGCAATAAGCAGCGGTTCGTCACCTCCGGTAATTGCGTCGCACAAAACCTTCCCCTTTTCGTAAACGACCTTCAGGCCCTTGCTTTTCCGTCCGTATCCCCGGCTAACCACGGCCACTCTTCCCACATCACTTAGTTTTCGGGCCAGCCAAATAGTAAACGGGGTCTTGCCGGTTCCCCCTGCCTGAATGTTGCCCACGGAAATTACAGGAAGCCGGGAACGATACACCGGTAAAATTCCCCAATCGAACAATAAATTACGTATTTCGCTTGCCAGCCCGAACAGCAAAGAAAAAGGCAAAAGCAGCAAACGCACGAAATGCAAAAGAATACTCATCTCACCATTCTCCTTTTACGCACGTTTGATCAGCCTGAGCAGGGCCGCCCACTCTTCCTGGCGGAAAAAGCGCAACGCCCAGAACAAAATCGGGGAAACGGCCAGCACGGCCAGGCGCAACCAGAGCCCGGGTTCTACCGCGTAATAAAACACCAGCACGGCCGCCAGGTAAAAAAGAATAAAGGCAACGCGTCCGTATTCGTAGGGAATGTAGTACAATTTTTGGTTGGCCACGAAAATGCTCACGGCCATTACCAGGTAGGCCAGCAGGGTGGCAAAAGCCGCTCCCATTATCCCGAAATGCGGCATCAAATACAAATTGCTACCGATATTCACCAGCGCAGCCAGTCCGGTAAAAATGATCATGTATTTGGTCTTTTTACGAATGTAAATACCCACCGTAAAGTTAACGTACAGGCCGTAAAACAAATACGAAGTTAGAATAACGGGAATAATTTTGGTACCGGACCAGTACATGCGGCCCATAACGGTTTTGCCTCCCGGTAAAGGCAGGCGCACCAGATAATCGATCACAAAGCTACCAAAAATAATAACCACCGTACTGACCAGCGTAAAATAGGTAAGTACCCGGGCATAAATTTGCCGGGCATTTTCCTGCTTTGCTATTTTCAAAAAGAAGGGCTGCCAGGCATTGCGAAAGGCAATAACCACCAACAGCAACAACGAACCGAATTTGTAGTTAGCCGAATACAAACCCAGCAAATCCTTATTCAACAAAACCCGCATTAAATATTTGTCGCTCACTTCCACCGTTAAATAGGCCAGGCCATTGGGCAAAATAGGCAGTCCGAACAAGAGCAGAATTTTAAAGACTTCCGCACTCCACTTGCCCTTCAGGTAGTGCATTTGCCAGGGTAAAAGGGCGATTAAATTCAAGAAAGAGGCGATTACATTGGCGTACAAAACACCCATGACCCCTTTGTGCCAGACAACCACAAACAAAATATTCAACAGAAATTCAAGAATAAACCGTCCGATGCGAAAGGCCGAATAGTGCAACGATTTTTCTTCGGCACGCAGTACAAGGTAGGGCAAATTTCCGATCGAATCAAAAAACAGGATGGCGGCGCTCACCCGGATTAACGGGGCGTAATGCGTACCGGCAAAAATAAATGCGCCCAACTGCGGAGCGAACCAGAACAAAATAAAAGAAAGGAAAAGGCTGTTGACCACCACGCTTTTAAAGCCGGTAGAATACACATCGTTGCGTTTGTATTTTCCCAAAAAGAAATAGCGTAAAATTGCCGAATCCATGCCGTACAAATACACGATGTTCATGAAGGCCATAAAGGTGTAAACCAATGTCAAATCACCATATTGACTTTTGGAAGCCAAATAGCTGGGGTCGGTGTAGATGGGCAACATGATAAAGCCCAGCGCGCGCTGCATGAAGGTACTAATGGTGTAAATGGAAGAATGCCGGGCCAAATTTTTAATGTGTTCAATCATTATTCAACCGTTTGATTTTGTGCGCCAATGCCTGAACCGCTAACACATAGCCGTATGCGCCAAAGCCACTGATGGTTCCCTGGCACACTTCGGAAATGACCGATACATGCCGAAAAGGCTCCCGGGCAGCCACATTGCTTAGATGCACCTCGACCACAGGAATGGTACACGCTTCGATGGCATCGCGCAAGGCGTAAGAATAATGGGTTAATGCGCCGGGATTAATCACAATGCCGTCAAAATGCATCATCGCTTTGTGAATACGGTCGATGATTTGCCCTTCGTGGTTACTCTGGTAAAATTCCAGTTTCACTTTTTTAAAATAGTCCTGCACAAAAGCATTCAGTTCGTTTAAGGATCGATGTCCGTACACGTCGGGCTTGCGTTGTCCCAACAAATTCAAATTCGGGCCGTTAATGACAAGAATTTCCATGCCACCTCTTTCGTGTTTTTTTAACCTATTTTCGGTAAGGGAGAAAAATAGTTAATTTTTGCGGACTTTTAAAATCTTTTTGAACGGAACCAATTGGAACGATCCGGTAATGACTAACCGGTTCTTTTTGCAGAACCCCGGGCAGACAAATCGCCAAGGAATAAACGGTAAATTTTGTGCTTTGGCTGGCAGGCACATTACTTCCAAAGGGGAAGCGTCATCAGTTTTTTCGCTCATTACGTTTTTCTAAGCTTCCGGAAAATTTACTTCAAGAGCATCATCTTGCGCACTTTTTTGTGTTTCCCGCTTTGCAAACTTAAAAAATAAATTCCGCTGGGCACCACCCGTTGCTGGTCATCACGTCCGTTCCAGGAAACACGATGCCAGCCCTTGCTCCAAAATTTTTGGGAGAGAGTGCGCACCAAACTTCCGTTCAAATCGTACACCAAAAGCCGGGCGTTGTCGGCAAGGGGCAAATAAAAACGAATGGTCGTCTGCAAATTAAACGGATTGGGGAAGTTGGGCAAAAGCACGGGTGTGTCCGGTAAAAGCCGGGCCACATCCCCAACGGCCGAAGGTTTGGTGTAGGCCAAAATGCGTACATCGTCCACGTAGGCACCATCTCGTTGGTTGCCGCCGTCGCTGTGCAAACGAAAGCGCACGTAAATCGTACTTTGGCCCTCGTATTGAGAAATGTCGATCCATTCTCTGTGCCAGTAATCGCTGAATCCGTCGTAACCAAAGGTCCCGTCGGCCTGCGTTCCCTGACCGGAGGCATCTACCATGCTCTTCCCCCGCAAAGTCGTCCAATTGGTGCCATCCGTAGAAAGTTCCACTGTAAAAAAATCGAAAGGCCGTTCCACGTCCCAGTGCGTGCGGTAAGTTAAATAAGCGGCATTGCCTGTGGGCAAAGAGACAGGCGTACGCATGGTAAGCGCGTTGTCGGCATTGTTGGCGTATTTCCCGTCGGGACTATCGGTAAAGCAGTGATCCGTATCGGCCGTAACAATACCCCAACCCTGACCGGTATCCCACTGATCGGTGCCGCTTTCGGCGTCATCCTGAAAAACAACGGATGGGGTTCCGATGACAAATCCCTGCAGGGTATCTTCGTAGGCATAGCCGTCCTGTTCCATACGCAGCACTAAATTTCCCCAATGGCCGTCGGGCGCGCCGGATTGAACCCGCACGGTAAATGTATCACTTAAAACCGCCTGGGCCGGGACAGCCGCATAATGCAAGCTGCCCTCGGTTTCCAGGTAAGAATCGCGGCTAACCAAAGAAAGGATAACGTTGGGCGCCTGGCCTTGCCCGATGTTTTTAATCCGGCAAACCAAACGAATTGTTTCATCGGGATCGGGATAACCGTTTTGATTATCGTCTCCGACAAGGTGGTAGTTTTCCAGGGTTAGTCGGCCTCCGGCCAGCCAGGCCAGGTTTAAATTCGCCCGCAAATTTTCTTCACATAAAGGCACAATGCGCTCTTCGTCCGGCCAAAAGCCATCGCTGTCCGTACCCACTTCGGGAGTTACGGCCAGTACCTTGGCCTTTGTTTGTTGTTCGCCATACAGCCAATCGTCGGAATCGCCGTTTACGGAATAATTGACGGTTTCTTCACCGGTGCCAAAGTTGTAACGATTTACCTCGGTCAGAACCGTGGCGTAAAGTTTGTACAGAAGTGAATCGGGAGTTAAGGCATCGACGTACCCCCAGGGATAAATAAGTAAATCGGAATAGGTGTGATAGTTAATGGCCAAAACCAAATGGCGCGACTGCACGAAGTCGCGGATGGCTTGAGTTTCCGGTTCGGAAAACGGCCCGCTTCCGCGGTAAGTATCACTAAAGGGATAGGGACTGGAGCCGTAGTCGTCGTAGCCCCATTTGTACCCGTAATTACGATTCAAATCCACCCCGTACCAACCGTTGCCATTATCCCGGCGATTTTTACGCCATTGCCCGCCGCCGTTCGGCTCTTGTTGCTGGTTGTACACGTAGCCATCGGGATTTACCACCGGCACGAAAAACATTTCCCGGTGATCCACCAAATAAGTTACTTCCGGGTCGCTTCCGTACCGCTCCAGCAAATAGTCCATAAAATACATTACGGCCATCATACCGGCCGGTTCCCGTGCATGGTGCAGGGCGGTGTACAAAACTTCCGGTTCGTCTTCATCCTGGTCGGCCTGATCCGAAATTTTGAGCATCCACAAATCACGATTTTCAATGGATTTTCCGATCGATTGTTTGGCGCTGGCAATCTGAGGATGATTCTGATGCATGGAATCCAGTTCGCTTACCACTTCGTCGTAGGTGTAAAATCCGCCCATACTGCCCAATTCGAATCCGGCGGGCAAATCGCTGCCGCGTTCAAAAGAATAGCTCTGTTCGGCCTGGCGGAGATGGTAGGCCTGAACCACATCGGGTACCAGCACCCGGTAAGAAATGCCGCTGTCTCGCAAAACTTTCAATTCCACATCGTTCACAATGGTGCGCAAAACTACCCCTTTTTCCGTTTTCCGCACAATGGTAATATGGTCGAATTGCATTCCCTGCCTGGCTAACAGGCGAAAATCGGCCCGGCGGGAAATCGTTATTTCTACTTTACTGTACGTAAACCGATGCCCGTCGGCCCGGGCGGTGCCAGCCACCATGAGAATACCCAGCAAAAACAAACCTAAACTTTTCGAAATTTTCATTAGTTTTCTCCTAATCGCTCAACACAAATATGCGTAGCTTTTCTCCGCCTGTG
>CAYXUS010000265.1:0-14284 GCA_964468415.1 uncultured Caldithrix sp.
CGAAGAAGCACCGAAAACACCATTCAATCCGAAGGGATGCCTACCACTTCGTGGTGGCACAATTCAACAATTCAACCTACCCCGGCCACTGACCCGCACGGATTGGCACTGATTTCCCTTAACTCATACACCCTTAACCCTCCCCCCGAATACACCATTAATCCCGAAGAAATGCCTGCCACTTCGTGGTAGCACATTTCAACAGTCCAACCGCCCACTAACCTCCCGTCTCTGCCACGTAAATGTCATTGAATCTTGCGTAAATTATTAATATACTCCAAATAGAAAAACTTAGCAGAAGATGGTACTGATCATGGAGAAAACACCTAATTATTCCATTGACCCTTTTTTGAAAACGCTCACGATGGGCACAATCATCGATGAGCGCTTCGAAATCGTCAGTAAGCCTGTTCGTCGCAGCCATACCTACGCCATTAAAGTGCGCAACATACAAACCGGACTTTCCCGGGTGTTGCTTCTTATTCCTCCGCAACTACGTCGCGATACCGAAGCCCTGCAACTGATCCGCGAACAATATCAAATTGTGCGCATGCTCGACCATCCCAATATTGCCCGTTACTACGACATGCAGGATGAGGGGCGTCTGGCCTACATCGAAACGGAATTTGTGGCCGGCTATTCTTTGAAAACGTTAAAGAGCAAACTGCCGGACAAGCGTTTTAGCGAAGAAGATGTACGCTTGATTGCCGATCAGGTGCTGCAGGCTTTGGAATACGCCCACAATCAAAACATTTTGCACCGGGACCTAAAACCGTCGAACATTGTTTTAACCACCGAAAAGAAAGTAAAGCTGATCGACTTTGGCCTTGGCGAAACCATGCGTCAGGCCTTGCAACTGGTTCAGGATGCCACAGCGAGTACCATTATTCTCTACTGGTCTCCGGAACAGGTGAGCGGCAAGCCCCTAAGCATCCAATCGGATGTGTATTCGTTGGGAGCCGTGATGTACGAATTGCTCAGCGGGCAACCTCCTTTTTTTACCGGTGACGTGTACCACTGCATTTTGCACAAAAATCCGGAGCCAATTCCTGACATTTCTCCTTTCATGAATCAAGTAATTTTGAAAGCCTTAGCCAAAAAACCGGATGAGCGCTTCCAAAACTGTGCCGAAATGCGCAAAGCCCTGCAACAAACCGGCGGCCCCGCTCTGCATTCCCGGCCATCCCAGTTTAGCGCTCCGCAGCAAGAGAAAACGAAGAAAGAAAAACCGGTAAAAGTTCGACGCTTTGGGCTGTTGAGTTCTTTCCTGAAACCCAGCGCACGTTACACGTTAATCAGCGCCTTATTTGTCGTATTGATTGCAATCTTCGTCTCAAAGCTTCATTACTCGGGATCTACGGGACAAATCAAAGTTCCCAAAAGGCAAACGGAACAAAGCGCGGCCCCTTTGGACAGCTTTCAAATAAAAATGCGCGATGCGCTGTTACAACAGGCACAGGCGCAGGTTGAACAAGGGCACCTCGTATTGCCACGCCAAAACAACGCGCTTTCCCTTCTGGAAAAAGCTCAAAAAATTGACCCAAGCAACAAGGGTCTGCAAACGCTGAAGCGCTCGCTAAAAGCACGCATCGCGGAAAAAATCAAGACCTTGCAGAATCAGGGGAAAAGACAAGAAGCCCGCGCCGTACTGAATGCGGCTCTGCGTTACTTTCCGAATGATTCCACCTTAACCGCCCTAAATCGTGCCGGCCAGTCTCAACCCATTCGCATCGAAATCTTAAACGGAGCCGGTAAAAAGGGCATCGCCAAACAATTACGCCGTTTTCTGGAAAAAGAAGGTTTTCAGGTGGTAGGAACGGAAAATTACCGCATCAACGGACGTATTTATTGGAATGTGCGTCGTTCTGTTATTAAGGGTTCCTTTCAAAATCCGGATGCCGTCAAAGCGCTACGCAATGCCACCGGCTTGCCTTATCAGGCGCCGAAAACCTATCGGACACAAAACCGGCAAGCCACGGTTAGCATTATTCTGGGTAAAGATTATCGCAAATATCGTCCGTTTAAATAGGAAGCATCATGGAACGGTGTCGCCAAAAAATCGGGTTGCTTTTACTCGTGCTTTCATTTCTCTTTGCGGCGGAGCGGCTTACGGCCCAACAGTTTGTCGAATATTTCCGGTTCGGATCTCAAGGGCAAGAAGCCGGGCAATTCAATAATCCGCAGGCGCTGGCTCTGGCCGATGACGGCACGTTGTTTGTGGTCGATTCGCAAAACAACCGCATTCAACTTTTTACATTAAAAGGAAAATTTCTGCGTACGGTAGGAGGCTTCGGCTTTGCCCCCGATCAATTCGACTATCCCACCGATATCTGGGTAAAGTCCATTCTCAACATTTACGTGGCCGATTACAACAACCGTCGTTTGCAGCGCTACGATCGCCAGATGAACTATCTGGCCCAGCTAAAGAGCAATCCTAATTGGCCGGAAGATTTCCAATTTGCCGAAGTATTGAGCTGTGCACTCAATTCCCAAAACGATCTGTTCCTTTTAGATGCGCAGGAAAACAAGGTGGTCAAATTTAATCGTCAAGGGCAGCCGGAGCGTGTTTTCGGAACATACGAATCAGGGGCGGGTGAGCTACTGCAACCTGTCCAGCTGGATATTTTTCGCAATCGCTGGATTCTGGTCTCGGATATTGCCCGGCATGCCATTGTGGTGTTCGATTTTTTTGGCACCTTCATCAAAGCCCTTTCTTCGCCATCTTTCCGGCAACCCGGCGGATTGGCCACACACGAACGCTTCGGCATTTTCGTCGCCGATGAGGGCGCCAAAAAGCTCTTTCGCATTAAACCCGATCTGAGCGCAATAGAGCCCATCCGTGTTGTGCTGAGCAAACCGCTCACTACGCCACGCGATATGGTCCTGTTTCCGCTGGCCGATTCTACCCAACGCATTAACTGCTTCGTTATCGATGGTAACGAAATTATTGCCGGAGAATTTAAAGATCGCCCATGAAGTTCACATCCCGTTTACTGCTCATATTGTTTTTCTTCTTGTTTTGGCTCTCGGTGCTTCGGGCGCAAAACGGAACCATCCACTCCATCTGGAAGGTCGACACGCTTATTGTCGCACCGCAACCGCACTTTACTTACGTTTTTCCCCGGAATCACTTTCTTATTCCGGCCACACTGCAAATCTTTTTAAACCGTCATCCGTTAAACGAAACTCTGGACTATCGGCTTGAAGACAAGCGGCGCATCGTTTTTTTTCGCACCTTTCGCAGGCAAGATTCTTTGCGTATTGTCTACCAGCGCTACCCTTTCGATTTTCCCCGAACGTTTACTCTTTACCGCATCGACACGAGTGCCACAAAAGCTTTAAAAGACAGCCTTTCCCGGCACACCCGCGGTGTTCGGTTGCGGGCCGTCCGGCTGGAGAATCCTTTTTCCCGCATTCCCAGCACTTTGCAAACCAGCGGAAGCATCATGCGTGGTATTCAAGTAGGAAGCAATCAGGATTTTACGCTGAACTCCGGCCTGAACATCCAACTGGCCGGCAAGCTTTCCGACGACATCGAAATCATCGCCGCCCTTACCGATGCAGCCACCCCCATTCAGCCGGAAGGCAACACCCAAACTTTGCAAGAAATCGACAAAGTGTACGTAACCTTCAAAAGTCCGTTTCTGCAAGGGACCGTTGGCGACTTTAACCTGGCGTACGATCACGGCGTTTTCGGACGCATTCACCGCAAGCTGCAAGGCCTTACTTTGCAATCGTCTTTCAAAAAGACAACCGTGGGGGCCACCATTGCCAGTACGCGCGGTTTCTTCCATCACGTGGCCTTCATGGGCCAGGAGGGCAATCAGGGGCCGTACCAGCTTACGGGGAAAAACGGCGAACGGGATATCATTGTTCTGGCCGGAACCGAACGGGTTTTTATTAACGGGCAACGCCTTACCCGCGGCGAAAGCAATGATTATGTGATTGAATACGGCAGCGGACAAATTCGTTTTACCAACCAACGCCTTATTACCAGTGAAAGCCGCATCGAGGTGGATTTTGAATACTTTCCCGCTTTGCAAAGTTACAATCGCAGCGTGTACAGCGCTTTTGCCAACCACACTTTTACCCGCGGAAAGCTGCGGCTAAACGTACAATATTACCGAGAAGAAGATAACACGAATCAAGTGCTGGAAGAGAGCCAGAGTTTAACCAAAGCACAAAAGCAAATTCTCAAACAGGCCGGTGACGATCCTTTTAAGGCCACGGAACCCGGTTTTACTTTTAAAGGAGATTCCGCCGGCAGTTACGTAAAAGTCGATACGATTTACGCAGGAAATACCTACTCCATTTTCAAATATGTGGGAAAACAAGCCGGGAATTACTCCGTTTCGTTTTCGTTCTTCGGGCGGGGCAAAGGCGATTACGTACGGGATCGGCTGGGAGTGTACCGCTGGGTGGGGCCAGGACAGGGAGAATACCTGCCCATTCATCTTATTCCTTTACCCAACCGACATCAGTTAATCGATTTCCGTTTGAGCGGTCATCCCTACCAGCGTTTGAAATTCGAATCGGAATATGCCCTGAGCAATCTGGATCAAAACACTCTTTCCCCACTGGAAGACGGAGACAACATCGGTCAGGCTTTCCGCTTTTCTTCCGAGCTCTCGCCCGCTCCCATTACCATGCTTGGCATGCACTGGGGGAAACTGGGTTTTAATTTTCGGACACGCTTCATCCAAAAAACATTCCGCGCCCCCGACCGTTTTCGTCCGGCCGATTTCGAACGCTATTGGAATCTCTATTCGGCACAGACCTCCGGAAACCAAGAATTGAGTTTCCTTTTGAATGTGCGTTACCTGCCCCGGCCTTCTTTGCACATTTTAGGCAATGCGGGGCAATTCTATCAGGAACATTTTAAAAGCAAACGTCTGGGAATCAAATTAAATCTGGAAAATTTCCATTCGCTTGTTTCACACAATTACTACGAATCGATTTCGGCTACTAATTTTTCGGAACGCATCGGCGACGACTGGCAACGTTACGGGTCGGACATGCAACGCAAAATCTGGAAGGTACTCCCCAGCCTGCGTTACAAGGGAGAATGGCGCAAACGCACTTTGCGCGGCCTTTTGTCGGGCTTTCGCTACGACGATCTCGGAGCGGGCATGGCCTTTCCGGAATTACGGCACTTCAATGCAGAACTTCTGTTCGATCGACGGTGGGATTACGTGTATGACATTCAGCGGGCAGGTACATTGCTTCCACAGGCACAAAGCAACACATTCCGGTTTCGTTTCAATCTAAAAGACCTGAAATCGACCACCTTCAATTTTTCGCTAATGCACCGCACCAAAAATTACACATCGTTTTTCGAAACCATTAAAATAGACACGCTCAAACAATTTTACGCCGATGCCGCCGTTCAGGATACAAGCTGGCGTGACCGTTCCACCAATCTGGCGCAATTCAATTTAACACATCAGGCTTACAAAAAGGCCATCGATTTTTCCTGGCAGTACAAACTTTCCACCGAGGAAACCGCCCTGCGTGAAAAGGTGTACGTGGACGTGGGCGAAGGCCGGGGCAATTTGCGTTACGACGCGGATTTAAAGGAGTACGTCCCCGACCCACTGGGTAATTATGTTTTGTACATTCTGCCTACCGGTAAATTCGAACCGGTATCCACTGTGCAAACCGCTTTGCGTTTGCGTGTTGACCCGTACCGCTATTTCCGGCGTCAGCGCAAGTTCCGCAGCTATTTTTGGTCTAAGCTCAGCGGCGAGACGTATTTGCGGGTAGAAGAAGAATCGCGCGATCCGAACAAGGCTGCCGTGTATTTGCTAAATCCGAATCACCTGCAAGAAAAATACACCGTGCGCGGGGTGATTAATTTTAATCAGGATTTGTACTACATGCGGCACAACCGACGGTTGTCTTTTCGTTTGCGCCTGCGGACCACGCAAAATTACAACAACCAGTTTGTCAACAGCGACGAAAACGATCGCAAAAAGAGCCGGGAATTGGGACTGCGGGTAAACTGGCGTCCCATGCTCAAATTACGCAGCCAAAGCGAAATTCGTTGGCGCACTTATTTTCGGCTTTCCACGGCCAATGCCTTGCGCAACCGCGATATTCTCGGCTATTACCTTCTGCAGAATTTTTCGTACCGTCCGCGCAGCCGGTGGGAATTTGGTTGGGAAAGCGAATCTGGTTACGAAAAGAACCGGAGTTTGTTGTATCCACTTAGCCTGTACTTTGTTCTGCTCAAGCAACGCATTAATTATTCCCTGCCTACCCGAGGGCGCATGAGTGCACTGTACCAGTTACAAAACGTACAGGTAACGGCAAATCCTTTTCAACGCATTGTCCCGTTTGAAATGGCCAAAGGCAAACGCGAAGGATTTTCGCAGGAATGGCAATTGCGCGTTGAATACACCGTAGCCAAGAACATTGTATTTACATTCTCTTACATCGGACGCAAAGATGCAGGCTTTCAGCGCATCATTCATTCCGGACAGGCGCAATTAAGAGCATTTCTCTGAAAAGGAAATTTTAACATCCGCTTTGCACATACCAATTTTACCAGAACATGTTTCCCGAAATTTAGACAGCCCATCGAAGAAACTTTTTTGAACATTGAAAATTCAGGCAGAACGGAATCACACCGCCCCTTTCCAACCATAGCATGTCATTGAAAGCAGCCCGCTCCTTCTTGTTTTCGCGCAAGGTCTTATTGCTACTTTGCAATTTGAATTGTATTTTGGAACAACAAAAATAATTACGGATTAAAATTTTTGCAGTCCGATGGAGTGGCTATCTCCGCCAAAAAAATGTACGATAGTTTGCCTATGGAGTACAAAAATCAAAACCGACCGGGGAACACATCTATTTTAGATGCGCTCTTTGTTCCACGCGCCGAAACTTCAAAAGAGGACAGAATTGTATTAAAGAATCCCCGTTCAAAATTCAATTTATTTAAAAGAATTTTGGCGTTTCTCACCGGTTCTTTGATTATTTATGTTTTTACAATGGCTTACATCCAATCACCCGATAAAAGCTTAAGCTCAAATATTCAGAACTTCATCTTTATGGCTGTTTTTGGTTTCGGTTTTATCTATTACGCGTTTCTGTACAACAAAATTCATAAAGAATGCTTTATCGAATTTCATCAAGATAAAATTGTGGCGCGTATTCCGGCACCGCTGGAAAACTACGCGCAAAACAGAGCCTTACTTTTAGAACTCATGCTTTCACCCGAGTTTATTGAATTTAGTTACAAATACTCCGACATAAAAGAAATTGAAATAGACTTAACTAAAATAATAATCCATCGAAAGAATGGTTTATCCCGGGAAATCGATCTGAGCCGTTTTGATTACAATAAGTTGAAAGCCATCAAAAACAAATTTGGCGAAATTCAAAATCGGATTTCAGCGCATAATCAACAGGCATTGTAGCCCCCGCCATCGCATACGCTTTCGATCTAATCCCGGCCAGGCCTTTGTTTGCGGACAAGGGGGAGGCCCGGAGCCGCCACAACACTACAGTTACGTTGAACCAAATCTAACCTTCTGGGATTCTGCACTGGATCTGGTTGATTGGCTGAAGAATCTTTTACACTATGAATCGACTTACAAAGATGAATTAAATCGTATTTACAAATTGGGCAATCTCCTAAAAACGGTAGCCCACAAACAATTGGACGGTGAAGAAATCACCAAAAAAGAATTTGACGATTTGCACTACGTGGGTGGCACAATTGAATACATCCTTCTTGGGCTGTTGGAGACCGATCACCTTCCGGTTCGCGAACGTTCTATGGCGCTGATCGCAGACGTTTATAGCTATAACAGCCAAAACCTGAATGTAGCCGTCGGGCATGCGGATGATATTCATGTCGTTGTTCCGATTAGAGGCGAATACTATATTGCCAAAGGCGCTGTTTTTTCTTATTATGAATTCGTAGGGAAAACATACACCGACGAAGAATGGAGAAAACTCATAAAAGAAAACAAAGAGCCGGAAAGGCCGGCCTGGATAAAGCCAATCATAACCGGTAGCAAACCTCTCAAGGGGCAAATGCAGTTTAGATATTAGGTCATTGCGAAGGAGCTCTGTAATATCGGCCAAAAACCGGCACGGTCGGCACAAAATCAAGAAACAACCTAAAAAACAGGGGGCTCAATCATGAAAAAATTTTTAATCGTATGCGCAATGATTGGCTTTTCATTTGCCCAGCAATTTCAATCTTTCAATGTCTCGCAATCGGATGCCACCACCTCGGAAAAAGCCGTTATCGTTGTTGATGGCTCGGATAATCTGCACATCTTCTGGATTGAAGATAAAAAGGAAGTGCACTATCGAAACCGCGTGAACCAGATCTGGTCGGACGTACAAACAATTTACCAAAGTGATACGTCATATTGTATTTTGGCCATTACCGCCCAATCATTAGATGATTCCCTAATGGTCTTTTTTAACGACCAAAAAGGCGATTCCCATTTTTTAATCAATTGTGTTCTGCACAATGGCGTTTTACAAAGCGTAGACACCCTGAAAACCTATTCCGAAAAGCTCTACAAATTACATTCCGCAAAAAATTCCAATGAAATAACTTTGGCCTACCAAACTTCGTGGCAAGATGATAATTTGGTGACTCATTATGATAATATCGTGTACCAATATCGTTCAAAGGCAGAATGGACCATACCCTATGGCTCCTATTACGCCGGAACGGACTTTTTCCCGATTTACGATGCGGGCGATACTTTATGGTATTTCGGAGTCAGTTCGTCCGAGTTCCTTTATTCCTGCTACTTAGCCCCGGGCAGCACCCAATGGTCGGAATGGGTGCCTATCCTTTCCGGAGAGAGCGGTTGTCATGCACCTTTAGCCAAAATCGATTGCAAATATAATCCATCCTCCAAAAAATTTAATATGGTTTTGATGACCGAATATAGCACATGCATGGATTGTTTTGATAATATGATTCTGTACACCGAAGGTTACGACTCAAATTGGACCGATTGCCAGCATATTGATCGCTACGGAGATATTTTTCAGGGACAAGGGTCCTATGCAAATGCTCATATTGAAGTTACCTCGGGTGGCGTACCCAAAATTTTCTACAAACTGGATTATTCCGATAGTTTTGGAAATGAGAAAAGTATTCGCAGGGCAGAACGCCCGTCTGGGAGCACCTCCTGGACTATCGAGCCGGTTTTGCTTTTCACGACAAATGATTTCAATTTGTGCGCAACCGCGATTGATTCAAGAGACAGCGTACGCTTAACTTACAAACTTCAGTATGATGTGTATTTATCCAGCAAAGATGATCCATCTCAACTTAGCCATGGTGCGCTCATGCAGTCGGTCAAAACTTTCCGGCTTTTTCCGGCCTACCCCAACCCGTTTAATTCCGTCACGCTTATTCGTTACCAATTGCCCGTGAGCAGCAAAATAACGCTGCAAATCTACTCCGCATCCGGTAAAAGAGTAGCCGTTCTTTCTGACGGGCAGTGTACGGCGGGAGTGCATTCCGTGAGTTGGCATGCAGAAAATTTTGCCAGCGGCGTCTATTTTGTTGCCTTAATCGTAAATAAAAATCTTTCTGCCGTGGAAAAATTAATTTTGCTGAAATAAAAAGAAAAATCGACGGCGTTCCATCGAAATTGTTTACACCCCCCCTTTAAATCATAGGGAAGGTGCTCTCTCATTTTCGGGGTTTGAGTAATTTTTACAATGCACATTGTGTAATTTTCCGTGTCTACCTTAAAACTCTTACCCGGCACTTTCGTCGAAAACCTCGTCGTTTTTTTCGCAAAAAGTCATTCGATGCTTCCTAACGAAACTTTCATGACATTTGGCATAATTATTGAACTACAGATTGCAGATGCGCGATGTCAGCAACTGTTTCAAAGGGGCGCAGGGGAAAACCAATCCCCAAAATAATTTCTTTCTAATCCCCGCTATCTTGAGGTCGAATCTTCTATACGACACCAGTCACGCCAGGCCAAGGGGAAAATCTGTAATTCCATCGATATGTTTTAGTCTTTTTCGAATTTAGTGGCACTATCCACTATTTCATTAGGAGGATAGAATGGAAGCATTTTTATTTTCCCGAATTTTTCGACCGGAAGCGATTCTTCTGACACTATTCGTTTTTCTTATCGGATTCGCCGTACCAAGCAATGCCAAAACGTATTATGTCAACAACGCTGATTCTACGGCCAGTGACTCCAATCCCGGGACGTTTGAACGTCCGTGGCTGACCATTCACAAGGCCAATCGGACCGTCACGCCCGGCGATACTGTGATCATCATGGCCGGCACCTACCACGACTGGATTTTTCCCGACGCCTGCGGAGATTCTAACCATTGGATTGTGTACAAATCCGAACCTGAACATCAGGCTATTCTGGACGGCCGGGTCGAACTGAATGAGGTCATTGCCCAGGGGGCTGAATGGATTCAGGACAGCACCTACGGTGGGAACGTCTGGAAAATCAAATTAATAAGCAATGCTTTTTGCGAAGCATGGCAGGATTCCAGCCGTATGCCCTTCCCATTTCCCTACCCTTGCGATACCTTAGAATTTGCCGCAGGACGCAGCTTTATCGATGCGGACCGCTACCTTTTTGTCTGGCTTTTAGACACGATGGATTCGCCGGGCCTTCATAAATGGCAAGTTACCTTGAAAAGTGGCGTCTGGCTTTTAGGGGACATCGGCCCGATGGACAAGTATTTAATTGTCGATGGATTTCGAATAGAAAACTATGGTCTGGCCGGTGTTTCCGTGGGGAAAAATTACGTAAAAATCCTTAACAACAAAATCGCCTTTAACGGGAGAGCAGGGGTAGAGGTGGGCTTTTGCAATCATGTTGTGGTAGATGGCAATGAAGCCCACCACAATTGCACCGGTATCGGTTTCTCTCAGGGCTTTACGGCCTATGGCGTAACCGGTCACGATATCTACTTTACACGAAACATTTCCCATGATAATTATGACGGTGCCGATCCCGAACATTGTGGTTCCGATGGCAGCGGATTTATTCTGGATACTTCGAAACCGGAGGGAGGG
The DNA here is from genome assembly GCA_964468415.1 of uncultured Caldithrix sp. Taxonomy (GTDB): domain Bacteria; phylum Calditrichota; class Calditrichia; order Calditrichales; family Calditrichaceae; genus Caldithrix. Next base: position 11,045 of record CAYXUS010000265.1, read on the forward strand.
GCCATTTTCATCAACAACGTCGCCTACAATAACCAGGGCAGTGGGTTCGGTGTGTATCAATCCAATTACGGCTATTTCATTAATAATACTTCTTTTAACAACGGACTAAAAAATTGGTTTATTGCAGAATGCCATATCATTGGAACGGGCAAAGGTTCAAGCAATAATTTGATTTTTCGGAATAATATCTTTGCCGGAAGGCCCCACCAAACTTCGGTCATGGATATTAAATATCCCTATTCCAACCCTCCCGTCAACGTACTTCTTGATCACAATCTCTATTACCAATTAGGTGCCGACTCAACCGATGCCCTCTTTTCCATTACCGTCAAAAGCTCTCAGGGCGAGGTTTCCCAAAGTTTTGATTTGGAAGCATTTCAAAACTTCTCGTTTCCCAGCGATACCGGCGATATCCCGTTAGCCTGGGGAGAAAACTCGATGGTCGCCTCTCCGGAACTTATTGACTGGCAAAGCGGTGGATTTAAATTGCATTCCAATAGCCCGGCCATCGACGCCGGGGACAGTGTCCATGCCCCTCCAACAGATTTTTACAACACCCCACGGCCTCAAGGGAAGGGCTACGACATCGGAGCCTATGAATATCACGAAGAAACCGGACTGGAAGGGAGCAATATCCCTTTAACGCCACACTTTTACGTCTATCCGAATCCGTTTAACGGACAGATCCGCATTCAATACGCATTAAGACAGCGGTCAAGGGTTTCGCTCGTGATCTTCGATCTTTTAGGACGGAAGGTTGTAACGTTGCTCGATAAAGAAATCGGGCCGGGTACGCATATCGCAATCTGGAAAGGGAAAAATTTTAATCGAAGCCCTGTCGCTTCGGGTATTTATATCATCCTTTTTAAGACGAATCTTTCGTCATTAAGTCAAAAAATTGTTTACCTCAAATAGGGGGAATTTCCAATGAAAAAAGTTCCAATCATTATTGCTGCTCTGCTCATCAGCAATTTTGTGATTTTTGCCGCGCCTATTAAAAGAGGCGTACGCATTTCCTATTTCGTAACCGATGCACAAATTGCTTTTGCCGATAGCGTTTTTGATTATGTGATGACGCCTTTTCTGAGCCAAAAGGTCAGAAATTCGATAAGTCATGCCCAACTGTTGCTCTACCGTTCCATACAAGGGACAAAAGAAAAAACGACACAGTGGGACTGGGATTTTATCAATCAGCACGAAAACATGTTTTGCCATTCGGATAGTACCAACCAAGGCGCCAATACCAGAATTCTTACCAAGTGGTACACTTATTTAATGGAGGGCAGAGACCTGGTCGATTCAACAGCGGCCGATGCACATTCCCACTGGATCAATTATTATGCTGTTACCGCTTCTACGCAGGTTCACGCCTATGACTACGACGGATTGTTTATCGACTCGGCCAGTCATTTATTAAAGCCGGAAATGATGTTAGATGGGGAAATGCCCTGGGACTATGACCCGCTTGAATGGCGCCTGGCACGTTACGCCGCACTTGAATTGATTAAATCCTATCAAAAGGACAAGATTGTTATTTTTAACGGACTGCACAACGGAGCCGGAGCCGACTCCAGTTTGGCCGTAACGGATGGAGGCATGTGGGAAGACTTCGCTTTTGATCCGGGAAACGGAAATTATAAAGGCATTCTTAAATGGAAAAGAGCCATCGACTGCATGCAAAAGAATCGGGATAGCTCCCGGTTAGTTCTTGTGGTAAAAAAGCCTGGGTTGATGCAGGATATGCAGGCCAGAGTATTCTCTTTGGCCAGTTATCTGTTGATTGAAAACCCAAATACCGTTTTTACCTTATCCGATTACGCGTACGACACCACTCTGCAGTATTACCCGGAGTTTGACATCGATCTGGGTAGCGCTACCGGAGACTTTGTTCAAACAGAAGACACTCTTTTTACGCGCGAATTTGAAAACGGCCTGGTAATTGTAAATCCCTCTTCGGTTTCGTCCAGGAACTTTACGCTCATGCAAAATTATTACAAAATTCAACCGGTTGGCGGCGGTTTTGTAGATTCCACCGGCGGGTGGGAAGGCCATTTAACCTACGAAAAAGTCAAAGCAGGAACGATTAACCTGCCTGCGGTTAGTGCCCTGATTTTAAAAGATACATCCGCTACCAAAATCGCAGACGAGCCATCTGGCAAACTAAATTTTCGATTGTTCCAGAATTACCCCAACCCGTTTAACCCGACGACAACAATCCGCTATTCTATTTCTCCTGCCCTTGCAATGGTACAAAGCACCGGTGCAAGGAGAGGCGTAAAAGTACAGCTCAAAGTTTACAACATACTCGGACAAGTCGTAGCCACTCTGGTCAACAAAGCCCAACGCCCCGGAAATTACTCGGTTGATTTTAACGGGAGTCACCTGCCGGGCGGGCTTTACTTTTACACTTTGCGGGCGGGCACGCATAAACAGAGCAAAAAAATGATCTTGCTAAAATAATCAGGAAAAAGGTACGCATTCTTTGCTTTTCTTTTTGCATGTAAATCGTTCCCATCAGTATATTGGCAATTATTGGGAAATTTTATCCCGTTTTCCCAATGCGCGGCTCCGGAATTTGATTGTTTATGACTTCTTTTTGCCTTTCGATGTCCCATGCCAACAACGGAAGGCGGACAATATTAAGGCGGAACTTTCACAACCAAATCTCTGCCGGGCCAGGCGCTAAGTCCTAACCTTATTTACCAAAACACAAGCACAATCCTGATCGGCATGGTTAATCCGCATCTGTCAATTGTGCCGAATCATTTGCAATGATACCAATGGGAGTAAACATGGCCAAAAAATTATTAGCGGATAGCTGGACCTTTTTTACAGACAATGTCCTTTTCATCTCCTTAATTGTTCTTCCGATCGTCATTCCAAAAGAAATAGTTACAGAACTTTACCGGCACTCTGTTAATGCTGATAATTCCACCTTATTCAAGCAACTCGTTCCACTGGCAATCGAACTTATCACATATCCCATTTATTCCATCGGGGTTATATTCTACATTGTTTCCGTGCGCTCCGGAAAAAGGATCGATACCAAAACCGCCTGGTGGCTTGGGGTTAAATTCTGGTTACCTTACGCAATTCTGAACATTCTGGTTGGATTAATTATCTTCTTCGGCCTTGTCGTTTTCATAGTGCCCGGAATTATTTTTGCCATCCGATATGCCTTTTCAGGATTCGACCTGCTTTTAAATGAAAGCAGCCCGGTACAAGCCATGAAAAACAGCT
>CAYXUS010000266.1:0-40824 GCA_964468415.1 uncultured Caldithrix sp.
ATCTAAATCTTTGAAATTGTATTTACACAAAAAATGAAACAGTCTCCCGGCCCACCATCACCTCCAACCCCTCCCAGCCTCCCTTCTCTTCCCCTTTTACTTCACATATCTCCCCAAAATTTTCTGGCTCACGACCATTGAATTCCGTATTTTTAACATTTGTCAACCGAATACGCCATTCCGGCGTATTAAGATTGGAAAAATTTCGATAAAATTCTTAAAATCAATATTTATCGAAAAAAAGTAATCAGGTAAACATGCGCTTAACCAGTCCGAATCAATTAACAATTTTGCGGATTTTGTTGACCCCCGTGTTCGTGGTCTTTTTTGTCAAAGGCGGGCAAACAAACGTATTAATTGCCAGTGTTGTATATTTGCTCGCCTCAGTCACGGACTGGTACGACGGCTACATGGCACGTCGCCTGCAAATGGTAACGCGCTGGGGCCAGTTCATGGATCCTTTAGCCGATAAATTGCTCGTATCCTCGGCATTAATCGTATTGGCCTACGAACATTACCTGGAATGGTGGATGGTCGTTCTGGTCATCTTGCGGGATTTTATTGTAACCGGGTTGCGGAGTTTTGCCCTTTACATCGGAAAACCGATCATCACCTCCGTGCTGGCAAAATGGAAAACCTTTGTTCAAATGGCATTCATTTTTGCCTTGCTAATCTACATTAACATTCCCGGGGTACCGGAAATTCGTTTGAACAAAGTAGCGCAACCCTATCTGGTGTGGACCACCTGGGTCATGTTGGTTGTCGTTCTGTTAACCGTCATAAGCGGGGTGCAATATCTTATCGTCAACAGAGAACACATTTCCGAATTGTTTAAGCGCGTGTATTACACCCTAACCCATCCCTTTTCAAAGGAAAAAGAATGAAAAAAGTTTTTTGTTATTTAATCGGAACAGGCTTTGGTACAGGTTATTCACCCCTCGCACCCGGAACGGCCGGAAGTTTGCTGGCTTTAGTTCTCATGATGCTCTGGCCGGCCTCATCGCCCGTTTGGCTTGGCATTACATTTCTTTTTTTAATCGCAGGCATTTGGTCAGGCACGTGCATCGAGCGGGAAAAAGGGGAAGATCCATCGCTGGTTGTGGTCGACGAAATGGTCGGGCAATGGATCGCCTTGCTTTTTTTACCCGCGTACGCTCTCAAAATTTATGGTGCAGCCTTTTTGCTGTTTCGACTGTTCGACATTTGGAAACCGTACCCTATTTATCAGTCGCAGCGATTTAAAGGAGGCTGGGGCATCATGATGGACGACGTGCTGGCCGGTATTTACGCCAATATTTTACTACAACTGGTTTTAAGATTGGGAGTCTGGTCATGAAGCAGAAAAAAGCGGAAATTCTGTCCATTGGCAATGAATTGTTAGCCGGACTAACCGTCAACACCAACGCCGCGTATCTGGCTCGGCAACTTCGTTCGGTTGGCATAGAAACCCGGTGGATTACTACCATTGCCGACACAAAAGAAGAAATTATCGGAGCGTTGAAAACCGCGGCCCAGCGCGCCGACGTACTTATTAGTACGGGTGGACTCGGGCCGACGCCGGACGACATTACCAAATTAGCACTTTGCGAATACTTTGGCGTGCAAATGCGCTTTGATGCCGAAGTATTTGAGGACGTGCGCGCTTTTATTTCCAATCGCAATATCTCCCTCAACAAAGTAAACCGTGAACAAGCCGTCATTCCCCAATCGGATCGCGTATTGCGCAACAAGCGAGGTACGGCCCCGGGACTGTACTTTGTGCGCGATGAACATCATTTCTTCTTTTTGCCGGGCGTACCGGGCGAAGTGTATTATCTTACCGAAAACGAAGTTATTCCCCTGCTGAAAGAAGTTTTTCATTTACAGCCGCCCAAAACACATTTACTGCGCACGACGGGCATTCCCGAATCGCGTATTATCGAAAAAATAGGTGACGTGGTCGAAGAGTACAAAGACATTCCCTTAGCTTTTCTGCCCCGCTTCCGGGGAGTCGATTTACGCTTTACCGCACCCGGCAACGAACCCCACATCCTGAATCGATTCCACACATTTGTTGACGAAGTTCGCTTGCGCTTAAGCAAATACATTTTTACCGAACAAGAAGAAGAAATGGAAGCGGTTATCGGGCGCATTTTAAAAGAACAAGGCTTTACCTTGTCTGTCGCCGAAAGTTTTACCGGAGGCCTGATCGGCGATTTACTCACCAATATTCCCGGCAGCTCCGAATATTTTTTAGGCGATTTGGTTACCTACAGCAATCAAAGCAAAACAGAACTTTTGAATGTTCAGGAAAAAACGCTGGAAAAACACGGTGCGGTAAGCGCACAAACGGTATTGGAAATGGTGCGGGGTGTGCAAAGGCGGTTCAACAGTCATTGTGCCATCGCTACAACCGGTATTGCCGGCCCCGGCGGCGCCACTGAAAAAAAACCGGTGGGGTTGTGCTATGTGGCCGCACGGGTCGGGGAGCAAGAGCGCGTAAAAGAATTTCATCTCGGCAATGAACGTATTACGAACAAACGGCGCGGTGCCATTGCCGCCCTGGAATTATTGCGGCGTATGTTGTTGAATATCGAATAGGTACGAACATGGAAGAAATTCGCAGCTTTGTGGCCATAGAATTACCAGAGGCCGTAAAAGAACAGATTGAGGCGTATCAGAAAAAACTGAAGCGTTTTACACGTCATGTGCGTTGGGTTCAGGTCCCTTCACTCCATGTAACCCTGAAGTTTCTCGGGAATCAGCCCGCAGAAATGGTTGAACGTGTGCAGGAAAATTTGTTAACTTTGCAAGACGCCTTTCAGCCTTTTACGGTTACGATCAATCATTTTGGCGCTTTTCCCGGTAAACGCAACCCGCGCGTGCTCTGGTTGGGGATCAAAAGCGAGCCGCTGGAAGCTTTGTTCGATCTTTTTCATTTTTTGGAGAACAATCTGCACGGGCTGGGATTTCCGAAAGAAACCCGACGTTTTTCCCCGCATTTAACCTTAGCCCGGGTAAAAGCTCCGGAACGCTTCGATGCGTTGTGGGATTTTGTGCGGGAACATCCGTTTGAACCTTCTTCGTTTAAGGTAAATGAAATTGTCTTAATGCGCAGCTTTTTAAAGCCACAGGGTGCGGAGTATCGACCGATTCGGAAATACCAACTTTAAAGAGCAAAAAGTTTCAATTTTGACAATCCGTAAGTATATTTGAACAGATAAAAAACTCAAGGAGAAAGCATTGGCGGATTTGAACAAAGATAAAGAAAAAGCCGTAGAAGTAGCCCTTTCGCAAATCGAGCGGAACTTTGGCAAGGGTTCCATCATGCGTTTGGGCGACAAGGCAAAAATTAAGGTGGATGTGATTCCCACCGGCTCGGTTTCTTTGGATGCCGCCCTGGGTGTCGGTGGAATTCCCCGGGGACGCATTACCGAAATTTACGGGCCGGAGTCTTCCGGGAAAACCACCCTGGCTTTGCACATCATTGCCGAAGCCCAGAAGCGCGGAGGTCTGGCGGCTTTTATTGATGCCGAACATGCGTTGGATCCCACGTATGCCAAAAAACTTGGCGTAGATACCGTTAATTTGCTGGTCAGCCAGCCGGACAATGGCGAGCAGGCGCTGGAAATTGTGGAAACGCTGGTGCGGAGCGGTGCCATCGATGTCATTGTGGTCGATTCCGTGGCGGCTTTGGTGCCCAAGGCCGAAATCGAAGGCGAAATGGGTGATTCACACATGGGCTTGCAGGCGCGACTCATGTCCCAGGCCCTGCGCAAACTCACCGGAACGGTGAGTAAATCGAACACCAGTGTGATTTTTATTAACCAGATTCGGGAAAAATTAGGGGTCATGTTCGGTAATCCCGAAACGACCACCGGAGGCCGTGCGTTAAAGTTCTACACCTCCATTCGTCTGGACATTCGCCGCATTGCCACCATCAAAGTAGCCAACGAGATGATCGGCAACCGGACCCGGGTCAAAGTAGTAAAAAACAAACTGGCACCTCCCTTCCGCGAAGCCGAATTCGACATTATGTACGACCAGGGAATTTCCCGGGAAGGGGATGTGTTAGACAAAGCCGTAGATTTTCGCATCGTGCAAAAATCGGGCACATGGTTTTCGTACAACGATACGCGTTTGGGCCAGGGACGCGAAAATGCGAAGGCTTTTCTGCGGGAAAATCCCGAAGTGTTCGCCGAGATTGAAAAACAGGTGCGCATTAAATTAGGCCTGGAAGAAGGCGAAAGCGAAGAGACGACGACTGCGGAATAAAAGGAAACATCCTTTGGCAAAAAAGTCACCCCCCCTTATCGGCAGAGTGGATTGGTAGCTAAAAACGGTAAAAAACGTGACACAAATTACCAAAATAGAAAAGGCGTCCCGAAATAAACCCCTTTATCATGTTTATTCCGGAGACGCCTTACTTTTTACGATAACCGAGGAAACCCTTCTCCATTTTTGGCTGGCAAAGGGCAAAGAGTTTTCCGATGCCCAACTGAGAGAAATTTTTGAATTCGATCGGGTGCAACGATGCGTGCAGCAGGCCCTGCGTTACTTGAGCCGTCGTGGGCACTTTGCATTGGAATTAAAACGAAAATTACAGGCCAAAGGCTACGAGACGCAAATTATTGAACAAGCGATTTCGTATTTGCGTCAAAAAGGCTATTTGAATGATGTGCAGCTTACCACCCAGTTTATTCACGACGGAATTCAACTAAAAAAATACGGCCCGCTTTTGCTCAAAAAAAAACTTCTGGAAAAGGGAGCTCCGCGCGATTCCATCGAGATGCTTTTGCAGGAAATGTATTCTCCCGAAAAGCAGAAGGCATTGGCCCGAGAGCTCTTTCAAAAAAAATTCCGTACCCTTTCCCGTCAGCTTCCTCCGGCCAAACAGCGCCAAAAAATAGCGGCCTTTCTACAACAGCGGGGCTTCACCTGGGATGTTATTCAACCTTTACTGGACGAATTACCTGCGGAAGAGCCATAGCAAAAAGGAAATGACCGCACTGAGCAAAAGCATGGTGGTAATGGGAAAATACAATTTAAAATTGGGTTTGTCTACGACAATGTCTCCGGGTAAACGCCCGAAAGGGATTTTACTCAAATACGGCCAGAGCAATCCGATGACAATTAAAGCGATTCCCAGATAAATTAGCGTTTTTTGCATGTGTTTTCCCCTGCCGTTTTGTTTTTGCCTTTAAACGAAAAAAGGAGCCCGAAAGCTCCTTTTTTGCGTTAAATTTACAAATTCCGGAGAATTTACTTCAACAGAATCATCTTGCGAATAATTCGCTGCCGATCCGTTTTTACCGAATAAAAGTACACACCGCTGGTTACAGGCTGTCCTTGAGCGTTCTTGCCGTCCCAGCGCAAACGATGGCTTCCGGCGGCAAGCGTACCCTTGTGCAAAGTCCGTATTCGTTTGCCGTTTATGTCGAAAATCGTTACTTCAACCGAAGTTGCCTGCGGTAAGTCAAACCGCAAGGTGGTTGTCGGATTGAAAGGATTGGGATAGTTGGCGTACACCACAAAAGAGCCGGGTTGCTGCCCGTTTTGTTCGACGGCTGCTACAATTTGCGGTGAAATTTCGGCGCGCCATCCGGCTGAATTTTTGAAAAAGTTCGAGATAAAATAGAACGTTAAGGCTCCTTCGGAATTTGTGGTTTCAAAATCGGGAGGCAAGTCCGTGCCGCTAAACGGACTTCCCGCAATTTCCGGAGAGCTGGTCGAAGGTCCGTCATACACATGAAGCTCATCGCCATCCATCACATCAAAATCGGTAAAGTGCATTTTTAATCCGCTGTAGCCCGCCTCCGGCTTAAAGGTCATGGTAAGCCGCTCGCGGGAGGAATAGTCGTTGTCTTCCCCGCCGGAATCGTAAAAAATGGCATTGCTTACGGTAACGGTGGAATTGCTCATGTTGTAAGAAGGTACCTGCCCAATGATGACTTCAAAAGTGTCAATGGCCGAGTAGGCACCGGAATGCACGGTGTATTCAAAAAAGGCGGAAGAGCCCAAAGCAACATCGGAAGCAGCCGTAACACTAAATTCGGCGCGTACCGTATCGCCTGCGGCAATCGTTCCCAGCGTGTCGTCTGCGGTATTCACGGTTACGCCGGAGGTTAACGATTTCAGATGCCCCAGAGTGTTTTGTGCCGTGGCATGCCCTTCATTAAACGTCCCGATGTAAAAGAGGGCCGTTTCGCCCGGGTCTAATTTCTGATCTCCGTCGCCCTGTTGCGAATCGTCAATGGCCAGTGTATCGATGCCCAATACCGGCGCCTGAATTATGAAGGAAAGATTAGATTCCCATTCATTGCCGCTGGTGTCGGAAAAAGTGACCGTGCAGGCGACCGAATGCTGGTCTGGGGCGTTATTGATGGCTTGCAGGGCAAAAGCGTCGTGTCCAGCCACAATCTGGGTCGTATCAATATCCCCGTAAAAGTGGGTGCTATCAGTAAGGGTGACATACGTGTCATTGGTGCGCAAAACGGCCGTAACCTGATGAGCCAATTCGGAACCGATATTCTTTGCATTCACATTCCAGAAAAACGATTCGTCAAACTCAACTTTGCCGTTACTGTTTCCGCTGGTTGTGTCATCGATGGTGTGCGATTCTACCGTCACGTACGGACCGGCAGAGCTTACAACGGGCACCAATGCCGAATAGCGGTAATAGTTTTGCTTGGTAACGGTGACCATAATCGTATCGCCGGGATCCTGAGCCGGGATGGGAATGTCCACGTATTCTCCCGTGGCATCGGCGCTTCCCAGATATTCCCCGTTTTTGGAAATGCCGATTAATGCGCCGCTGTCCGCACTGACGGAAAAGGTGGTCGCCCCGGCTTCCAAGACGGAGTTGTGATTTACGGTTAATGTTTGCGGCATTTCGGTGTACACCATCGAAAACGAACCGCCATGATGATGGAAGAGATTGTAGGTAATAGGCTTGTCATCTTCATTGTAGGGCCAATCCGACTGCTTCAGAAAATATTTGCCGGCGGCACTGGCAAATCCGGGAAGGATGAAGCGCGTTTTAAACCAGGTGTCTTTATCCGGCATGAATTCGGGCCACATGTTGTCGTACATGCCCCAGGTGTAGGTATCGTTTACAAAAGAATAGGAGACCTGAGTGGCGGCAATTAAGCCCAGCGCCCGTTTGGAATGCCGATGAAAAGCCTCGGCAAAACATTCATCGCTCCAATTGAATTTTCCTGTCAAACAATTCACGGAAAAAACAAAGGTAAGATCGTTGTTGTCCAGTCCGCTTAAATCGCTAATGCCGTAATCCGGTTCACCCCATCCTGTTTCCGAGCCGTGGTCACGGTGCTGCACCATAAAAGCACCGCTGTTAATATCGTTGTTCAAACGTGTAGCATTACCGCCCCAATCGTTCAGATGCTCCGGGGTTTCCGGGATGTAGCCCAGCCCGTTGGGACCAAAATAGTCCACCACTTCGTCGGTGTTGGTGGCCGTTGACCACACGTCGCCGGGCGTGCCGGAGTAAATGGCATTTTCCCGAACCGGATGCTTACCCAGTTTGTGTTCCCAGAAACCATTAATCACTTCGGAACAAAGCTGGAACCAGCGTTCGGTTTGCCAGCCCATTGCCGTAACCGGGTGATCGTAAAAATATGCGTTGGTCGGCGGGTGCCGTTCGTAATCCAGAATTTTGCCTACGGTGTTGCGTAATTCTTCTTCATTGCGTGCCGTAATTCTGGAGAAAACAATATCCGGCAGGGTGTCGCCGGTTACATCGGCGTACCAGTTGTCCGAAATGTACGTGCCGCTGTACGGATGCGGCTCTTCACGAGAAGTGATGGTCATGGCGTCGTTGCCGTAATCGGCCAGTAGCAATATGGCCGAGGGGGGCGTCTCCCAATTGTTGTACGCGTTGTCTACGTACGATTTAATGGCTTCGTAGGTATTTCCGCCGATTTCGTCGGTGGTAACTACACCGGTTTTAATGCCCTGTTCATTGCGAAAACGACGGAGCGAATCGGCCCAGGCCAAAAAGGTGGGATCGTTGGGCGTAATGATCAAATATTCCACGTTTTCCACACTTTCGCGGGAATCCGTTGCCGACGGAGCCGGAGCTTCTGAGGTAAAGTCCATCCGGGGAAGAATACGGTAATTAAGCACTAAATCGTGCAGAATCGGTTCCCACCAACGGCTGCGCAAACGTTCGCGGGCAAAAATGCCGTTTCCGCCGTCGAATTGCAGGCGAATTTTTACATCACGGATAATTTTCAGTTCTCCCTTTACCGGGTTGTACTGAAAAGGCGTCACACTAACCAGTACAACGTCCACGCCCCGAATGCTGTAACGTTTGGAAACAATCACCGGCTGTGCCGGGTAGAAGGCGTCTTTGGAGTAAACGGTCGGATCATCGTTGTAAATTAAGGGAGCGTTGTCCGTATCAAAAGGAATGTGTGGTGCCGGAGCAATGTCTAACCCATTCATGGTTTCGGTACGCATGGCCGTGATTTCCAGCCGGACTGAGGCGTCTTGTGGAATGGCAATATAACGGCTGATGCCCGGCAAGTTGGGTTTACCTTCGTCGTTGGGTAATAGTGCCTCGGGCAATTGAATGACCGTGCGCATTTTCCCTTGAAAATCGCGGTTTTCCAGGCGAAAATGCTGAATGGAAAAGTTTAAGGTTACCTCGCTGCCTGAGCTTTGCTCCAAAGAAAAACCCTGTTTGCCCCAGCTATCGGAATAAACAATTTCCGAGGCAAAAAGCGAGGATGTGAGCAGAAAAAAAAGGACAAAAAAGGAAAGCAAAGGATGTTTCATTGCTCCTCCGAAAAAAGTGAAACCCTTTGGTGCATGGCCGACCGAAAGGTGCAAGCCAAGGCAAGATAGTGATAAATGGTATCCATCACAAGGCAAAGCGCACAAATTTTGTTAAATATTCTGTGTAAAACGAATGCTTTTATGCATAAAAATTCAGCAAACAGCAAGCGTAGTAAAAAGGAAAACACGGCCTTATGGAGGTAGTTGGAAGATGCGAATGCAAACGAACTAAATATTGCAAGCGCTCTCGCGGTCCGATTCGGAAATTTCTTTTTGATCTTCACGAACTTGCGGATCGTCATCGACCCATTCGTTAATCAAGGGCAATAACTGAGATACGTATTTGTCTTTTTTCGATTGGTTCAGGCGGTAAATGACCCACTTCCCGTCTTTGGAATCCAGAATCAAATCCACATCGCGCAATAGCGAAAGATGTTTGGAAACTGTGGACGTGGCTAAATTCAAAACACGTGTAATTTCACAAACGGTTAAAGGACGGACCTCTAACATTTTTAAAATACGAATGCGATTGCTGTCGGATAAAGCTTTGAAAATTTTGACTAATTCTCGCATGAAAATCTCCCTGTGTTATGAGAATAAATTATCAATATTTTGTGGAATTGTCAAAACGGAAACGCAAAAAATGATCGGGGCGGCACGAAAGGCCGGGCAATTCACAAATCACCTTCCTTTCCCAGAATAAAACCAAAAATTTTCGTTGCATGATTCAAACATTTTTTTAAATTAAGCCTGCTAACAGAAGACAGGTGATGTACTGCCCGAAATGAATCGGGTGCAAAACAAGGAATTAAAAATCGAGGAGTCCATGAACGAACTTGACATGATTCGGCTGATTGCCGATGAACTGAATTTAAAAGCCTTTCAGGTGCAGAATACCATCGAATTATTGGACAGTGGCAATACGGTACCCTTTATTGCACGTTACCGTAAAGAAGCCACCGGCTCACTGGACGAAAACCAGATTCGCGCCATCCAAGACCGCATTCAATATTTGCGCACTTTGCAAGCACGTAAAGAAACGATTCTCAAATCCATAGAAGAACAAGGCAAGCTCACGCCGGAATTAAAAGCCAAAATTGAACAGGCTACCAAATTGCAAGAGGTGGAAGACCTTTACTTGCCTTACAAACCCAAAAAACGCACACGTGCCACGGTGGCCAAGGAAAAAGGTCTGGAACCGCTGGCCGAAATGATTCTCAAGCAAGAAATTACCGAAGGCGCCCCCGAAGAATACGCCGTTAAATTTGTTAGCGACGAGAAAGAAGTGCGTACGGTTGAAGAGGCGTTGCAAGGGGCCCGGGATATTGTGGCCGAGGTCGTTAGTGACGACGCGGACGTGCGTAAAGCCATTCGGGAAGCAACGTTCAAAACCGGCCTGCTGCAAAGCGAGAAAAAACACGCCGAAGGCCGCACCCCTTACGAAATGTATTACGAATATTCCGAACCGATCAAGTCGATTCCTCCACACCGTGTACTGGCTATTAACCGCGGGGAAAACGAAGGTGTGCTCAAAGTAAGCGTAGAAGTCGAAACACCGCAAATGATTGCCCTGATTGAGGCGTTGTACATTAAAAACGAAAAATCTGTCTTCATCGATCATTTGCGCAAGGCCATTGAAGATAGTTACCAGCGGCTTATTTTTCCCTCCATCCAGCGCGAGGTTCGTGCCGCCTTAACCGAAAAAGCCGACGAACACGCCATCGGAATTTTTGCTAAAAACTTGAAAAACCTGCTTTTGCAACCACCGGTGCGGGGCAAAGTAATTATGGGCATCGACCCGGGTTTTCGCACGGGCAGCAAAGTGGCCGTTATTGATCCCACAGGGAAATACCTGGAAGGAACTACCATTTATCCCCATCCGCCGCAAAACGATTACATTAAGGCCAAAAGTACGGTTCGTGAGCTGATTAACCGTTACGGTGTGGATGTGATTGCCATCGGAAACGGAACCGCCAGCCGGGAAACGGAGATGATGGTGGCCGAACTCATCCGCGAAATGAAAGACGAACGCAAAGTCGAATACGTGATCGTAAATGAGGCCGGAGCTTCGGTTTATTCTGCCTCCAAAGTGGCGCAAGAAGAATTTCCGGAATTGGAAGCTTCCATGCGTGGTAATATTTCCATTGCCCGGCGTTTGCTCGACCCTCTGGCCGAACTGGTGAAAATCGATCCCAAAAGTATTGGCGTGGGGCTGTACCAACACGATGTGAATCAAAAACGTCTGGCCGAGGCGCTGCACCAGGTGGTGGAATCGGCAGTGAATATGGTGGGCGTTAACCTGAATACGGCTTCCGCTTCGCTGCTTAAGTACATTTCGGGCTTAACCAGCCGCACGGCGAACAACATCGTTAAGCACCGTGACGAGCATGGCCCTTTTCGCAATCGGGAAGAACTCAAACAAGTGGACGGCATCGGTGAAATCGCTTTTCAACAGGCGGCGGGTTTTTTGCGCATTCCCGATGGAGACAATCCGCTGGATAACACCAGCATTCACCCGGAATCGTACGAGGCTACCCGCAAATTGTTGGAAAAATTTGGCATCGAAGACGTGCGTCTGGGCGGTAAATTATTGCGCAAAAAGATCAAAGAATCAAATATTGATTTGCAAGCCCTGCTGGACGAGCTGGGCATTGGTGAGCCGACGTTTAATGACATTCTGGACAACCTGGAAAAACCGGGGCTGGATCCCCGGGACGAAATGCCCAAGCCCATTTTTAAGAGCGATGTGTTAAAAATGGAAGATTTGCGCGAAGGCATGGTGCTCAAGGGCACGGTACGCAACGTGGTGGATTTTGGCGCTTTTGTGGACATCGGTGTAAAGCAAGACGGTCTGGTTCATGTTAGCCAGATGGCTAAAAAATACGTCAAAAATCCGCTGGAAGTGGTGGCCGTGGGCGATGTGATCGATGTGAAAGTGGTTTCCATCGATTTGGAGCGAGGCCGCATCGGGCTTTCTATGGTCATCGATTAAAACATGCTTTTATTTTTTTACGTTTGGGCGGAGCGGGTTGCCCTCCGTCCGAACATTTATTTAACCCGCCTTTTGTTTGTGTAAGGGATAAATTTTTACTGGTACTTCCCCTTGTAAAAAAGTAAATTGTATCGTCTAAAAGTTATTCATAAAAAAATTAAAAAAGTTGGAATCAGCCCATTCCCGCCTGTCTGGAATCAGGTGCCAATTTGGCCATCGTTTTTGTGAAAGCTCGATTTTAGCCGGGTGAATAAGCAATGGGAAATGTGCGGGGGGGCGTTTCAAAAGGGCGCAACGGTGAAATTTTCAACCACCTGAAAGGCCCATTTGCTTTTCTCCTGTCTCACGATTTACAGAATTAGTTTGAGATGAGCCCGCCCATCATTTAGCAGGAGAATTTTCATGCGTTATTTAAGCATCCTGGCCGTCATCTCCGTTTTGGCCGGTTTTATCCATGCGCAATCTACGTTAAGCACGCAAAGTGTGCTGGAACTAATTTTACAAAATCGCTACCAGGACGCAGCCCGATTGGCAGAACAACTTTCCATCCGGGAACCGGACAACGCCGAAGCGCATTTTTTACTGGGCCAGGCGCGGCAGGCCCTTAAACAATTCAAACAGGCGGTTCAGGCGTATCGCCGCGCTGCAGAACTGAAGCCCCGCCAGCCGGCCTACCGGTTAAACTTAGCCCGGGCCTATGTGCAATGGAGCCATTACGGCAAGGCAGTACCCATTTTAACGGGATTACTGGCCGAAGATTCTTCGTTAACAGCAGCGCGCATTTTACTGGCCAGAGCTCATTTTGAACAGGGAAAATACGAGGCGGCGCTGCACAATTACCGATTGCTGTTAAAAGAATTTCCGAAAAATGCCTTCTTTTACCGACAGGCCGGAGAGTGTGCCCTGAAGTTAAACCGTCCCAAACAGGCCGGGAAATTTTTCCGCAAGGTGCTGCAATTTAATCCCGGAGACCTGCAGGCCGTGGTTCAATTTTACAATCTTTTAAAAAAACAGGAGCGCTGGGATGAGGCACTGAATGTGTTAAACATCGGATTAACGGCCCATCCCCAAAACAGCAAATTACTCATTGCGCGGGGTGATGCGCAGTTAATGTTAAAAAAATACCTGCCGGCACGCAAAGATTTCTCCCGGGCCCTTGCTCTGGGCGACAGCACCGCCTATTTGTACAAAAAGTTGGGTGTTACGTTTTATTATCTTAATGATTTTGCGGCGGCGCTTTTCGCACTGCAGAAAAGTGCGAAAAAAGACGCTTCCGATCCGGTGGTGTTTTACTTTTTGGGACTTACTCAGCAAAATTTAGGTTTGACAAAAAAAGCGATACACGCGTTCAGGCAAGCATTAGCTTTGATCTTTCCCGGCTACCTGCCCGATTTGTACCTGCAATTGGCGCAATGTTATGTGGCACAAGACGATTATCCCGGAGCGTTGGAATGTTACAAAGAAATTCGGCGTATTGCCCCGGAGCAAAAACTGGTTTTGTTCTACATGGCTACTCTGTACGAAAAGTTTTACAAAGACCTTAAAGTTCCTTTGCAATATTATCAAAAATTTCTGGATCAAGCGGATGAAACCGTTCCCCAGCGCTACAAAACCTACGCTTTGGAACACATGCAGGCATTAAGAGAAAAATTACATTTTCAGAAAGGGAAAAGGAGAAAAGAAAAATGAAACGTTTTGTATTAGTCCTGATTTTTTTGAGTGCTGCCAGCCTTTGGGCTCAAAATGGTCAGACGGGTGAAAATGTTTTTGAGCACTGGCAAAAAGAATTCGGCAAGTGCGCCAACTTAACGCAACTGGATAGCCTGTTGCAAATAGCCGAAGAAAACTACGCCGGACAGCCTTTGGCTTTGTTGCAGGTGTACCGGGCGTATTCGAAGCGGTATTACGGTGTTGCCTATCTGGCAGCCCGGAAAAAGGTAAGCCAGGAAGATTACCGCAAAATTGCCAGTCACCGTCAAAAACAGCATTGGGACATTGTCTTCAAAGTGGCAGAGGTTGCGGCAAAGCTCGATACGATTCCCGATGAAAAGTTGCGGTTGTTTGCACGCGGCTATCAGAAAGCCGCCCGACGTCTCCGTTTTTACCAGCAACTTTCTGCCGGACAAATACCAGCTTTTACCTTTACCGATACGCAGGGGCAAAGGCACAAGCTCGAAGATTTCAAAGGCCGCTACCTTCTTTTATTTTTCTGGAACCGTCACAGCATTCCCTGCATGGAAGAAATTCCGAATTTAAAGAAGGCTCACCAAATGTTTCCTAAAAAACTAACCATTGTAGATGTCCATCTTTCGCAAATCAAAGATCCCATGAACGAAGAGATCCTTCGGAATTTGTACAAAGAAATGGGCTTAAGCTGGCTGCATGTTTTGGGTGAACAGGCACAGACGTTTGGGAATCGTTTTTATATTTTGAATTTTCCGACGGTGTTGTTTTTTGATCCTTCTTTAAAACTTTTGAATGATCCCTGGGCGATGAAAGATCTCCGCGGCGAGAGACTTTTGAACACGTTAAAAGAAGAAATTCAATAGTGGTTAAGTCCCTCCGGAAGTGCGCAGTATTTTTTACCGGTGCACGGTGACGGCTTAGTAATTGTGTTTACTCCTTTAGCCTGCCCCGTCTAAACTACTTCAACACGAAGCAGCCCGCTTGTCCGGGCTGTTTTAATTTCTCGTGCTTTCTTTCTCTGCATTTCGTACATTGGCGCAAACGTCATTCACAAAAAGCACGGTAAAGGTGGAAAAAGAGCCAATTAGCCAAAACGCGATCGAACCCATTATTAACCGCGATGTCCATCGGGCTATTTTTAGCCTTTCGCTGCCCGGCATGATTTCGTCGATTCTGGAAACCTTTTATCAATTGATCGATGCCTATTGGGTGGGCAAGTTGGGGGCCGATGCTCTGGCCGCCATTGGGGGAAGCTCGTTTATTTTGTGGGCGGTTTTTTCTTTAACCGGGTTGAGTATTAATGGCATTGCCACGCTGGTTGCACAAAATGTAGGAGGCGGCCGGCCCGAAAAGGGAAGATTGGCTGCCGGTCAGGGCATGCTGTTAAATACGGTTAGTGCGCTGACCCTGGCCCTTATCGTTTTTTTTAGTCAGGACGCGCTGTATCACATTATGGGATTTGAACCCCGGGTTTTGCACATGGCCCGGCAATACATGAACATTGTTTTATTCGGATTGGTATTTAGTTTTGCTTTTACCGGATTGGAAGCAGTTTTTCGGGGATTGGGCGATACGAAAACGCCGATGTTTGTGTTGGCCCTTGCTCTGACGTTTAATGCGGTTGCCGATCCCTTTTTTATCTTTGGCTGGTGGGGAGTTCCGCGCATGGGCATTGCCGGTGCCGCAGCGGCAACGGTAGTCAGCGAAGTTCTGGGATTGATCGTCCTTTTGGGCTTGCTGGCACGCAAAAAATATTTGCCCAAACTTGCCTTCAAAAAGCCTGTTGTCCATCAAGCCGTTTTGCGGAAAATTTTCTCCATCGGTGCGCCCGTTGCTTTCGGCGGATTCTTTTTCAGTTTGATTTACGTGGGGCTCACGCGCATAATTTCCCGCTTTGGCATGGAAGCCATTGCGGCCATCGGCATCGGGCACCGCATCGAAGGTGTGGCCTGGTTCGCCTGTGTGGGATTTTCGGTCGCGGCTTCTACCCTGGTGGGGCAAAATGTGGGTGCCCGGCGTTTTAAAGAGGCAGAACGTTCTGCGTGGCTGGTCAGCATTTACGGTGTGGGCCTGCTGGCACTGATTTCCGCCGGATACTACGTTTTCCCGGAGTGGCTTATGTCGGTTTTTACCAATGACCCGGCTGTGCAAAAAATTGGGGTGGAGTATTTAAAAATTATTGCCCTGTTCGAAATTTTTTTGGGACTGGAAATCATTATGGAAGGTGCGTTTAGTGGTGCCGGTTACACTTTGCCCGTTATGTTGGTGAGTGTGCCGATTACAGCCGCACGCATCCCTTTGGCCTGGTTATTGGCTATCCATTGGGGTTGGGGCATCGATGGCATTTGGTGGGCCATCGGGCTGACCACCGGCATAAAAGGAGTATTGAATACGCTTTTGTTTGCAGCCGGTTTCTGGAAAAAGAAAATTTCCGTTTAAATGGCGTTTTCATTTCTTTCCGTCAAATTTTCACGCCGTCTTAATTTTTTTCCGACTTTGTTGACATAATGACAAGAAACTTGAATTTTCTTCACATTGAACCGCCGCTTTTATTATTTTGTTAACTTGTTGGAATAAAATAACTTATGTTGCTGGTATATTTTTTGTATTACGGAAAAGGTGGTTGACATAATACGAAGTATCAACCATACATAAAGGAGAAGGAACTATGGCTCTCAAACGTGCCCATGCTTTTTGGGTTGGTGTACTGTCACTGGTGTTCTTGTTTTCCGGTTGCGGCCACAGCAGCAACAAAGAAGGCGTACCGGCACAGCAATCGGACAAGGTTGTCGGCGTAAAAGAACACAACCAGGGACGCATGGCCGACACGCTGAGCATTGCCCGCGATTCGCTTTTGGCGAACATCAAACGCCAGCAAGCAATCGAAGAGCAAAAGGCGCAAAAGCAATTGGTCAAAGAAGCATTGACCGCCATTCGGGAAACACAACACGCCATTGTGGCCCTGGATCAGGGTAAAAAGGACGAAGCATTGAAAGCAATGGCGA
This sequence comes from uncultured Caldithrix sp., assembly GCA_964468415.1. Lineage (GTDB taxonomy): Bacteria > Calditrichota > Calditrichia > Calditrichales > Calditrichaceae > Caldithrix. The sequence continues at coordinate 16,462 of CAYXUS010000266.1, forward strand.
TGGTACTTGGCAAGCTGGAAATTTTGTTAGAACGTAATCCGGATTTGGCATTGGTGCCCATCGATGCTTCTTCGCAGGTGATTAATTTGGTAAGCGATTTGGATAAAATCGAGGCCATGCGCAAACAGGTCCAAGACCTGGTAGACAAGGGTTATTTACAAGCAGCCCGTCGCTTGTTGGACAACATGGTCAGCGAAATTCGTGTGACCACCTCCAATATTCCCCTGCAAACGTATCCGATCGCCATTAAACTGGCAGCGCGGTTGGTCGATCAGGGCAAGCTGGACGAGGCAAAGGCCGTATTGGTTAACGCATTGAGTACCATCGTAGTGAGGGAAGTAAGCATCCCCATACCGGTCATTAATGCGCAGGCCATGGTCGACCTGGCTGCCGATTCGGCTCAGGCTCATCCGCAAAAAGCCATGGAATTGCTGAAAGAAGCCCAATATCAGCTGAAAGTGGCCGAGGCTCTGGGCTATGGGAACCGGGACAAAGAATTCAAGGCGATCATCAAAGATATGGAAACCATCAAAGGCAAAATCGAACGTCAGGAAAAAACCGGCGGTTTGTTTGACGCTTTGCGTGACCGCCTGCAGAAATTTAAAGAACGAATTTCTAAATAATAACCGAAAAAATAAGGCAGGCCCAAAGCCGGTCTGCCTTATTTTTGCTCTGAATCAGGCATAGAACGTCTACCGGTGATTTGAGCGGAAAAGAACAAAAAAGAGGAGGAACGGAAACGATGATTGTTACGAACAAACATTACAAGTTAATCGAACGCATTGCCAGCAAATGGACCGAGGGCCATTCGCTGGAACGCATTCTGGATGAATTAAGCGAAGATGATCTGGAATATTTGACCCATCTGGAATTGTCCGGATTGGTCGTGGAAAGTGAAACCGGTTTTGAGCTGACCCAGGCCGGGCACCAGGTTGCCGAGGCATTGCGCGAATGTTACCAGAGGGTGGAAAAAGAAGACGATAATTTTCGCCTTTTAAGTTCCGAGATTATTTCCATGATCGATGTGGCGCGGTTGGCGCAGGGAGATGTGAGTGCGCAACCGCAAATAGCCCGTGAACTGGAGCGCCGGGGCATGGTTCAGGACGGCAAGTTGTTGCCGGTGGCCGAATTTCTTTTGCATGCTTACGAGATGGCCCGTCCTGTCATTCATCTTTCTCCGGAGTTGAGTGCCAAATTGCGGAAAATGCCTCCCGGCCCCGGGAAGAAAGCCTTACTGGATTTAACGCGCGAAGAAATCCATCGCCTGGAATCCATGCGATTGTTGACTTTTTCACTACCCGAAGGAATGATTTATTCGTTAACCGGAGTCGGACAGCAAATTCGGGCGGGATTGCTGAAAGGCGCGGTGGTTGATTTTGCCTTAACGGGAGAAATGATTTCCGCCTTGCTCGAAGAAGCACCCGATTCGGCTCTTAAAGAAAAGATGGAAATGCTGGGTATGTTTGACGACAACGGCGCACTTACGCCTGCCGGACGGCATTTTAAGCTGGCTGCCCAATTGTTAACCCAGCCCATCGTCATCAATCCGTCTATCGATATCGAAGAAAACGATTTTGTGGTTTTGACCACGATCGATGATTTGTGGAAAACCTATCGGAAAAATCCGGAAATTTATCCCAGCTACAAGCAAATCAAAGAAAAACTTAATGCAATAGGCAAAGGTGAGATTGTGCCCACCTACGGCCTCTATCTTCTGGAAAGCTATCGGCTGATTACCACGCGCACCTGGCAAAACGGAGAAGTGGTTTACGAACTGACCGATTGGGGCCGCACGGTGTTGAATGATCGTAAACGGCACAGCAATAAGCCGGTCTTCTCCACGGCGATAATGGCGATCACGACTACACGCATGGAAAATCTTTCTCCGGACGATCACTGGGTGCAAACGGCCGAGGAACAAAGCATTGTGGGCAAGGGATTCCCGACCAACTCGGGGCGCTTATTTGCGCAGTTAGCCAGCGGCATCGAGCGCTACCCGGTCGTTTCGGCCTGGGAAGGTAAAGTTTTGCGCGCATTGCCACTGTGGCGTGGCATGTTCGAAACAACCCTGCTCCGGCAGTTCGCTCAGGCGGAGCACGAACAGGTTAAATACGCTTTGCGCAAGCTGGTATCGCAGGGTATTGTGGATGCCCTGCCCGGCAATTTGTACAAATTGACCACAGCCGGAGAGTACTTTAAACGGGCTCTGGGACATGTGCCGCCCGGGATGGAATTTCAGGTAACACCCCACGTTTTGCAATTGCTGGAAGTAGCGAAAAAATGGCAGGAACGTGGTGGGATCGATTGGAAGAAAGTGGAAAAAGAAATTACCATGGCTCGCGATACCTACATGAATGCCATTACACTGGCCCGAAAGTTACTATTCCTGAAAAACGATAAAATCAGTACTTCCGGAGAAATACTTCTGGAGGGGCTGGCAATACTCCACAAAGCAAAAACATCATGGGAAGAGATTGACGTTTAAGAAAACGAAATGCACAACAAAGGCCTCCCGGGGTACCTTTGAAAGGTACACGGGAGGTTTTTTGTTTTGAAAGTAATTTGCTAAAGCGTCTTCTTTTTGAAGGGCTCCGGGTTTATTTGGTGCCGTTTCAGCATTTTGTGCAGCCCGACCCGGCTGATGCCCAATTTTTCGGCGGCTCGTAAAATATTGCCTTTGCTTTCTTCCAGGGCCCGGGTAATCAGGGTGCGTTCCACCTCGGCCAGGGCCGCCTTTAAATTTAAATTTCCATCTTTTTGCGTGAGAGACGGGGAATTGTTGAGCGGGGCATGGGAGAAGAAACGGGGAGAAAGCAGTGTTTCATCCAAAATCTGGCCATCATCGGCCAGGGTAACCATGCGTTCGATTTCGTTTTCCAACTCGCGAATGTTCCCGGGAAAATCGCTTTGCGCCAAAAGGGCCAATGCCTTGTCGCTGATTCCGGGAATGGTTTTGCCCATGCGGGAGGCGTATTTTTGAATGAAATAGTGTACCAGGTCCGGGATGTCTTCGCGGCGTTCACGCAAAGGCGGCAGCTTGATGGGGAAAACGCTCAGGCGGTAGTACAAATCTTCGCGAAAATTTCCTTTTTCTACCTCGGCTTTCAAATCCTTATTGGTGGCCGCAATAATACGCACATCTACTTTGCGTGTAAAATGGGCACCCAGGGGCCGCACTTCCCCCTCTTGCAAAACGCGCAGCAATCCCAGTTGAAAGGCCGGGGAAGTGTCGCCAATTTCATCCAGAAAAAGCGTTCCCTTGTCGGCCAGTTCAAACAATCCTTTTTTGTCTTGTGTGGCGCCGGTAAAGGCGCCTTTAACGTGGCCAAAAAGTTCGCTTTGCAAAAGCGTATCGGGCACGGCACCGCAGTTTTGGGCAATAAACAGATTTTTGGCCCGGTTGCTGTTGTAATGAATAATTTTGGCCAGCATTTCTTTGCCCGTTCCGGTCTCGCCCAAAAGAAGAACCGTGGTCGGTGTGTTCATTACTTTTTGCACCAGCTTTAAAACGTGCAACATGGGAGGACTGTTGCCAATAAAATTACCCAGATTCAATTGCTTTTCCATTTGTTGCTTCAAAACGAGGTTTTCGGCACGCAGGCGCTTGTTCGCTTGTTCCAGTTCTCTCTGGAGCCTTTTGTTTTGTTGAACCAGGCGAAAATGCTGCACGGCGGCGCGTAAAATTTGTCGGAAATCGTCGGGTTCAAAGGGCTTGGCGATGTATTGGAAAATTTGAGCCCGATTTACTGCGGCAATGGTGGCTTCGATATCGGCGTAGGCGGTTAACAAAATACGAATGGCATCGGGCTGAAGTGCTTTTGCCTGCGTCAGAAAAGTAACGCCGTCCATTTCGGGCATGCGTTGGTCGCTAACAATTACCGCGAAAGATTTCTCGTTTAAGCGGGCCAGGCCCTCTTTTCCGCCGGACGCAATTTCCACATCAAATTCCCGGCGCAAAAGGCGCTGAATGCTGTGCAGAAGTTCTACCTGATCGTCAACAATTAACACCGATGCTTTGTTCTCACTCATGATTCGTCGCCTCTGGTTTGGAACGGTTTAAGGGTAAAATGAGGGTGATGGTTGTGCCCTGCCCCTCCTGGCTTTCGACCTCGATTGTGCCCCCGTGTTTTTCAATTATTGAATACGAAATGCTCAATCCGAGGCCGGTTCCCTGATTAACATCTTTTGTCGTAAAAAAGGGATCGAAAATTTTGGGGAGCACCTTCGCCGGAATACCTTTACCCGTATCGGTAAAGCGGATGAAAAGGTGATCCTTTTCAATGAAGGTACGAATGGTAATTGTTCCTTTCCCATCGATGGCCTGAATGGCGTTTAACAGAAGGTTGGTAAACACCTGATTGAGCTGGGCAGGATTGCAATAAATTTCAGGATTTGCCTCGTACTTTTTAATGACGCGAATACCCTCGCCCATCTGGTGTTTTAGCAGGCGCAAGGTGCTTTCCAGACCCTCGATTATCGAAGCCTTTTTCCATTGTGCCTGATCGATACGCGAAAAATTTTTGAGTTGCTGCACCAGTTCACGAATGCTCTGGCTGCCTTTCAGGTTGTCGCTAATAATCGCCCGAATGTCGGCCATTAATTCCTGAAATTGTGTGGCGTAATTAGATCGGACGGGAAGCGGAAGTTCGTTCCAGATGGTTTTTAATTCGTTCAATGCCTCTTCCAGCGCTCTGGAGTTGGCATAAATAAAGCTAACCGGATTGTTTAGTTCGTGAGAAATTCCGGCTACCATCTGGCCCAGCGCCGCCATTTTTTCGGAATGGATGAGTTGCGATTCTTTTTCGCGCAATTCTTTGAACAACCGGGTTAGCTGTTTGTTTTTTTCGTCCAGCTCCCGATTGGTTGCTTCTAATTGTTTGAGGTATTTTTTTTGCAAGCGCGATTCGGTGATTTCGCGCGTCAGGCGTGCCGTGTGTTCGATGTAATGGATGTTTTCCAGCGCAATGGCGGTTTGGTTGGCCAGTTGTTGCAACAGGTTCAGGTCTTCCCGGTTAATGGGGTCGTCTTTGTCGGTCATCTGTAAAGCAATAATGGCCAAAATGGTGTTGTTGCTACGCACGGGAATGGCCACATTAACATTTGGTGAGGTAATGCTTTGTAAGGTTTCTAACCGGGAAAAGAGCAGGGAATTTTCTTTAAGCTGTTCCAAGAAAGTGGAAGGAAGCGTGACGCGAGCCGAGCCGGGAAGTACTTCGAAAGCGGCCGAGCCCTTGGCCAACAAAATAAATACTTGCTGAATGAAGCTGCTGCTTTGTAATGTTTGCAAAAGATTGGCAAACAACGTTTTCTCGTCATGAATGTGCAACATTTGCTGGCTTAAATTCCGCAGCCTTTGCCGGAAAGATTGGTGAAGATAGCGCCTTTTGCGTTGCTGTTCCGAGAAGAAAGCGGTGACGGCTACACTTAAGACCGAAAAAACGTTAATGGCCAGCAACGGCCAGTGAAGGGGCCTGTTGTGCAAGGCAATGAACAAAAAGACGATGACGACAAACCAGGTGCCCAGCTGTAAAGAGATCGTAAATGCCGAAAAGTGATAGCGATGAATTCCCAGACGTAAATAAATGGCCAGAAGAAGGGCCAGAAGCAAGGCCAGAATGACCACGTACCAGCTTTCTTTTTGGTGGATCAGGTAATTAAGACGATTCAAAATAAAATACACGGCACTGATCGGGGCGGGATATTCCAGAACACGGTAGCGCCGTCCGGGAATCAGGTGGGTTAAAATGCGCTCGCGCCCGGAGGGGAAAACGACACGTGCGTTTACAGCCGGCAAGGTATCGGTGCCAAAATGAACGACCGGCGATCTGGAAGACAGGTACCCTGTTTGACCGGTTACCAGCCGCATGCCCAAAAGTTTTTCCTGCCCGTTTTGATTGATGTAGAAAAAAACTTTGCCTCCGATGGCATCGCGGTTGCTGCGCACCCCAACCAGTTGCAATTCTACAAAGTGCCGATTATTTGTGGGATTCAAAAAGACCTGACTCATTTCGTCCTTGTTGCCTACCAATAGATCGAGATCGCCGTCGCGATCCAGGTCGGCGGCGGCCGCGCCGGTGCTGTATGTGTTGCGGTGATCGGTATCGTAATGCGTTGAAAAAGAGCCCTCCCCCGTGTTCAAATAAAGGCGGTTCGGGCCGATCAGAGTAAGGAAAAGATCGAGCCAGCCGTCGTTGTTCAAATCTTCGGCAATCACGCCGTAGGCATCGTGACCGCAATCCAGAAATGGCGCATGATTTACCGGAGAAAAACGTAATTGCCCGTTTTGCGACTGATTGCGATACCAGAATACCTTCCCCTCTTTTGTGGCCACCAGCAGGTCGGGATCGCCGTCGTTGTCCAGATCGGCAGCCGTAGCCGAATTGGAATTGAAGGCCCGGGTTAAAGTGGGCAGGGGTAGGTGTGCCAGCCGGAAGACACCCGTCCCGTCGTTTAGTAAGAAATAATCCGGCAGGAACCAATTGCAAACGTACAAATCCATGTCGCCATCGCCGTCAAAATCGGCTGCGCAGGCGCCTTCGCTGGTGGCCGAGTCGAGAAAGTCGTAGGTCCAGATTTTTTCTTTGAACGTGCCGTCTTTTTGGTTGAGCAAAAAGCGATTAGCGTGGTGTTCGTCGGTGATGTACAAGTCGAGGTAACCATCATTGTTTGCATCGAACCACACCCCGAAGTTGGCATCCACAACGCCGTGTAAATTCAGGCGTGCGGTTACGTCCTGAAAACGTACCTGTCCCAAATTGCGAAAGAGGCGCAGGGTTTTGCTCCAGCCGGCTAAAAATACATCGGGCTTACCATCGTTGTCGTAGTCGGCAATCGATACGCCAACTTCCAGATTCGCGCTACCGTGTTGCATTAAATTTCCACCCAGTCCCGAGTAAATTGTGCGGTCGATAAAGGGGATGATGCCTCCGTTGTTAATGAGCAAACGATTCAGATTGCGAAAGCAAACCAGGTACATGTCGGGGTAGTGATCTTCGTTTAAATCCCGGAAAGCCACGCCATAGGTGTCGTTAATATCGGGAATCAGGCCGGAGATGAGGTTGGAACGCAACATGCGAAAAGAGGGGGCTTTTGCCGTTTCGGCGAAAGTCCCTGCAATGAGGGTTGTGAGCGAAAGGAAAAAGGCTGTGGCGAAAATGCGCAAATTCATGCAAATATCCGATTGGTAGACTGTAAACAAAATTTACAATACGAAAGAATGAGAAACAAGCGGCAAATGTTAATTTGGGGCAAACAAAAAAAGGCTGCCAGCCGGCAGCCTTTTGAAGTACGATGCAAACGCGTTAGTTCTTTGCATTTTTCGCACGAATGACATTTAAAGCCGAACCGGCCTTAAACCATTCGATTTGATGTTCGTTGTAAGAGTGGTTGGCTTTGATCACGTCTTCGGTGCCGTCGGCGTGATGAAAAACCAGCGTGAGCGGTTTGCCCGGAGCGAACTCCGGCAAATCCACTGTATCGACCACATCGTCTTCCTGAACTTTGTCGTAATCTGCGGGATCGGCAAACGTCAAAGCCAGAATACCCTGTTTTTTCAGGTTGGTTTCGTGAATGCGTGCAAAAGAACGCACCAGCACGACACGCACGCCCAGATGACGCGGTTCCATGGCCGCATGTTCGCGCGAAGATCCTTCACCGTAATTTTCGTCTCCGACGATGATGCTGGGAATGCCCGCGGCTTTGTAAGCCCGGGCCACCTTGGGCACCGGTTCGTATTCGCCGGTCAACTGATTTTTAACGGAGTTAGTGCGGCCGTTAAAAGCATTTACGGCACCCGTGAGCAAATTGTTGGAAATGTTGTCCAGATGGCCGCGATATTTAAGCCAGGGGCCGGCAGGCGAAATGTGGTCGGTCGTACATTTGCCCAGGGCCTTAATCAGCACACGCATACCGGTAATGTTGTTGCCATCCCATGGTTCGAACGGTTCCAGTTTTTGCAAACGCTCCGACTTGGGATCGATTTCAATTCCAATTTCTTTGCCATCTTCGGCAGGGGGCACAAACCCTCGATCTTCCACGGCAAATCCGTTAGGCGGGTAAAGCATGCCTTTGGGTTCTTCCAGCTTGACCTCTTTCCCCTCTTTGTTGACAAGCGTGTCGGTAATGGGATTGAATTTAAGAGAACCGGCAATAGCAAACGCCGTTACCAATTCCGGTGAGGTAACAAAAGCGTGGGTGTTGGGGTTGCCGTCGTTTCGTTTTTTGAAATTACGGTTAAACGATGTGACGATTGTGTTGGGACGCTCGTCAATGCCTTCGCGATCCCATTGTCCGATGCATGGGCCACACGCATTGGCCAGCACCTTACCGCCGATTTTCTTGAAAATGTCGATGTAACCGTCGCGCTCAATGGTGTAACGGATTTGTTCCGAACCCGGCGTAATGGTAAACTCGGCCTGCACATCCAGATTTTTGTCGATGGCTTGTTGGGCCACCGAAGCGGCACGGGTAATGTCTTCGTAAGAGCTGTTGGTACAAGAACCAATTAAGCCCACTTCGACTTTTTCCGGCCAGCCGTTTTCTTCCACTGCTTTGGCCAGCTTGGAAATAGGCCAGGCGCGATCGGGAGAGAACGGCCCGTTAACATGCGGTTCTAATTCCGAAAGATTAATTTCGATCACCTTGTCGAAGTACTTTTCAGGATTTTCATACACTTCCGGGTCGCCGGTAAGGTAATCTTTAATCTGGTCGGCCATGTCGGCAATTTCTTTGCGCTCGGTAATGCGTAAATATTCGGCCATCATTTCGTCGTAGCCAAAAGTCGAAGTCGTTGCGCCGATTTCGGCTCCCATGTTACAAATGGTCGCCTTACCTGTGGCAGAAATCGATTGGGCTCCCGGGCCAAAATATTCCACAATGTAGCCGGTACCGCCTTTTACGGTTAGCAGACCTGCAACTTTAAGAATTACGTCTTTGGGAGCAGTCCAACCGCTGAGTTTACCGGTCAGCTTAACACCGATGAATTTGGGGAAGAGCAATTCCCAGGGCATGCCTACCATTACGTCCACGGCATCGGCACCACCCACGCCAATGGCAATCATACCCAAACCGCCGGCATTCGGCGTGTGCGAATCGGTTCCGATCATCATGCCACCGGGAAAGGCGTAATTTTCCAGAACCACCTGATGGATGATTCCTGCGCCGGGTTTCCAGAAGCCAATGCCGTATTTTTTAGAAGCGCTTTCCATAAAGTCGTACACTTCGCGGTTGGTTTCCAAGGCGAATTTCAGATCCTGGTCGGCACCCACTTTAGCCTGAATTAAATGATCGCAATGCACGCTGGCAGGAACTTCCACTTTGTCTTTGCCGGCCATCATAAATTGCAGCAAGGCCATTTGGGCTGTTGCGTCTTGCATGGCTACGCGGTCAGGTGCAAAGTTAACATACTCTTTCCCCCGTGTAAAAATCTGATCCGGTTCACCGTTGTACAGATGGGCGTAGAGAATTTTTTCAGCCAGGGTCATCGGACGGTTTAGCAGTTTACGCGCCGCCTCCACACGCTTGGGAAGCGTTTCGTAAACTTTTTTTATCATATCCAGATCGAAAACCATTTGAGCTACTCCTTTCTGTTATTTTAATCGCCGTAAAAATAACAAAAGTTTGAATTAATGTCTATTTTAATTCCGTTTCCTACAACGGTTGAAATCCATTTCCACACGGTTTGTTCCCTGCGGCAAATTTAATGCGAACACAAACCCGAAATCCGAATTGTGTCCGACGTTTCATGGATGTTTGATTGCAGGAAAGATATCTTTTTTGTGAAAGGGGAAAAAGAGCAGAAACAAAAAAAGGCGCCGTTGGAAAACGGCACCTTTCGGGGATTAAACAAAAAGGACGATTAGCTCAAAAATTCGTCGGCATGTTTGCTCAAGTATTCTTTAACACCTTCCGGACTGGCTTTCATGGCTTCTTTGCCTTCTTCCCAGTCGGCAGGACAAACTTCACCGTATTTTTCGAAATGCTGGAGCGCGTCGATCATTCGGATCATTTCTTTAATGTTGCGGCCTAAGGAAAGATTGTTAACCACCATGTGATGCACAATGCCTTCTTTGTCGATCAGGAACGATCCGCGCAAGGCCACACCGGCTTCTTCTACAAGTACGCCGTATTCCCGGCTGATTTCTTTGGTGAAATCGGCAACCATGGGGAATTGAACGTTTCCGATCCCGCCTTCTTTAATCGGCGTGTTTTTCCAGGCCAGATGGCTGAACTGCGAATCGGTTGAAATGCCAATAACTTGTGTATTGCGTTTCTCAAATTCCGGCAGAAATTTGTTGAATTCCAGGATTTCAGTGGGACAAACAAAAGTAAAATCCAGGGGCCAGAAAAAAACCACTACGTATTTGCCACGATAGTCTTCCAGCGCAAAATCGTCTTTAAATGTGTTGTCCGGCATAACAGCCGTTGCTTTAAAATTGGGTGCTTCTTTACCAATCTGAATTGCCATAAGGTCCTCCTTAAATTTTTGTTCGTGTAAGTTAGATTGCAATAACGTTGCAGAACGGAGAAATATTCCTGAGAAATAAAAATTTTTACTTAGGAAAGAACAAAAAAGCCGACCTCCAAATGCGACGTCGGCCTTATGTTTTTTACGCGTGTGTGGAAGATGTGTGCGTTAAATATGAATCGCCTGTTTTTCTGCATCGGCAGCTGCTTCCATAACCATTTCCGACAGAGTGGGATGGGCGTGAATGGTCTGGAAAAGTTCGGCGGGAGTTGCTTCCATTGTTTTGGCCAGGCCCAGTTCGGCGATTAACTCGGTGGCTTCGGCTCCGATGATGTGTGCTCCCAGAAGTTCTCCGTATTTAGCGTCGAAAATCAATTTCACCAAGCCGTCGCGTTCGCCGATGGCCCGGGCCTTTCCGGAAGCGGTGTAAGGGAATTTCCCGGTTTTTATTTCGTAGCCTTTTTCTTTGGCCTCTTTTTCGGTTAAGCCGATACTGGCAACCTGAGGCTGGCAATAGGTGCACGCCGGAATGCTCTGGTAATCCACCGGATGCGGGTCGAGCCCGGCAATTTTTTCGACACACACAATACCTTCGTGCGAGGCAACATGTGCCAAGAGGGGCGGGCCGATAATATCACCGATAGCATAAACACCGGGGACATTGGTCTGGTACCATTCATCGACTTTAATAAATCCCCGTTCATGAACAATTCCTGCTTTTTCGAGATTCAAACCTTCCACGTTCCCCTGTACGCCCACCGCAATAAGGGCTTTTTCCGCGGTAAGGACTTCTTCTTTCTCGCCTTTTTGAATATGAACATTTACACCGCCATCGATTTTTTCAATTTTGAGAACCCGCGACGAAGTAAAAATGTTAATTTTTTTACGCTTAAAGTTACGCTCCAGAATCACACTGATTTCCTCGTCTTCCAGAGGCAAAAGATGGTCGAGCATCTCCACAATAGAGACCTTGGTCCCTAAGGTACTGTAGAAATAAGCAAATTCGACGCCAATCGCACCGGCACCGATAATGATTAATGATTCGGGACGTTCGGCCAACGTCATCGCCGTTTTACTACTGATGATGGTTTGTTCGTCGATCTCTATGCCAGGGATGCTTCTGGGACGCCCGCCGGTGGCAATAATGATGTGGCGTGCAGAAATGGTTTGGGTTTGTCCGTCTTTCTGGGTGATAAGAAGATCGCTGGGACTTTGAAAGGTAGCGTTTCCCTGAATCACATCGATTTTGTTTTTGCGCATTAAAAAGTCAACGCCTTTGGAATTAAGATCGGCAACCTGTCGGCTGCGACGAATAATAGCCGGGAAATCGGCTTCGGCACGATCTACCTTAATGCCAAATGTTTTGGCGTGAGAAATTTCGTCGAATAATTGAGCGCTTTTCAGCAGAGCCTTGGTGGGGATGCAGCCCCAATTCAGGCACACGCCGCCCAGACGGTCGCGTTCGATGATGGCTGTTCTCAGGTTTAGCTGTGCAGCACGAATGGCGGCCACGTAGCCACCCGGTCCGGAACCGACAATTGCAACATCGTATTGGCTCATAGTGGTCTCCTACTTTTTTGTTGAAGAACGCAAAATAGAAGTTTGGAAGAGTAAAAGCAAGCATCGGGTAGAAATTTTGGCATTAATTTTAATTGATGATTAAACTATGTGTGCTCCTTCGTCACCCTGGGGCTGGAGAAAGCGACTGTTACTTTGAAGAAGGAATTTTTGTAGGAATAACAGGATGCGGGAATGAAAAATTTAGCCTTGATTTTTTTGGTTATCGCAGCATTGGCAGCCTGTCGGAACAAACAAAACCTTTCCGATGCTTCCCGGACGCACTGGGTTACTGTGAAGGTACGAACCGATACGTTGCGGGTACACATTCCGATAGAAGGAAAGCTTACGGCGTGGAAAAAAGTAGATCTGCTTAGCCCAATGCAAGTTAAGCTGATCGCACTTTTGGTTGAAAAGGGAGAAGCTGTGCGGCAGGGAGATTTGCTTATGAGTTTGTGGCCCGTAGGGCAAAATTCCAATTATTCTCCGCTCAATCTTTATTCTCCGCTTAAAGGAAATGTCGGTGCTGTTTATTTTCATCTGAATGACACAGTTCCTCCGCAGAAGGTTTTAATGACCATTGAGAACCGGGATAATTTGATTTTAAAATCGACGGTGAGTTTTGGGGCTTTGTTTTTTATTCAAAGAAATCAAAATGTTGTTTTACGTTTCGGGGAAAAGAAAATTAAAGGCGCGGTTCTGGATGTCGATAAAAAATCAGGTCAGATAACCGTGATTGTACCGAACGGGAAAAGTCGTTTGAGCCGAGACGTGTATGTGTATGGCTATGTGGATGTAGGAAAGGTTGCGGGGAGCTTTCTACCTGCCCGTTTGTTTGCGGGGACAGATTCGCTTAAGGCGCGAAGCGGGACAAATGCTATGTTTACTTTATTTAAGGCGGGCCAGGTTGGTGATTCGCTGGTTATTTTTTATCCGTTATTGCCGAATATTCAGGAATTACAGGTGAAAAAAAATCTTGACATTAGCAAATAATATCATATATTTAAAAAAAATGTAATATTCATTAATTTGCGGTAAAATGCGTCGTTTATTTTTCGGTTTTGCTATCGTTTTATTGGCGGTTTCTTGGGCTTTGGCAAATAACGTTTTTGTGGAATGTTCTGCCGTGCCCAGTCGTAACCAGGTTAAAATTACCTGGGTTACACAAGCAGAAGAGGGTGTAAAATACTTTTCCGTTTTGCGTTCCACGAACGACGCACACTATGTGGAATTGGCCCGGTTAAATCCCAAGGGGCCGGGGTCTCAATATGAGTTTACAGACAAGAACGTAATGTTTAAGGACATTTCGGTTTTCTTTTATAAAATCAGAGCGATTGGAAAGAACGGAAAACCATTGGATGAGACTTCCCTGATTGTGCATCCGAGTATTTCGGACATCTACCGAACCTGGGGCGCAATCAAAGCAATGTTTCGATAGAGATTAATAAAGGCTTTTTAAAACCCTTTTCTTTTGCGGAAAAGGGTTTTTTTATTTCTATAAAATGGTTAAGTTTTTTTGGCAATCAGTTAAAAATATGGCAGGTGTCCAGATAAACAAACAAAAGTCGGATAAAAGGCGCTTAAAAATTAAAGGATATATCCTTTAGAATTAAAATATCAAAACTATAGCCTTAAAAAATGTTAAATAAAAATCAAAAAAATTGTAAATTTTATGAGTCGAAAAAATGTTAAACTTTTCCGGAACTTCAAAAAAGGATCATGATTTAAAAAGTGAACGATGGATTTGTAAAGGGGAAGCTCATTGCGAAAGTTAATAATTTTGAGTTTAATTTTGCTCTCGTTTCAGCAATTATTGGCGCAGGATGATCAGGATGATTTAGATAAATACTTATTAAAAGATCCGGAACCTACGGAATATCGTCAGGCGGGCGTTGCCTTTAGCGTGGTGGAATTGGGTACGGGCATCGGAGGCTTTTATTCAATTCCTTTGCAACATTTTTTTCATGTGGGTATTCAGGCGGATGTATTTCTCTTGCGTGATGAAAACCAAATCGATCTCATTGACCCTTGGACAGGAATTCCGGTTACGATCAATAAAGTTAACAATGCCTATTTAAGCGATGTAACGATTAGCTTGAAAAAGCGCCTGCTCGCTTACAAAATTGACGATTCGTTGCGCCCTTTTGTGGCCGTTGGCGGTGGGCCGATGTATGGGATTAATTTCCCGGAAGACAAACGAAAAAAGGATGAATTCCGCTGGGCCTGGAATGTTTTCGGCGCGGCGGGCGTGGATATTGCTATGGAAAGCCAATATTTTTTGGGCCTGCGTTTGCAATACCGCGTTATTAAATTTTTTGAGAATTTTACAGGGAAAAAAGATCACTCCACTTTTGATGTACGCATTGAAATCGGGAAATTTTTCTAATGAATAAAACGGTTTTTATCGAATTACCCATTCCTAAAAAGAATCGATATGTGTGCGATATCGCCGAAAAATTTTACGAAGAGGGGAAAAAGGTCCATATTTATGCCTCAAAAAAGGAAGATGCATTACAGCTAAGTCGGGATTTGTGGGTATGGAAGCAAAATTCTTTTGTGCCGCACACTGTGCACTTTGGGCAGAATGGCTTGGATGAAGATTACGAACCGGTGATTATTACCACGGTAAAATTGGGGGGGATGGCAGATGCCATCATTTTGTTTGACCCACTAAAGCCGGAGGAACTATCGGGCTACGAAACAGTTGTGGATTTTGCAGAAGTTTACGATGAAACTCGGCGCAACGAAAGTCGAAAACGATTTAAGGCTTTCAGAGATGACGGACATTTCGAAGTGCACTTCGCAAAAATCGGTGCTTTCTTAAAGGACACGGCCACCGGGGACTGATTGCAATCAGTCCCCGGCACGGCAGGCGCGGATTGATAGCAATCAATCCGCTTCCCCGCAAAAAAATTGTATCAATAAACTACTTTGTGTATGAACATTGAAAAATATTTAGCTCAACTTAATGACAAACAACGCAAGGCGGTTACCTCTCCCAGGCATCCCGTTTTGCTTATTGCCGGCCCCGGTACCGGAAAAACACGCACAATCATTGCGCGTATTATTTACTCGATTCTCCAATACAAAATTCCACCCGAGCAAATTTTAGCCCTGACATTTAGCAATAAAGCGGCTAATGAACTGCAACATCGCCTGGCAAATGTTTTGCAGGAGCGGGCCGAGAAAATTCATTGTGGCACATTCCACTCCTTTGCTCTTTCCATTCTGAGAAAAAATCCCGGACTGGCCGGCCTTCATCCCCATTTTACTGTGTGTGACGACGACTACCAATCCTCATTGATTTCGAGTATTCTCCAGAAACGGAACATCCCCGATGCCAACAAAAAAATCAAAGGAATTCTGTTAGCCATTTCAAATTATCGTTTAAAAGACAAGCCCATGCCGGGTTTTTCGGCCTCGGTTTTTCAGGAGTATGAGCGTCACCTTGCTCAGCATAATTTGATCGATTACGATCAAATATTAACCCTGACTTTGCAAATATTTAACAAATATCCGGACGTTTTGGAACAATACCGTTTTCTGTATCAATCCATTCTGGTAGATGAGTTTCAGGACACCGATCGCGTCCAGTATCAGATCGTAAAGAAATTAGCCGAAAAGCACCGGAACATTTTTGTCGTTGCCGACGATGATCAGTCGATCTATTCCTGGCGTGGTGCAAATCCGGAGAACATTCGTGAATTCATGCGGGACTTTCGAATTTCTGCGCCATTGCTTTTGGACGAAAATTATCGATCCGGACAAACCATCATCGATGCGGCGCAATTAATCCTAAAAGGAACCGACCGGATTGAACCCGAAAAGAAAATTAACAGTGCCCAAGAAAAAGAAGCCAGGCTAACCGCACTCTTTTTCGATCAGGAAGGGCAGGAAATTGATTTTATCTTGAAAAAAATCGAAGAATGGCATAAAGAACAAGGAGTAGATTACAACGATATTGCCGTTCTCTACCCCTTTCATCGCATTGGCGAGCAACTTTCCAATTACTTGCTGCAAAAGCGTATTCCCTTCCAGATGGCGCAAGGCAAAAATGTAACCGACCATCCTTTAATGAAACGCTTACTCCTTTATCTGAAATTAATCCGCGATCCTTCGGATATTCTGATTCTGGACAAACTCATCCGTCTGGAGTTAGGGGAGCATTTGTACAAAAAGCTACAGCAGTGGGCACGTGTAAAAAATATTTCGTTGCGCAAAGCCCTGAATGATTTTGCAAACAAAGAAATTGACGAAGGACGCGTTCGTAATAAAATTCGCAATTTTATCGGACATATTGCCAATCTGGTCAATTTAAAAACATTTTTCACCTTCGACCGATTGCTTCAGGAAGTGTTAAACGGGATGCAAACCATTCATCCTTCGTTCTTAAAAAACAATTATCGCCATTTTCAATTTTTAAAAATAAAAAAGGTACCCCACCTTTCAACCCCGCAACGCCGAATCTGGGTGTTCCATCGGGATAGTCGGGTGCGATTCATTGCGGCACGAATGGTGCAATTTGCCCTGGGATGCACGGTAAAAGAATTGGACGAAAAAAATGTCGAGCACGTCAGCAAAAACGATCTTGTACTATTGTTAGAACCCTGCAAACTAAGTCCGCTGTCCGATTACGAAATACGCATTTTTGAACTGCGGGGCGAAGGCCGCAAAGGAATTTTAACCGCTCTTTTCCGCTGGCTTCAGGTGCAAATTCAGCCGGCAGACGGAAATATTTTTGAGAATTATGTGGTTTTCGATCTGGAAACGACCGGAAAAGATCCCGCCCGCGCCGGAATTGTAGAAATTGCCGCCGTAAAAGTGCAAAACGGAGAGATCGTCGAGCGTTTTAACACTCTGGTGAATCCGGGCATTCCCATCGAACCGGAAGCCCAGGCCGTTCACCACATCCGTGCGGAAGATGTCGAAAATGCACCGCCTCCGGAAAAGGTGATTCCCGAATTTTTGGATTTTATCGAAGATCATTTGCTGATTGCCCACAATGGCTATGCTTTTGATTTTAAATTTTTAGATCGGTACGCCAAAGAATTGGGCCTGCCACGCCCCAAAAACGTACGCTACGATTCTTTGATTTTAGCCCGAAATCTTTTTCCCGAACGAAGAGCATCCATCGATGCTTTGGCCGATTTTTACCATCTGGACACAGGTACCCGCCACCGCGCGTTGGATGATGTACTGGTGCTAAACCAGATCTTCAAGCGTTTGATTCGGGAAGCACAGAAAAAAGATATTCTGACTTCCGGAGAAGAATTTGCCGAATTTGTGGCCCTTGGCAACATGGTAGAAAATCAACTCGTGGAAAAAGAAGATCGCCTTCTGTTTCAGGCAGGCGTGCACAAATTGATGTCGCCGTATTCAAAAATTTTTAAACCGTTCAAAGAACAGTTTATTCTGGAAGCTGCCCGAATAGAAACACAATTGGAGAACGTGACCCGACAACAAAAACTGCAGATACAACCCTACGGTTCCGATCAGGAATTTTACGACCGAATTTTACGCATGGCCTACCAATATCGAAAACTGCCTATTCTGGAAGCCATTAGCGAATTTCTTTCGTACATTTCACTTATTAACACTCAGGATAATCTGGAACCGATTGATGCGGTTTCTTTGCTAACCCTTTATGCCGCCAAAGGGTTGGAGTTTGAAAAAGTAATTATTTGCGGGGTAGAAGACGAAAGCATTCCGAGTGTTTTTACATACCGACGTGACGAAGAAGATGACCGCCCGCTCGACAAAAAAATGGACGAACAAAAGCGTTTGTTCTACGTGGGCATGACGCGCAGCAAAAGTGAAGTAATTTTTACCCTGGTACGCAATCGCTTTGGCAAAAGGCGCAAGTCCTCTCCTTTTCTCGATTCGATAAAATCCAAAATCGACGTCCGGCTATATTCCGGCTGAGATGCTTTGCTTCCAATTTTAATATTGTGTATAATAACCGATGTCTTGACGACGAAATCTGATTTAAAGGAGTGGAATTTGAATCTACCGAAAAATGAGTGGAAAATTTTAAACGCAAATACAGCGCGTTCGATCATAGAAGTAATTCTGGAAAACCGCAAACTACCGCCCTCCCATCTGGAGACGTTTCGTTTGTCGGAGCGCATGCACGACCCCTATTTACTGCCCGACATGCAAAAGGGAGTGGAACGCATTTTACAGGCCATTGAAAAGCGCGAACAAATTCTGATTTTCGGCGATTACGATGTGGATGGCATTACTTCAACGGCCCTGATGATTTATTTCTTTAAAAGAATCGATTACCCGGTGCAGTATTTGCTCCCGCATCGCGAAAAGGACGGGTACGGATTGCAAAAATCGACCATCGACCAAATTAAGCAAATGGGGGCGCAGCTCATCATCACGGTCGATAACGGCATTACGGCGGGCGAAGCCATTGCTTATGCCCAGGAATTAGGGATGGACGTTATTGTGACCGATCATCATTTGCCCGAAGGAGCATTACCTCCGGCAGTGGCGGTCATCAACCCTAACCGTGCCGATTCGGAATACCCTTTTAAGGCCATTTGCGGGGCGGTTGTGGCTTACAAAGTAATCTGGGCGCTTGTGCAGAAATTGCTCCCGGAAGCCGATTACAAGCAATTTTTGCTGGATCAACTGGACCTGGCGACCATTGGTACCATTGCCGATGTAATGCCGTTGCGCGATGAGAATTACGCTTTGGTCAAATTTGGCCTAAAAGTGCTGTCACGTACTAAAAAACCCGGATTAATCGAATTGAAGAAAGTTGCCGGCTTAAACGGAAAAACGATTACGCCCATTTCCGTTGGCTATTTTCTGGCGCCTCGTCTGAATGCCTCCGGTCGCATTGAGGAAGCGGACACATCGTTGAAATTACTTATTTCCGATTCCAAAGAAAGAGCGCACTATTTGGCCTCGTACCTGAACAAGCTGAATCAGAAACGCCAGATGATGCAGCAAAACTATTTGGATGAAGCGCTTTCGTATTTACCCAGCGACAAAAAGAATCTCGAAAAAGTCATCATTGTGGAAAATGATGACTGGCATGCCGGATTGATCGGTTTGATTTCCGGGAAATTGAAAGAACGCTATTGGCGTCCCGTATTGGCCTTTACCAAAGACGAAGACGGCAATTTGGTGGGCTCGGCGCGTAGCATCGATTCGTTTCACATTACCGAGGCGCTGACAAAATTCAGCGATTATTTCTTGAATTACGGAGGGCATCAAAAAGCGGCAGGCTTAACCATTCCCGAAGACAGATTCCCCGAATTCAGAGATCGCTTCATCGAATATGCCAATTCCATTTTGACGGACGAAGACCTGATTCCCCAGCTTGTAATCGATTCGGTGGTGGATGTGGATCAAATTCATTTGAATATGGCCCAAACCATCGAAGAATTGGGCCCTTTTGGCGAGGGGAATCCGGAGCCGCTTTTCGTATTGCAAGGGGTAACGATTCGGGAAATGTATCCCCTGAGCAACGGAAAACATCTAAAGCTCATAATTCAAAAGGCCAACCAAATGTACGAATGCGTTTGGTGGAACTCGGGTGAGTTTAAAGACGATCTGAGCTTTGGCCAAAAAGTGGATGTGGCTTTCCGCATGGGAATTAACACATGGCGCGGAACGACCAAATTACAATTGGTCGTAGAAGATATCCGGCCGCAAAATAATGATTTGTAACACAACAGACATCGCATTATCAAAGTAGAATGAAAAAAGGAACAGATTGGGTAGAACTTACGTATGAGTATGCTCAATGGGTAAAAACAGTGAGAACAAAGACGGTAAAATGATGCAGGAACGTTTCATAGAAATAGTGGTTTATCTTTTACAAGAATTAAAACGCCCCGGAGTAAAGGGCAATTATAGCAATATCTCGAAAAAGCTATTGGCGCGCGGTTACACGGAAAATGAAATCAACTTTGCCTTTTCCTGGGTGTTCAATCACATGGCTGAAAATCACATGCCCAGAGAAGAAGATATTGAATATTCCACGCGATCCGTGCGGCTTTTGCACGAAGTCGAGAAAATGGTCATTCAGCCGGAAGCGTATGGCTATTTGCTGCAGCTTCGTGAATTGGGCCTGTTAGATGATTACGAATTCGAAATGGTTGTGGAAAAAGCCCTGTCCCTGGGCACATCGCATGTGACCATAGACGACATCAAGTCCATTGCCGGCACCATTATTTTTGGCAATGAAATCAATAGCCAGGGCTCCTGGGACGGATTTTATTATCCCTTTGGCTCAAATTCGATACAATAATAAAAATTGGTTGCATTCTGCGGAACTTTCCATTATTATTTATTTAATGAAAGAAAGGCATTAGTAATTTTATGGCTAAAAAATCACTGGTTATTGTTGAATCTCCGGCAAAAGCAAAAACGATAAATAAATATCTCGGATCAAACTTCGATGTTACTGCTTCGGTAGGGCACATTATCGATTTACCAAAAACCAAATTGGGAGTGAGCATCGAGGAAGGGTTCAAACCCCAATACGTGAAAATTCGCGGTAAAGAAAAAATAATCAAAGAGCTAAAAAACAAGGCAAGCCAATCCGACAAAGTGTATCTGGCGACCGACCCCGACCGTGAGGGGGAGGCAATTGCCTACCACATTTCGACCATTCTCGACAAAGACAAGGCAGACGTGTACCGGGTGGAATTTAACGAAATCACCAAAAACGCGGTAGACGAAGCCATGCGCCATCCGCGGGGCATCGATATGCGCAGAGTTTACTCGCAGCAGGCGCGTCGGGTGCTGGACCGGATTGTAGGTTACAAAATTAGTCCGCTATTGTGGGAAATTATTTATCGGGGCTTGAGTGCGGGACGTGTACAGTCGGTGGCCTTACGCCTAATTTGCGAACGCGAAGAAGAAATTCGTAACTTCACGCCGGAAGAATTCTGGAATATCTTTGCCCTGGCCAAGCCGGAAAATCTGGAAGCGTTTCGTGTTAAGCTGGCAAAAATCGGCGGAAAAAAGGCCAAAATTTCCAATCAGGAAGAGGCACAAAAGCACCTAAAAGAAATTCGTAAGCAAGCCTTTGCCATTACCGCGGTACAAAAGAAAGAAGTAAAACGCCAGTCACCGCCGCCGTTTACGACCAGTACCTTGCAACAGGTAGCTTCGCGCCAGCTTCGCATGTCTACCCGTCGGGTTATGCAAATTGCCCAATCGCTGTACGAAGGGGTGGAAATTCCCGGACAGGGCAGTGTGGGACTTATCACTTACATGCGTACCGATTCCACCCGCATTAGCCCGGTGGCCATCGATGCCGTACGCACCTACATCACCGAGCAAATCGGAAAAGAATTTTTACCCGAACGCCCCCGCCAATACAAAACAAAAAAGACGGCTCAGGATGCCCACGAAGCCATTCGTCCCACCTACATTACCGCGGAATTTACTCCGGAAGCTTTGAAAGACAAATTAAGTCCGGAACAATTTCGACTGTACGATTTAATCTGGAAGCGTTTTGTGGCCTGCCAGATGAAACCGGCCGTTTTCGAAAAAACCGTGGTCGAAGTACAAGGTGGAGATTACCTGTTCTCCGCCGAAGGCGAAGTCATGAAATTCCCGGGCTTTATGAAAATTTACAAAGAAGATGCCGAGCAAAACGGCGGAAACGGCCAGGCTAACATTCCATTGAATTTGGAAAAAGGCCTTTCATGCGAATTGACGGAACTGACCCCGGAGCAAAATTTTACAAAACCGCCGGCACGCTACACAGAAAGTACGCTGGTCAAAGAGCTGGATCGTCTGGGGATTGGTCGCCCCAGCACTTATGCACAAATCGTCAGCACCATTTTGCAACGCCAATATGTGGAGCGCAAAGAGCAAAAGCTGTTTGCAACGGAGTTGGGAGAGACGGTTAACAAAATTTTAGTGAATGGCTTTCCCGATTTGTTCAACGTTTCATTTACGGCAAAAATGGAAGAAAAGCTGGACGAAATTGCCCAAAACGGCGCCTCGTACGAGCAGGTAATGTCGGAGTTCTACCAGTCTTTTGAGCAAGACCTGGAAAAAGTAAAGCAAGAAAAAACGAAGCTCAAATCACTCATCGTGCAGGAGACCGACGAAGTTTGTGAAAAATGCGGCCGTCCCATGGTCATCCGCTGGGGGCGCAATGGCAAATTTTTGGCTTGCAGCGGCTTCCCCGAATGCCGGAACACCAAACCGTTAACAGAAGAGGAGCAACCGCAGGAAACCGGTGAAGTGTGCGAACTTTGCGGCAGCCCGATGGTCATTAAACGAGGGCGGTTTGGCAGTTTTCTGGCATGTTCCAATTACCCCAAGTGTAAAAATACCAAGCCATTAACGTTGGGGATTGCCTGTCCCAAAGAAGGCTGCGACGGCCAAATTGTGGAACGCCGAACCAAACGCGGGCGAATTTTCTACGGATGCTCCAATTATCCCAAATGCGATTTCGTCTCGTGGGATAAGCCCGTTAACAAAAAATGCCCGCAATGCGGCAACAATTACATGGTCGAAAAAAATTTGAAAAGCAAAGGACACATTCTACGTTGTCCCAATTGCAAACATGAAGAGCCTTTTGACGAATAAAGGCAACTGCCGGAAAAATTAATTTGGGCTCTGTGCCAGGTTAAAATGCATGGAAAATGCCATTAAAGAATTCCTGAAATATTTGTATCTGGAACGGCGCTATTCCCGTAACACCATCAAATCGTACGCAACCGATCTCCGCCAGTTCGAGACCTTCTTGCTGGAGTTCCTGGGCAGCGAACGAATATTCTGGCAAACCATCGACAAAAAAATGCTTCGCTATTTTTTGATTCGCCTTCAGGAAGAAGGCATCTCAAAACGCAGTATCGCCCGGAAATTAGCCACTTTAAAATCGTTTTTTCGTTATTTGCTGAAACAAGGTTACGTTAAGAAAAATCCGGCGGCTCTGGTCAAAATGCCGCGTTTCGAAAAAAAACTACCCGAATATTTAACCCTGGAAGAAATAAGGCAACTGCTTGATTCACAACAAATTAAAACATTTGAAGACCTGCGCGACCTGGCCATTATCGAACTTTTCTACGGAACCGGGATGCGACTCTCGGAGTTAATTGACTTAAAGATCGGTCAAATCGATTTCAAACAGGGACTGATTAGGGTTATCGGGAAAGGAAACAAAGAACGGATCCTTCCCTTTGGCGGAAGCGCCCGGTACATTCTGGAAAAGTATCTGGCGATTCGCCCTCAATATGCGGATAATTCGGTCGATAATGTATTTGTGCGTAAGACTGGGCAGAAAATGTATTCTATGGCAATTCAAAGAATTATTAAAAAACACTTGGAAAAGGTTAGTCATCTGAACAAAAAAAGTCCGCATATTTTACGACACACCTACGCTACCCATCTTCTGAATGCCGGTGCAGACATTCGGGTTGTTAAAGATTTGTTAGGACATGAAAATCTTTCCACAACCCAGGTTTACACCCATTTATCCATTGAACATTTAAAAAATATTTACAAGCAGGCCCATCCCGGGGCCACCCAAAAACCATCAAAAAACCGAAGGAGGTCGTGATGAACATCTCAATCACCACAAGAGGTTACAAAGCACCGGAACGGTTAAAGAGCTATTTGACCGATAAAATAAAACGGCTGGATCGATTTTCGGATCAGATCATGAACATAGATACCATTTTTTCTTACGAAAAACTCGATCAGGTGGTGGAGTTTAAAGTTCAAATGCGCAAAAAACATTTTATTGTGAAAGAGAAAAGCGACGACGTTTTTAAATCGATCGACCTCGCCATCGATAATGTGGAAAGACAAATTACCAAAATCAAAGAAAAAATTCGGGAAAACGACAAACGAAAAATCACAGAGATGGTTGAGTAATTAAAATTCGTGTATTAAAAAAGAGGCGTTCTGAACGGAACGCCTCTTTTTTTTGCAAGCGCAATGTTAGTTTTATAACTTAAGATTACTATGGATGATTTTATTACCGTAAGAACCCTGTTAAGGGAAAATCAAGAACGATTGCAAATTCAACTTTTGTGCTCCGAGAACGGACTGAACCGCAAAATTACCAGTAGCGAGGTGCACCGTCCGGGATTGGCGCTTTCGGGGTTTGTGGAACTGTTTACCTGGGATCGCATCCAGATTTTGGGGAATACCGAAATTCGTTACCTGTTCAGTTTGCCGCCGCGTCAGCTAACCCGCTCCATCGATCGCTTTATTGAATTTGAGATTCCCATGATTCTGATCACCAACAACAATAAGGTGCCGGATTATCTGATCCAGGCTGCTACGCGTCGGTACATCTCCATTTTGCGCACCCCGTTCAGTACCACCCGCGCCGTACATTTATTAAGCGA